>JBHEML010000229.1:0-500 GCA_046262615.1 Candidatus Limnocylindria bacterium | reverse complement strand
CCGCGTGACCACCGCATTCGCGCTCCGGGTCCCGAGGGATGTCGAGCGCGTCGTGGAGACCCTGATCGCGAACGGCTTCGAGGCGTTCGTCGTGGGCGGCTGCGTCCGCGACGCGATCCGGGGCGTCGATCCGCAGGATTGGGACGTCGCCACCAGTGCGGCGCCCGATGAGATCCAGGGCCTGTTCCGGCGCTCGCTGTACACGAACCGCTTCGGGACCGTCGTCGTGTCGAGCGGGGCGCACGAGATCGAGGTCACGACCTACCGCATCGAGGCCGGGTACGCCGACCACCGTCGGCCGGACGAGGTCGCCTTCACCGGATCGCTGCACGAGGACCTCGCCCGGCGGGACTTCACGATGAACGCGATGGCCTGGCGGCCGACGGCGGTGGGTCCCGCCGGGAGCATTGCGGGTCCCGCCGGCGGAGAGCTCGTCGACCCGTTCGGTGGACGGGCGGATCTCGAGGCGCGGACGGTGCGGGCGGTCGGTGAACCGGGGG
>JBHEML010000228.1:0-502 GCA_046262615.1 Candidatus Limnocylindria bacterium | reverse complement strand
CTGCGGACGCATTCGACGCCAGGCCGCCTCGCCGGACGTGCAACACTCTGCTTGGCAAGCAAGCTGCCGGCGGGATGACGGCCGGCGGCAGTGACGGGAGTCCAGCATGGACGTGAATCCTTCCGCCGAAACGGACGGCCCGCCCCTCACGGAGCGGCAGCTCGAGACCCTGGCCAACCTGCTCACGCAGGCCCAGCGTCACGACGTCGTCGTGGAAAGGGCCTACCGCGCCGTCCGCGAAGCGGTCGGCGGCCAGACCATGACAGCCGGGCCCGACCAGATCGAGACGCTTCTCGATGGCTGGCAGGACGCGATCACCGAGCTGCACCTGCGGATCGGCGCCGCCGCCCGCGCGGCCGCGGTCCACTACGAGCCGCTGAGCCCGCGCGACGATTGGTCCATCAGCGGTCTCCACGGCGACGAGCTGCAGGCGGTGCTGAAGCCGCTCTTCGAGCAGTCGGGCATCCCGGATCGCTTCTTCCGGCATCGGCCGTCCTAGACC
>JBHEML010000227.1:0-504 GCA_046262615.1 Candidatus Limnocylindria bacterium | reverse complement strand
CCTCGCTGACGGCGGCCTTCTTGTCGCCGGGCAACGCCGACGCGAACGCGCTCAGCGACGACACGGTCGGTCCGGCCGTGGCCGTCGGCAGGCGCAATAGCACGACGCGCAGCTGATAGTCCGTCACCGTGACGCCCTTGCGCGACAGGAACGTGTCGATCGCGATCGTTCCGTCGGTGTCGCCCTGGCCGCCCAACGACGTGCGATGGATGTCGCCGTCGCCCGACGCCCAGCGGCCCATGACGAACCACTTCGTCAGCGTGCCGGCATTCGTCGTGCCGCGCATCTGCACCTCGATCCAGGTGCCCGGCGGAGTGTCGGCGTTCCACGACGCGACCAGCTCGGTGAGCCCGAAACCCGGCGCGTGCAGCGGGGAGGTCCATGTTGTCGTGGCGTATGTCGTCGCGGGGAAGCCGAAGCCCTGGTCGTCGTAGGACTGCGAGCCGGTCGCGGTGCCGAACGCCAGCTCGTCGCCGGACGTGAGCGCGCCGCTCGAGCTCCCGC
>JBHEML010000226.1:0-505 GCA_046262615.1 Candidatus Limnocylindria bacterium | reverse complement strand
CCCCCAGAGACGATCGCTCCGGCATGGCCCATGCGGCGACCCGGCGGCGCCGTGCGCCCGGCGATGAAGCCCACGACGGGTTTCCTGCGGCCGCGTTTTGCTTCGTCGGCGATGAATTGCGCTGCGTCTTCCTCGGCGCTGCCGCCGATCTCACCGATCATCACGATCGAACGGGTCTCGTCGTCGGCAAGGAACATCTCGAGGATGTCGATGAATTCGGTCCCCTTCACCGGATCGCCGCCGATGCCGACCGCCGTCGTCTGGCCGAGGCCCGATCAGCCGCGATTTCGAACCAGTGAGCGCGCGCTTCACCTTGACCATGTCGAGCACCGGAATGCCCTCGGTGATGGTGACAATCAGCGGCACCTCGGCGTCGATCGCCTCGAGGATCGAATCTGCCGCGAATGGCGGCGGGACGTATATCACGCTTGCGGTAGCGCCGGTCTTCGCGACGGCTTCATGCACCGTGTCGAACACAGGCAGCCCGAGGTGGGTCGTCCCGCCC
>JBHEML010000225.1:0-514 GCA_046262615.1 Candidatus Limnocylindria bacterium | reverse complement strand
CGCGGATAGCGAAGCGAAGCCCCTCGTCCATTGCGATGGGCTGGATCAGCTCGACGTTGACAGCCACGTTGTCGCCGGGCATGACCATCTCGGTGCCCTCGGGCAGGGTGATCTGGCCGGTGACGTCGGTGGTGCGGAAGTAGAACTGGGGCCGGTAGTTCTGGAAGAACGGGCTGTGGCGCCCGCCCTCCTCCTTCTTCAGCACGTAGACGTTGGCCTCGAAGGTGGTGTGGGGGGTGATGGACTTGGGCTTGCACAGCACCTGGCCCCGGGACACGTCTTCCTTCTTGGTCCCCCGCAGCAGCACGCCCACGTTGTCGCCGGCCTGGCCCTGGTCGAGGAGCTTCTTGAACATCTCCACCCCGGTGCACACCGTGGTCTGGGTGTCACGGATGCCCACGATCTCGACCTGGTCGCCGACCTTGACGATGCCCTGCTCCACCTTGCCGGTGACCACGGTGCCCCGGCCGGTGATGGTGAACACGTCCTCGATGGGCATGAGGAAGGGCTTCTC
>JBHEML010000224.1:0-515 GCA_046262615.1 Candidatus Limnocylindria bacterium | reverse complement strand
CCATGCTTGTGGCAGCCCCGCTGGCTTCCAAGAGACGGACTACAGCGCAACATCAATCCAGGCCGTCGTATGGGTGGCTGTTCGAGGCCGCACTTCAGCCACCCGTAGATCCCACCGTGAGCATGACCTGTCTGCTGGCGGCCAGCACGAGACGCGCCAGGCAAGCAGGAAGCGGCGCCTGCCTCGGATGACACGCCCGGCCAGGGACCGGCGCTAGCGATGCTGCGCGGCGCGCCGACGCAGCCGCAGCCGCGTCTGCGTGCCCGATCGGAACCAACCCAGCCCTCTCTTGGCACCCCCGCCCAATCCCAAACTGCCTGAGAAATAAGGGAAAGTTGGTCGCGCCTCGGGCGCAGGCCGTCCTGGCAGTGTGGGGGTCAGGGGTTCGAGTCCCCTCAGCTCCACCCTCTGACCTGGGACGATGACGCAGAGTCATCGTCCAGGTCGCATTTTCACGGCCGCGTGCCCGATCTCTGCGCCCACACCAACTCAGCGGCTCGGGGATGGTCCGGAAC
>JBHEML010000223.1:0-515 GCA_046262615.1 Candidatus Limnocylindria bacterium | reverse complement strand
AAGGCCCTCGAGGCCGCCGAGCTGAGCATCGACGAGATCGATCTGGTCGAGCTCAACGAGGCGTTCGCCTCACAGTCGCTGGCCTGCGCCCGCGAGCTCGGCATCGACGAGCAGAAGCTGAACGTGAACGGCGGCGCGATCGCCCTCGGCCACCCCCTGGGGTGCTCGGGCGCCCGGCTGATGACTTCGCTGGTCTGGGAGATGCGCCGCCGCCGCGCCCGCTATGGGCTGGTCACGCTCTGCGTCGGCGTCGGCCAGGGCCCCGTCGAGGTCTTTCGAGACGCCGGCGATGGCGGCTTTGAAAAGCGACTCCCCCTGCGAGGCGGTGGCCTTCGCCGATACCGAGATCACCGTGGTCTTGCCGGGACTGATCACCCGGACAAAGCCATGATCGAGACGGCCCTGCCAGTCGTTCGGATAGTGAAGCTCGATCCCCTGCTTTTTGTCGCCGATCTGTTGCCGGAGAACCTGGGCGGCCTTGGCCGGATCGCTTACAGCCTGGAGAAGATCGGAGC
>JBHEML010000222.1:0-516 GCA_046262615.1 Candidatus Limnocylindria bacterium | reverse complement strand
CCTGCTGGACGCGCGCTCGGTGGAGGCGCAGCTGGCCATCGGGGTCGCGGCAACGCGGCGGCTCACCGGCCTCGACCCGACCGGCATCTGGCTGCCGGAGTGCGCGTACAAGCCCGGCCTCGAGCGCGCGCTCGAGCGGCACGGCCTGACGCACTTCTTCACCGACGCGGCGCTCCTGCGCGGCAGCACGGTCGCGCGCGCAACGAAGCCGTTCCGCTCGCGGCGCGACGAACGCGATTCGGGCAACGGCGCGGCCGCTGCCGCGGCGCTCCTCGATCCGCTCGTCTTCCGCCCATACCTGGTCGCGGACTCGACGGTCGCGGCCGTCTCGCGCCACCCCGAGGTCTCCGGTCAAGTCTGGTCGGCGGCGCAGGGGTATCCCGGCGATCCCTATTACCGCGAGTTCCACCGCAAGGACGACCGCTCCGGCCTTCGCTACTGGCGCGTGACCGCGACCACCGTGGATCTGGGCAACAAGGCCGAGTACGTGGTGCCGCTCGCGGCCGAGCGCGTGCG
>JBHEML010000221.1:0-520 GCA_046262615.1 Candidatus Limnocylindria bacterium | reverse complement strand
CAGTGGGAGCTGGTCGAGGTCCTTCTTAAAGAGGTCGCGCAGTTCCCTGGACATGGCCTTCCCCTTCCCGCATCCGCGCGAGCGCCTGCGAGATCGTCGCGGCGACCGTGCCGCGGCGGATCCCGAGCAGCTCCGCGATCTGTTCCTGGCTCTGGTCGAGATAGAAGTACGCGACGACGATCGAGCGCTGCCGAGGTGTCAGCAGGCGCAGCAGCTCGCCAACGCTGAGGCGGCCCAGCAGTTCGTCGATCGGCGAGGCCGCGCTCGGCGCGCGCCTCAGCGATTCGAGTGAGAGCACCCGGATTCGGCGCGCGCGGCCCGCCAGAGGGAGCAATCCGTACTCGGGACGCCACTGCAGGCAATTCCAACCACTTGGGGTGTACTGGGATCCGACTCGATCACCCAACTCGATCCACCAAGGCTCCAGGTGCGCTGACTACCGGCTGAGATCACGACGTACGCATTCGGTACCTCTCGGTCGGGGGCGACCATGGCGGCGAGGGTGCTCGTCGCTCCATCC
>JBHEML010000220.1:0-521 GCA_046262615.1 Candidatus Limnocylindria bacterium | reverse complement strand
CCCCAGAGCACCAGCGCCAACCAGCAGAAGCAACCCCGGCGCACCGCGAAACGCCAACGAGCCAGCACGACGCCCGCCGCTCCGCGGAGCGCACGCTCCGGGAGGCGACCGCGGCGCCGCGCACACTCACACACGCAGACGGCGCCGCGCAGTCCGGGCTCGCCGCGCCCCCCCGCCACGCAACCGCGGTCGCGGCTGGCATGCCGGACCCCCTCGCCCCCCACCGTCTGATCCTCGGCGACGCGCGCGGCGAGCGGCTCAGCGAGCTCGCCGACGAGCTCGCACCCAGCGCCGCCGCGCAGGACCGCACCGAGCTTCGCGCCCACCGCGACCGCGCCGCCACCGCATGGGAGCGCCTGGACCGTCCAGGCGCCTACGAGACCCGCGCGATCCAGACCGATCGCGACGTCGCCGCGACCCGCGCCCGGAAGGCGCTCACGGGCGCGGACACGCTCGAGCAGCGCGCCGCCCGCGCCGGCGGCCGCCGCCACCGACCCGAGCACGACGCCCTCCGCCAAGCC
>JBHEML010000219.1:0-522 GCA_046262615.1 Candidatus Limnocylindria bacterium | reverse complement strand
CTGTTGTGGGCCACCAAACGGCGCATCGCGAAGCACAACTTCTCCGTGGTCCTTGGCCGGCCGCCTACGGACCCCGAGGTGGCAAGGGTGGCCCGGCGGTCCTTCCGCAACTTCGCGAAGTATCTCGTCGAGATCATGCGGTTCCCGCTGCTCGGGGTCGCCGACTTCGAGCGTCTGGTGACGATCGAGGGCTGGGAGCATCTGCGTGGCGCCCTCGCGCACGGCAAGGGCGTGATCTTCGTCTCCATCCATTTCGGCAAGGTCCTTCGCGCGCTGCGCCGCAACGAAATGGTCGGCTTGATGATGGATCTCGGACCTCGGGCCCAGGCGTTCGACAACGTCGAAGCGGTGTTCTTCGGCACCTCGACATCGTTCCCCTCCGTCGCGGCCAGCCTCGCACGGGTGTCCGGTGCGCCCATCGTCGTGTCGGCGTGCGTGCGGCACGCGGATAACACCTTCACCGGTATCGCCATGCCGCCCATCTTCGTCGAGCGGACGAAGCAGGCCGCCGAGGACGTGCAG
>JBHEML010000218.1:0-523 GCA_046262615.1 Candidatus Limnocylindria bacterium | reverse complement strand
TCCTGATCGGAACATCGAGCGATTAAATCTCCACCGAAACAGATCGTGTATCGAGTGACGAGAAGCAGGTGACTGAACGCGATGCCGCAGATCGCGAACACGCTGACCGCGACCAGTCCCTTCGTCCATGGGAGGCCGACGCGGATCGACCGCCCGGCGATCGCGCCGAACACCAATCCCGGCAGTATCCAGAGCAGCCGCCTGAGCCCTTCGCCGATCCAGGGAGTGCCGGTGATGAGATCGAGCGGCGTCGCGGGGCAGTTCGGCTGAGGGATCAGTGCGCACTGGAGGAGCGGCTCAACGACGAACCGGGCGACCGTCACGGAGACGGCTCCGACGGCGTAGAGACCAACGATCGCCGCGGCGCGCAGTCCTCCCAACCTGGCCGCGACGAACGAACCGGCGAACCAACTGAGGAGCAGAAATTGGGGAACCTGCGGCGCGGGGCCGCCGGTCAGGATGATGCGCCGGAACCACAACTCGTCGGTGATCGCGAACAACAGGCCATTGGTCACGGCTACCG
>JBHEML010000217.1:0-530 GCA_046262615.1 Candidatus Limnocylindria bacterium | reverse complement strand
CCCGAACCCGTCCCTCCCACGAGGGCGAGCGTCGTGCCCGGCTCGACGGTCAGCGAGAGGTCGCGCAGCGCGGGCTCCGCGTGGGCGTCCACGTCGTCGCCGTAGGCGAAGGTCACGTCGCGCAGCTCGACGCGGCCTGAGCCGGCGGGCAGGTCCACCGCGTCCGGCGCCGCCGCATCGGTCGGGGCCGAGCTGAACAGCATGAGCACGACGGTGGCCTCGGCTCCGTCCTCTTCCTCGGCGGCCTCCAGACGGGCGGCGCTCTGGGCCCCGATCTCCTGGACGCGCTCGTTCAGCGCATCGAGCTCGCCGGCCAGGGCACGCCAGCCCTCCGCGTCGACGACCACCGGCATCCGGCTGAGGTGGGCGTCAGGCATGTCGAACCCTCCGGCCGAGGCCGCGGCGTTGACATGCCGGGCGACGTGCTCGAGGCCGGCGTCGACCAGGGCCAGCTCCATGCAGGCGGCGGCGCCGACACCGCCGGGCGACGGAGCGGTGACGTGGTAGGCGTCGGCGTTGCGGCCGTAGCC
>JBHEML010000216.1:0-531 GCA_046262615.1 Candidatus Limnocylindria bacterium | reverse complement strand
CAGCAGCTCCAGAAGCTCACCGATCTCTACGTCTCGGCAGCCGACGAGATCGGTCACGCCAAAGAGAAGGAGATCCTGGCGGTATAGCCAGTGACCTCGAATAACGCCGTCCCACGGCACATCGCGATCGTCATGGACGGCAATCGGCGTTGGGCGAAAAGCCGCCACCTTCCGGCGATCGCCGGCCACCGTCAGGGCGTGGAGACCATCCGGCGGACGGTCAAGGCGGCGCGCGACCGCGGCGTCGAGTTCGTGACGCTCTACAGCTTCTCGACGGAGAACTGGAAGCGCGATCCGGACGAGGTGGGCGGCCTGATGCGGCTCCTCGAGGAGACGATCCGCCGCGAGACGCCGACGCTCGTGAAGGACGGCGTGCGGCTCCGCATCATCGGCCGGCTGCGTGAGCTCTCCGACGGCGTGCGGAGCGCCATGGACGAAGCGGCGCGCGCGACGGATTCCGGCAAGAACGGCACGATGACGATCGCCTTCAACTACGGGGGCCGTGCCGAGATCGTTGACGCGGTGCAGCGC
>JBHEML010000215.1:0-533 GCA_046262615.1 Candidatus Limnocylindria bacterium | reverse complement strand
ACCTCGAGGGCGGCAAGTACAGCTGGGTCATGAGCCCGCGCTGGATCAACCCCAAGACGCAGGAGACGCTGGCGCTCGAGACGGGCGGCGGCGCGCTCGCGCGCCTGTGGACGACCGCGCTGGCGGGCCTGGTTGACACGGGCTACGTCAAGTCGACGGGTCACAGCGTGCAGATCAACCTGCCGCGCTCGCGCCAGCTGGGCGAGATGACCTTCGAGTGGAAGCCGCCATTGCCTATGCCGCGGCCCAGGCGTTTTACTTCCTCGAGGAGGGCCTCGAGCAGGTTCGTCAGGGGCACACGAAGACGTTCAACAACTTCGACGTGCCCGACGAGGGAATCGGCTGCGGCTTCCACGAGGCGGTGCGCGGCGTCCTCAGCCATCATTTGGTCATCAAGGACGGCAAGATCGCCAACTACCAGCCGTGGCCCCCGACCTGCTGGAACGGCAGCCCGACCGATTCCGAGGGGATCCTCGGCCCCTACGAGGACGCGGTGACCGGCATGCCGATCTTCGAGGAGAACGGGCCCGACG
>JBHEML010000214.1:0-534 GCA_046262615.1 Candidatus Limnocylindria bacterium | reverse complement strand
CCTTAGAGGCGTCGCCCGACCGCTGGGCGGCGTCGCGTTCGGCGAGGAGACCGAGGAACGCCGTCGCGGCCGGCGGGAGCGTCGGCGAGGGAAGCGGCGTGGCCGCGGCGGAGGGCGCCGCCTGCGTGGGCGCGGAGGGAGCGACCCCCGGCGCGGGTGCGCATGCGGCGAGGGCGAGCCACGCGAGCGCCGCGGCGCCGAACGCCGCTCGGCCTGCCGCCCGTCGCCGGTCGCTCACGTCGGGTCGTGCGCCGGGCTCCCGCGGCGCGATCCCACGAGAACAGCGCGGCGCGAGGCGCGGTCCGCGCGCGCAGCCGCGCGGCGAGCGCGGGATCCGCGAGATAGGCGCAGAGCGCGTCCGCGAGCGCGCCCGGCAGCGGGTCGACCAGGAGCCCCGCATCTCCGACGACCTCGGCGACGGCGCCCGCGCGGTAGCCGACGACGGGCGTGCCGGCGGCGAGGGATTCGAGCGGCGTGAGGCCGAATCCCTCGAGGAGCGCGGCGTGGAGGAGGCACTCGGCGCCGGCATACAGC
>JBHEML010000213.1:0-535 GCA_046262615.1 Candidatus Limnocylindria bacterium | reverse complement strand
GGGATGGTGTTGCGGTTGAGCGTGATCCCGGCCCGGTCCAGCGTTTCCTGGGCCTGCTTGCCGGTGAGATCGGCGTCGTAACTGCGCAGGTCCACGAGCATGAGGTGGTTGTCGGTCCCGCCCGATACCAGGCGGAATCCCCGGTCAGCCAAACCCTTGGCCAGCGCCGCGGCGTTCGCCACGATCTGGTGGGCATAGGAGCGGAATGCCGGAGTGGACGCCTCCCAGAACGCGACCGCCTTGGCTGCGATCACGTGCTCGAGCGGGCCACCCTGCAGACCGGGGAACAGCGCCTTGTCGATCTTCGGCCCCAACTCGGCCGTGCAGAGGACACAGCCCCCACGGGGCCCGCGCAGGGTCTTGTGCGTGGTGAACGTGACGACGTCGGCGTGGGGGACGGGCGAGGGGTGGGCTCCGCCCGCGATGAGCCCGGCCAGGTGGGCGGCATCGAAGAGGTAGTAGGCCCCGACCTCATCGGCGATCGTCCGGAACACTTCGGGATGGATGACACGGGGATAGGCGGTGGCTCCTGCCA
>JBHEML010000212.1:0-535 GCA_046262615.1 Candidatus Limnocylindria bacterium | reverse complement strand
GCCGGGAACGATGACAACGCTGCGCGCATAGGCCAGCGCGATCGCGGTGTCCTCCGGCGTCGTCTGCCGAACAGTGTGACCGACAGTGTTCGCCGCGGACGCCACATCGTTACCCGCGGCGCCGAACGCTCCGAACAGCACGTTGGCGACGGAGCGATTCATCGCCGTGCTCATCAGCAAGGTGAGCAGCGTTCCCGACGCACCGACCAGAACTCCCGCTACTACCAGCACAACGCGGGCGCACCGCCTCCGCCCATCACGACGAACGCGCCGAGCGCTAGAACGGCGACGAGGATGAACGCGTTAACGACTCGTTGCAGCGGAAACTGCAGCGGCTTGCCCGACAGGAGCTCCTGCAGCTTCCCGAAGGCGATGATGCTGCCGGTAAAGGAGATCGCGCCGATTGCCGTGCCCAGAACGATCGAGGTCGACTCACCGACGGGCACAGTATCGCCAGACCGACTAAGCCTTAGAAACTCCGCTACGGATACAAGCGCCGCGGTGGCGCCGCCCATGCCGTTGAACAGCGCCACCA
>JBHEML010000211.1:0-544 GCA_046262615.1 Candidatus Limnocylindria bacterium | reverse complement strand
CTTGTGCACGTGCAGCGGCAGATCGGCATGATCGAGATGCAGGAGGAGATCAAGTCGCAGGTGCAGGAGGAGCTCGGCGAGCGCCAGCGCGAGATGTACCTGCGCGAGCAGATGAAGGCGATCCAGAAGGAGCTGGGCGACGACGACCAGAGCAAGGAGATCAGCGAGCTGCGGGAGAAGCTCGCCAAGCTCGACCTGCCGCCGGTCGCGCGTACCGAAGTGGAGCGGGAGCTGGGGCGCCTCGAGCGCGCTGGCCGCGAGTCGATGGAAGCGCAGGTCATTCGCACCTACCTCGAGGAGGTGGAGAAGTCCGGTGAAGTTCCCATCGCCACGTTCAAGGTCGACAAGGATGACGCGACGCCCGCGCTGAACGTCGGCGAGGGGGACCGACCGGTCCGCGACAAGGTGGAAGCCAAGGCGCGCGCGATGGCGAAGGGTCCAATCCTGCTCTTCTCCGGACCGCCGGGCGTGGGCAAGACGTCGATCGCCAAGTCGATCGCGCGGTCGCTGGGCCGCGAGTACGTGCGCGTGGCCCTCGGTGGCG
>JBHEML010000210.1:0-546 GCA_046262615.1 Candidatus Limnocylindria bacterium | reverse complement strand
CGATCGGCACTGGTAGGAAGTGCGCGGACTCGATGAGGATCGAGGTCGTGGTGGCATCCACCTCCGTGGTAGCCCCGCCCATGACGCCGGCCAGCGCGATGGGGCCGGTGTCGTCGGTTATGACGAGGTCCTCCGCGTCAAGCGCGCGCTCCTGGCCGTCGAGGGTTGTCAGCCGCTCACCCGGCTTGGCCCTTCGTACGACGACGGCGCCGGTCAGCTTGGTCAGGTCGAACGCATGCAGCGGCTGACCCAGCTCGAGCAGCACATGGTTGGTCACGTCGACCCCGAGTGAGATCGGGCGCATACCGGCGAGCGTGAGCCGGCGCTGCAACCACGTCGGCGACATCGCTGCCGGGTCGAGCCCCGTCACGGTGCGCGCGACGTAGCGATCGCAACCCTCGACGTCATCGATGCGCACCGGGTGGCCGCCACCGTCGACCTGCACCGGCACGGCGCCCGGGTCCGCGTAGGCCAGCCCGAGCGCTGCGGCGACCTCGCGGGCCATGCCTCGCATCGACAGCGCGTAGCCGCGGTCAGGTGTCACGG
>JBHEML010000209.1:0-548 GCA_046262615.1 Candidatus Limnocylindria bacterium | reverse complement strand
CGCGGAGGCGGCGATGCGCTGGCTCGACGCCGGTCCGATCAAGAGCCGCAACCCTCGGCAGCTCGGGCCCGAGGCTTGGCGATTGGCCGATGCCCTGGGCTGGGCCAAGACCTACGACGCCGAGTACCTCGCGCTCGCGCAGCTGCTGGGCTGTCGCGTCGTCACGTTGGACGGAGCACTTCAGCGCGGAGCCGCGCGACTCGACTTGGTGGTGGGCCTGCACCAGCTGTAGGGCTGTAGGCCGGCGGACGAGCCTTCGTTTCCGCGTGGTGAACCAGACGGGCGGCCGAGGGGCGACGGTCCCCGTCGCGAGCTGAGCCCGCGCCACCACGGACAACGTCGTCAGCCGGAACGAGCCGCGGCGCCCTCCGCCCGCTGGCCGGCCAGCTCCGCGAAGCCCTGGCGCCAGCTCGGGTAGCGCGGCCGCCATCCGAGCTCGCGCTTCGCCTTCGCGTTCGATGCGCCACGCGCCTGAGTCATGAGCGCGACCGCCTCGTCCCCGGCGAGGATGCGCCCGAGCCACGTGGGCACGCGACGCGGAGGATGAG
>JBHEML010000208.1:0-554 GCA_046262615.1 Candidatus Limnocylindria bacterium | reverse complement strand
CCCTGACGCGGCTGCCGCGCGGGCTGGTGCTGGTCGGCGGACCGACCGGTTCCGGCAAGACGACGACGCTGGCGGCGCTGGTCAACGAGATCAACCTGCGCGAGGCGCGCCACATCATCACCATCGAGGATCCGATCGAGTACGAACACACGCACCGCAGGTCGATCGTCGAGCAGATCGAGGTCGGCGCCGACGCGCCAGATTTTCCGACCGCGCTGCGCGCCGCCCTCCGACGGTCGCGCGGGTCGCCGATTCGTTTCCGCCGGAGCGCCAGAACACCATCCGCCAGGAGCTGGCGATGTCGCTGGCGGCGGTGCTGACGCAGACGCTGATGCCGAAAACCGGCGGCGGCCGCATTCCAGCCGCGGAGCTGTTGATGGTCGGCTACGGAGCGCGGCAGCAGGTGCGCAAGAACGCGCTGCAGCACCTCCATCAGGAAATCACGATCACGCGAAAGCAGGGATCGTTCACGCTCGAAGAGTCGCTGGCGGAGCTGGTCAAGCGGGAGCTGGTCGACCGCAAGGACGCGCTGACGCGCGCGGGGCACCCAGAAG
>JBHEML010000207.1:0-556 GCA_046262615.1 Candidatus Limnocylindria bacterium | reverse complement strand
GCCGAGGAGTTCTAGGGCCAGGTCGGCCCCGGTGATGGGCGATGATGGGCGCGTCGCAGTGAAAGGCATCCGCGCACCCGTCGTGCTGGCCGGCGTGCTGTGCTTCGCGTGCGCCGGTCGCGTCCCGGCGGCCGTGCCCGCGCCGTCCGCTTCGGCCTCACCGGCGCGGCAGGCGGAGTGCGGCGCGGGGCCTCCGTTCGTGTCCGACTCGTTCAGCGGCCAGGGGGGTGTCGCGCTGGGCGCTCACGCCGGCGAGCTCGGCGCGACGTGGACGGACTGGCCGTCTGCCTCCGGACGGGCGCAGCTGACCTCCCAGATGCGGGTCCGCGCAGCGAAGGCTGGTCCCCACGCCGTGCTGACCGCGAGCGGCGCGCCGCCCGGTCCGGACTACGAGGTGTCGGCCGACTTCCACGTGGTCTCGCTGAGCGAGACGACCCTCATCGGCCTGCTCGCGCGACGGGACGACGCGGACTCCGAGTACATGGGCTGGTACAACAGCGCCTCGGCGTCCTGGGGGATCGCGCGGCGGCAGGGCGGCACGGGCGCCAGCGTCGGC
>JBHEML010000206.1:0-557 GCA_046262615.1 Candidatus Limnocylindria bacterium | reverse complement strand
AGCATCCGCCGGGAGGGTCCGCTCGATCCACGCGACCCGCCGCACGGGCGAGTCGTCGCGGGCGAGCGCGGCGAGGACCGCCCCGTACTCCTCCAGGCGCGCCTCCCGATCCTCCGGCCCCAACAAGGCGAACGCGCGGCCGCTGACCCGGACCGTCGCGGTGTAGCTGTGCGCCCCGCGGTCCACGGCGACACCGAGCCGGGCGTCTTCGTAGCGGCTGAGGGTCACCTCGAGCAGCTCGACCTCCGCGAGCTCGCCCGGCGTGGCCTGCGGCGCCGCGGCGGGCTGCGGGTCAAGCTGCCCGTCGGGTAGGAGAACAAGGTGCCCGAGTTGCGCGCGCTGCGAGCGAAACCGCGCAGCGCCGCTGAAGCGCCCGAGCAGGAACCGCACGCTCAGCGGCGCCCACTGCTCGAGCGTCTGCCCCCGCACCGGGACGAGCACGCCGCCGCCCATGGCGCCGAGAATCACGGCCGCGAAGCCCAGGCCGCCGAGGCCGCCCGCCCGCAGCGCGCCGAGCGCAGCGAACGCCGCGATCACCAGGGCGCCCACCTGCGGCA
>JBHEML010000205.1:0-560 GCA_046262615.1 Candidatus Limnocylindria bacterium | reverse complement strand
GCCCTCGGCCAGCACGGGCAGGACGTCGCGCGCCGTGGCGACGCCGACGGCGCGCGGGCTGCAGGCCTCCATCCGCTCGACGACCTGCTCGTTGGCCTGCGCGACGGTCGCGCCGTGGACGCCCCACAGGCGCTCGAGCGCGGCGACGGCGGCCGGGTCGCCGGCCGCGGGCGGGCGCCAGTCGACATCGACGACCGGCGTGTCCTGATCGCGGATCGCGTCGCCGAAGGCCGCGAGCCCGACGTTGACGACCTCCACCTTGTGCAGCACCGCCTGATCAAGCGTCACGTCCAGCCTCCGCTGAGGTCGATCGTCATCGGCTGGTGCTCGACCCCGAGCATCGGCGCCGGATCGCCGTCGCGGCGCCAGCCGAGGCGCTCGAAGAAGCGCACGTTCGGGACCTGGATCTGCGCGACCATGCGCCGGCCGCCGAGCTCCCCGGCCGTGCGCACGGCGAAGCGCACGAGCATCGCGCCGAGGCGCAGCGCGCGCTCCGCGGGCAGCACGGCGAGCCGATCGCCCTTCCACAGCCCCTCGCGGTCGAGCGGATAGAGGCGCAC
>JBHEML010000204.1:0-561 GCA_046262615.1 Candidatus Limnocylindria bacterium | reverse complement strand
GGCTACGACACCCGCCTCAGCAAGGCCTTCGACGGCGGCGTCGAGCTCTCCGTCGGGCAGTGGCAACGCATCGCCCTGGCCCGCGCGTTCTTCCGGGACGCGCCATTCCTCGTGCTCGACGAGCCCACCGCCGCCCTCGACGCCGAAGCCGAGCACGACCTGTTCCGTAGCATCCGGGCCCTCCAGCACGGCCGCTCCGTGCTGCTCGTCTCCCACAGGTTCTCGAGCGTACGCGGCGCCGATCGCATCTACGTGCTCGATCAGGGCGGCGTGGTGGAGTGCGGCGACCACGACCAGCTCGTCGCCCTCGGTGGCCGCTACGCCGAGCTTTTCGCCATGCAGGCGTCGGCGTACGTCGAGCGCCATGACGGGGCGGTCGACCGGGAATGACGCTCGTCCTTTCCCCCGAGCAGGACCTTCTGGTCCGAGCGGCGGCACCATCGGCCACGGCGCCGCCCCCATCGAATCCCATCGACTGGGACGCAGTGATGCACATGGCGCAGTGGCATCGGCTCTCGGGGCTGCTGCGCCGGTACTTGAAGCGGCATGCGTTCCCCGCTC
>JBHEML010000203.1:0-565 GCA_046262615.1 Candidatus Limnocylindria bacterium | reverse complement strand
GGTCAGCGTGCCGTAGGCGAGGATCGCGACGTCGGCGCCATCGCGGACCGTCTCGGACACGCCGATGGGCAGCTCGACCAGTGGCTCATCGAGCCGCGCTCCGACGCCGGTCCCGCGCGGATAGCGGAACGCGATCGGCCCCCCGCCATTCCGCGCGTACCGCACCGCCGTCCACACCATCTGGCGCAGCTCGGCCTCGTCCTTCGGGGCCATGAGCACGATGCCCGGGAGCGGGCGCAGGACCGTGATCGCGACGGACATGGGCTCGCGGCGCATGCTCTCGGCGACCGCGTCAGCGAAGACCTTGGTGTATTGCGGAGCGGTCGCCGCGGCGCCGCCGGTCGCGGACACGCCGTGCCACTTCTGGTTGTCCTCTTCGGCCGGTCCGTACCCATGGCCCTTTTGGGTATGGACGTGAACGAACACGGGGCCGTCGCGGAAATCGCGAGCCTTCTTCAGCACGCCCTCGACGGCATCCAGGTCATGCCCGTTCACCGGGCCGAAGTACGTGAACCCGAACTGCTCGAACAGGATGTTCGGGATGAAGATCGCCTTCAAGGAGTTG
>JBHEML010000202.1:0-569 GCA_046262615.1 Candidatus Limnocylindria bacterium | reverse complement strand
CCCCGTCGCGTCGGCCACCGGCGGTGTCATCGTCGCAGCGGCCAACGCCAGCTCGTGGATACGGTCTCGGAAGTCATGTTTCTCGAGCTTGACTCGCGGACCAGACGCTTGGTCTCCTCGAAGAGCTGATCGGAGTCGCCTTGGCCGGACGCTTCCACCTACTTTCCAGCGCTTGACACAGCGAACTTCTTAAGCGCCGTGCTGGCGGCCTCAGATCGATGATCGGGCTGGAGGGAGCATGAGCGAACGACAACACGACGAGATCGACTACCGTGCATTCGCACTGCGATTGACGCAGTTCGTCGTGGCTGGCATTGCGTTCTTCGCGGTTTACGGATTCTTCGTGCGCGGCAACCCCTGAGCGCGAGCGTTCCTTCCGCGGCCCGCGGACGCCATCATGGCGTGGCGGTACAGAAGTCTAATCAGCGCTAAACGAGCGTGGCGACGCGCACACTTCGACTTGGCGCGAAATTCAGCGGGCGGCGGAAGAGACCGTCGTCGTCACCGGTGCGGCGCCGATCGGAATTCGTCGTGTTCTCCTCACTCGTGCACGTCCGCTCGCCGGACGG
>JBHEML010000201.1:0-570 GCA_046262615.1 Candidatus Limnocylindria bacterium | reverse complement strand
CCTCAAAGACATCGACGAGCGCATCTCGCTGCACCAGGTAATCGCCCCGGGTCTGCGAGAAGACTTCCCCGCCTTGCGCTCGGTGGGAGCCCATCCCACCAACCTGCCCCCGCGCTTGCCTGCCCTGATCGGAAGGGATCGAGACATCGCCGCGGTCACCGAGCTGGTCTCTTCTCCGGAGGTCTCGGTGGTGACCCTGACGGGTCCCGGAGGCACCGGCAAGACCCGGCTCTCGCTCGCGCTCGCAGCAGAGATGCTGGCCTCGTTCCCCGATGGGGTCTTCTTCGTCGATCTCTCTGCCCTCGGTGACCCCTCTCTGGTGATCGCCTCGATCGCCCAGGTGCTGTCCCTAAGAGAGACCCCGGGACGTTCCTTAGAACAGAGCCTCAGCGATCACCTCGCAGCCAAAGAGATGCTCTTGGTGCTGGACAACTTCGAACAGGTCATGGAGGCCGCGTCCCCGCTGTCTTCTTTGCTGCAAGGAGCGAAGTCACTCAAGGTGGTGGTGACCTCACGCGAGGCCTTGCGCATCGCAGGAGAACGGGTGGTCTCGGTCGCTCCTCTGGGGCT
>JBHEML010000200.1:0-570 GCA_046262615.1 Candidatus Limnocylindria bacterium | reverse complement strand
CAAGCCTCCGGGTCTCTTGGCTGTACGCGTCGATGGCGCCCTGGGTCAGCGGACCATAGGAGCCGTGATTCAGATAGACCCGGTCGCGCGTGACCGGGAAGTGACGCGAGCGCAGCTGCTCGAGGTCAGGTTCGGTCATGACCGGGCCGCGGCGCTCGTACCAGCTCGGCGAGCGATGATCCCGCACCCGAGATCCGCGCCGCGTACGCGAGCAGCTGGGGATCGTACCGGTGCCCGGAGCGCACGACCCACACCGGCGACTCCAGCGCGTATGGGTCCGCAAGCGGATCGCCGCGCAGTGCGATCAGGTCGGCCGCCATGCCCGGCGCGATCGCTCCGAGATCCGCGGACCGGCCGAGCGCGGCCGCGGCGTTCGACGTGCAGGCCCGCAGCGACTCCACCGGCGAGATGCCGGCGCGCCGGAGCAGGTCGACCTCCTCGGCGTAGCAGCCGACGGAATCCGTTCCGACGAGAAGCCGTACCCGCGCCCCGACGGCCGCGCGCATCGCCGACGCGTGACCATCGCGAAGGACCTCGTGTGCCTGCGCCCAGGCATCGCCTCGCCCGAAC
>JBHEML010000199.1:0-576 GCA_046262615.1 Candidatus Limnocylindria bacterium | reverse complement strand
GCGCGGTGGCGCTTGCGCTCGAGATCGCGGTCCTCTCCTTCGCCAAAACCGGCATTGGCGAGGCGCCACACGCGTTGGACGAAGCGCGCGGCGCCCTCGATCCCGCCTTCGGACCATTCGAGATCGCGCTCGGGCGGGCTGTCGGAAAGCAGGAACCAGCGCGCCGCGTCGGCGCCATAGCGATGCGCGATCGTGTCGGAATCCACAACGTTGCGCTTCGACTTCGACATTTTCTCCACGCGTCCGCGCTGAACGGGAGCGCCCGCGGCATCGATCAGCTTGCCGTTCTCGTCCTTGTGCACCTCATCGGGAGCCAGCCACCGGTCGTCCTCACCGCGATAGGTCTCGTGGGTGACCATGCCTTGCGTGAAGAGGCCCTTGAACGGCTCGCAAATGCCGATCTCGCCGAGCCGCTCGAGCGCGCGCGTCCAGAAGCGCGCGTACAGCAGGTGCAGGATCGCGTGCTCGACGCCGCCGATATATTGCGCGACGGGAAGCCACTTTTCCGCTTCCGCGCGGTCGAACGGCTTGTCCGGCGGCTGGCTTGCGAAGCGGATGAAGTACCAGCTCGAATCC
>JBHEML010000198.1:0-580 GCA_046262615.1 Candidatus Limnocylindria bacterium | reverse complement strand
CGTTCGGGTCGTGATCGTTCGCGCGGCCCGATCGTCCGACGTCCCGCGGATGCTCACGCTGATCAACGGCTACGCCGCAGAGGACCGGATGCTGGAGCGCGGGCCGGCGTTCGTCGAGGCGAACCTCGCGGACTTCCTGGTCGCCGACGACGAGGACGGCGCGTTCCTCGGCTGCGGCGCGCTTGCCACGCTCACCGGCGACCTCGCGGAGCTGCGGTCGCTCGCCGTCGTCCCCGAAGCGGCCGGACGGGGAGTGGGGAAGACGATCGTCGCCGCCTGCGTGCAGCGGGCGCGCGCTGCTGGGCTCCGCCGCCGTGACCAAAGTCCCGCGGGTCGCGGGAACAAAGGTGCATATCGACGCCGAGCCGGATGCGGAGCTGTTCGACAAGCTCCGCACCCTGCGCAAGTCGATCGCCGATGCCGAGCACGTGCCCGCGTACATCGTGTTCAGCGACGCGGTGCTGCGGGCGATGGCCGCCTCGACGCCGTCAACAGAACGCGAGCTGCTCGCGATCTCCGGTGTGGGGCCGGTGAAGCTCGAGCGCTACGGCGCTCGATTCTTGGAGCTGCTCCGTACGGC
>JBHEML010000197.1:0-581 GCA_046262615.1 Candidatus Limnocylindria bacterium | reverse complement strand
CCGTGATGGGCCGGGGGTTGCCGGCGTTAGCTTGTTCCACCAGCTGGGTGGTGGTTCCCAGTTGGCCGGGCACTGCGCTGATGGCGCCGGCCAGAGACCGGGATTCGAGCTTGGCCGCGTCGAGGGCCCGGTTGGCGGCAACGATCTGGATGAGCCGACCGAGGGGGATGCAGAAGGCCAGCACGATCATGGCCGTCACCGCCGCGGCGGTGAGCGCCAGGCGGGCCCTCACGGGGCGTCGGGGTCGACGAGCATGACGCCGACGCCCCGGACGCTGCGAACGTACTTCGGCGACCTGGCCGACTCCCCGAGCTTGGTTCGCAGCCACGAGAGGTGGACGTCCACGGTCTTCTCGGGCCCGCCGTAGGGCTGGCGCCACACCGCGGCGAGGAGCTCCCGCTTGGGGACGACCTCGCCCCTGCGGGTGGCCAGGTGCCAGAGGAGGTCGAACTCTTTGCGGCTCAGGTCGAGCGGCCGGCCGTCGCCGCGCGGATCTCCGCGAACCTAGCGCCGGTGATCGTCGCGACGGGCAGCTCGAGGCCGTGCTGAGCTGCGAGATCGAGCGCGGCGGCGACGTCCTT
>JBHEML010000196.1:339-591 GCA_046262615.1 Candidatus Limnocylindria bacterium | reverse complement strand
GTCCTTGTTGGTCGCGGCGACGATGCGAATGTCGACCGGAATCTCCTTTTTGCCGCCCAGTCTCCGAATGGACCGCGACTCGATCGCGCGGAGCAGCTTGACTTGAATGTCGGGCGACATCTCGGCGATCTCGTCGAGGAAGATCGTGCCGCCGCTCGACATCTCGAAGGCGCCGGGCTTTTCGTTGGTCGAGCCGGTGAACGCACCCTTTTCGTGACCAAACAGCTCGTTCTCGAGAATTTCCTTCGGCAG
>JBHEML010000196.1:0-240 GCA_046262615.1 Candidatus Limnocylindria bacterium | reverse complement strand
CGCGGCGCAGTTGAGGGCGAAGAACGGCCCCTTGGCGCGCTCGCTCTTGGTGTGCATGGCGCGCGCGACGAGTTCCTTACCGGTGCCCGATTCGCCGAGCACGAGGACGCTCGCCGTCGAAGGCGCGACGGCCTCGATCACCTGGTAGACGCTCCGCATTGCCTCGGACTGGCCGATCAACTCGCCGTAATGCGTGAGTCCCTCGAGCTTGGACGCAAGCTCGCGGTTCTTCTGTTGGAC
>JBHEML010000195.1:0-594 GCA_046262615.1 Candidatus Limnocylindria bacterium | reverse complement strand
AACCAGGCCACGGCGAGGGCGACCAGCAGGGCGAGGAGCATGGCCACGCCGCCCAGCGTCGGGGTGGGGTGCTCGTGGATGCGGCGCTCGTCGGGCTTGACCACCGCGCCCCACCGGACGGACAGGCGCCACACCCACGGGGTCAGGGCGAAGGTGACAACGGCGGCGACGGCGAACACGATCCCGTAGGCGAGCATCAGCCGACTGCGGAGTCGAGCATCAGCTCAGTCGGGGTACGGGCGGAACTTCGAGCAGAGGGTGTTGGCTTCGTCCCTGAGCTCGGCTAGGGCGGCGTCGTCGCCGGCCGCCCGCAGGGCCCGACCGATCAGGGCGAGCGGGGGTCGTTCGGGATGGTGTTCTTGTTCAGCGTGATGCCGGCCCGGTCGAGCACGTCCTGGGCCACCTTGCCGGTGAGGTCGGGGTCGAAGGGGCGCAGGTCCACGAGCACGAGGTGGTTGTCGGTGCCGCCCGACACGAGGCGGAAGCCCTCGCCGGCCAGGGCCTCGGCCAGGGCCCGGGCGTTGGCGACCACCGCCGCCGCGTAGTCGCGGAAGGAGGGCTGCGACGCCTCCCGGAAAGCCACGGCCTTGGCCG
>JBHEML010000194.1:0-595 GCA_046262615.1 Candidatus Limnocylindria bacterium | reverse complement strand
ACGAACTCGATCTCAGGGACGAAGCGCAGGTCCGTGCGGTCGCCCACCTCCCGCCGGATGTACGGGCGAGCTTCGCTCAATGCCTGCATCGTGCTCGTGACGGCAGCGTCGTCTCCCAGCACGCTCACGAAGACCCGCGCGGTCTTGAGGTCCGGGGTCGTCTCGACGCTCGTCACCGTGGGAAACGAGATCCGCGGGTCCCGCAGCTCCTCGCTGATCAGGGTCGCGAGCTCACGCTGCAGCAGGGCGTTGACGCGATCGGCGCGCCGGTACGCCATGTCAGCGTGGCTTTGCTTGGACGACGAAGGCCTCGATGACATCGCCGACCTGCACGTCGTTGTGCCCCTCGAGCACGATGCCGCACTCCAGACCGGCGGTGACCTCACGGACGTCATCCTTCACCCGGCGAAGGGTCGCGACGGTGCCTTGCCACGCGGGTTCCTGACCACGCAGCAGCCGAGCCTGGGCCCCCCGGCGGATCGCGCCGTCGGAGACCATGCAGCCGGCGATCGTCGTCTTGTTCGCGGTGAAGATCTGACGCACCTCGGCGTGTCCGAGGACGCTCTCGACCATTTCCGGCTCGAGCATCCCGGTG
>JBHEML010000193.1:0-603 GCA_046262615.1 Candidatus Limnocylindria bacterium | reverse complement strand
CCGATGCCCCATTGCTCCCCCGGCACCGGCGGCTCGAGGTATGAGCGCCCGTTGCCCGCGCACTCCAGCGTCACGAACACCGAGAGCGCGGGCATCGCGCGAAGGTCCGTCCAGCTCAAGGCCAGCGGCGCGGCGACGAGACCGTCGACCACGAGGCGCTCGGGCGGGGCCGGAAGACCGAAGTGATCGCGGACGTAGTGCCTTGCCACCGGCGTCACCAGACCGACCTGCCGCTCGAGCCGGGTCTCGGCGTTGAAGGGCTCGGCGCTCACGACGTGCAGGTCGTCCTCGGGTGCCCGCAAACTCATGCCGCGCCCGTGCCGGCTCGCGGCGAACGGCGATCGCCCCGGATCACACGAAGGTCCGCGACGCGCACCGGCTTGATGACCAGGTCGGTGCGGCTGATGGGTACGTCGACGGGATCGCCGGTGTGCTCGGTCACCAGGACCTTCGCCCCCGGGCCCCACCGCACGCCAGCACCGAGCTCGACGTCGCGGCACTCGAGATAGGACTGCGGACCGATCAGGGTGTGCGCGCCGATCGCGCACCGTCCGTCCCGCGCGCCGTGCAGGATGCTGCCCTCGCCGATGGACACCGCGTCGC
>JBHEML010000192.1:319-605 GCA_046262615.1 Candidatus Limnocylindria bacterium | reverse complement strand
GGTCGGCCACGTCGTTTCGGGCCGCATGACGTTCCAGATCGGTGACCAGCAGCGCGAGCTTGGCCCAGGCGATGGCTACTCCGTGCCCGGGGGTGTAGTGCACGGCGCCGTCGGGATCACCGAAGTGATCGCCGTCGATAGCTTTCACCCAATACGTGAGGACTACCGATAGGGACTGAGGAGTCAGTGGTTATCGTCCGAAAAGAATCTCACGCCCGCGACCGGGCTCAACTCATTCTTGGCGCGGTGAGCCTCGTTATCTGGTTTGTCGTGGCCTTCAGCCTGA
>JBHEML010000192.1:0-270 GCA_046262615.1 Candidatus Limnocylindria bacterium | reverse complement strand
GGGTCATCGAGCTCCGCGATCGGACCCGAGCGCGTCGTAACCAGCAACGGCGCCTGACCGTGGGCGATCGTTTCGCGCCCGATGATGCACTTGCGCACATCAACGCGCGACGGGATCTCGTACATCACTTCGAGGAGCACCTCCTCGATGATCGTCCGCAAGCCGCGGGCGCCTGTCTTCAACACCAGCGCACGCTCGGCCGCGGCTTCGAGGGCATCCTTGGTGAACACCAGCTCAACCTTGTCCAGACTGAGCAGCTTGGCGTACTGC
>JBHEML010000191.1:0-610 GCA_046262615.1 Candidatus Limnocylindria bacterium | reverse complement strand
TCCTTGTCCTCCTGAAGATCCTTCGAGTAGGAGAGCGGCAGCGCGTGCAGGACGCCGAGGAGGCGCCCCAGCGACGAGGCGACGCGCGGCGCCTTGGCCCGTAGGAGCTCCGCTGCGTCGGGATTCTTCTTCTGCGGCATGATGCTCGAGCCGGAGGAAAAATCGTCGGCCACAGAGCAGAAGCCGAACTCCTGGCTCGACCAGATCACGAGCTCGGAGCCCAGCCTCGAGAGGTGCGTCGAGCAAACGCTCGCCGCGTACAGGTAATCGAGGGCGAAGTCGCGATTGGAGACGGCGTCGATGGAGTTCGGCGATGGTCGCGCGTAGCCGAGCTCGGCTGCCGTCGCGTCGCGATCGAGGTCCCAGTTGAGCCCTGACAGGGCGCCCGAGCCGAGCGGCATTGCCTGAGTCGAGCGCGCGGCGAAGTCGAAGCGGATGGCGTCGCGCTCGAGCATCCAGAAATAGGCGAGCAGATGGTGGGCGAGGTAGACCGGCTGCGCGCGCTGAAGGTGCGTGTAGCCCGGCAGCCGCCACTCGCGGTGGGCTTCGGAGAGCTCCAGCAGCCTCGTCATCAGATCGGCGACGAGCTTGCCCGCGCGGTCCGCACGCG
>JBHEML010000190.1:0-612 GCA_046262615.1 Candidatus Limnocylindria bacterium | reverse complement strand
GGCGCACCTCGCGCATGTATTCGACGATCCCGCCGGTCACCTCATCCACGGGGGACACGGCGACTCCGCCGTCGGGCCACTCGAGGAGCCGCGAGTGGCGAAAGCCGATCTCCTCCACGGCCGCGCGCCACTCGCGGGCCCGCTCCTCTGCCAGCTCGCGCGGGCTCCACGAGCCGGCCTCGCGCCCGAACCACAGACCGGCGTCGCCTCGCGTGAGCGTCAGAAGCGCCGTCGTGTGGCCGGCGTCCGCGAGCTTCATCGCGGTGCCGGCGATACCGAACGATTCGTCATCCGGATGCGCGTAGACGAAGAGCATCGGCGCCGACCGCGCGGGTGTTCGGCGTCGACATCTCCGCCGGGATGCTCGCCGTCTCCGTGCGGCGCGCTCGCACGCTGCCTGCCGGCCGGCGGTACACGCCGGTCATCGCCAGCGCGGAGGCGCTCCCGCTGCCCGACGCGTCCGTCGACCGCATCGTCAGCGGCTTCACCATCCGCAACGTCGGCGATCTGCCGCGATCGCTCGCTGAGTTCCGCCGCGTCCTGCGGCCGAAGGGCCGGGCGGTGATCCTCGAGCTGTCGCATCCGAGTCCCCCCGCGTTCGCTCGGACGTAC
>JBHEML010000189.1:0-619 GCA_046262615.1 Candidatus Limnocylindria bacterium | reverse complement strand
GGGTGGCCCGAACACGGGCCTCTTCGTCCAGGTGGTCGATGATCCGGGCGACGAGCTCCCGATTCCCGGCAAGCCGTTCGGCTTCCGCAGGCTGATCCGCGCGCAGGCCGCGGGAGACTACGAGTCACTCAAGGAGCGCGGGCGCTCGGCTGTTCGCGTCAGACTGGAGGATCTATGAGGATCGGCATGGTGGGTCTTGGTCGTATGGGAGGCAACATGACGGAGCGGCTTCGCCGTGACGGCCACGAGGTGATGACGTACGACCCCCAGGTGGACTCCACCGCGGAGACGCTCGAGGAGCTCGTCGCGCAGCTCGAGCCGCCGCGCGCGATCTGGCTGATGGTGCCCTCCGGCGAGATCACGACGAGCCCGTCGGCCGCCTCGAGCCCGTCTTCACGACGCTCGCGCCGGAGAAGGGATGGGCGCACGTCGGCCCGAGCGGGTCGGGCCACTACGTGAAGATGGTCCACAACGGGATCGAGTACGGGATGATGCAGGCCTACGCGGAGGGATTCGAGCTGATGAACCACTCCCAGTTCGACCTCGACCTGCTCAGGATCGCCGGAATCTGGCGCTACGGCTCGGTGATCCGCTCCTGGCTCCTCGACCTCCTCCACGA
>JBHEML010000188.1:391-623 GCA_046262615.1 Candidatus Limnocylindria bacterium | reverse complement strand
CGCACGTCTGTGGGATGCGGACGACCGCGAGTACCTGGACTTCCTCGCCGGGATCTCGGTGTCGAGCGTTGGTCATTGCCACCCGCAGGTCGTGCGCGCGATCCAGGAGCAGGCGGCGCGCCTGATCCATGTCGGCAACCTCTTCTACAGCGAGCCGCCGCTGCGTCTGGCCCAGCGCCTCTCGCAGCGCTCGCTGGGCGGAAAGGTCTACCTCGGCAACTCCGGCGCCGAG
>JBHEML010000188.1:0-233 GCA_046262615.1 Candidatus Limnocylindria bacterium | reverse complement strand
AAGCAGGCTCCGTTCGCCCCGCTCGTCCCGGGCTTTGCGGTGGCGCCCAAGGATCCCGACGCGCTCGCGGGCAGCGTCGATGCTCACACCGCGGCCGTGCTGCTCGAGCCGATCCAGGGCGAGAGCGGCGTCCACGTGCTGCCCGACGAGCTGCTGCTCGCGGCCCGCGCTGCCTGCGACGACTCCGGCGCGCTGCTGATCTTCGACGAGATCCAGTGCGGGCTGGGGCGCAC
>JBHEML010000187.1:0-628 GCA_046262615.1 Candidatus Limnocylindria bacterium | reverse complement strand
CCCTGGAGGGCCGGCGCGCCGCGGTCGCTCTCCGTCCGCAGGCCGCGGATCTCGAGCACCGCGCCGGTCGATGCCACGGGCGTGCGAGCCTGCACCTGGCGGAGCTCGCGGCCGACCATCAGCCGCGCGATCTCCGGCGGCGACGTCTGCTTCGTCACGAGCTCGCCGGCGTTCCGGCCGGCCCGCAGGACCGTGATGCGATCGGTCACCGCGAAGACCTCGCGGAGCTTGTGCGTGATGAAGATGACCATCTTGCCTTCGTCACGGAGCGTCCGGACGATCGCGAAGAGCTCGCCGACCTCCTGCGGTGTGAGCACAGCGGTCGGCTCATCGAAGATGAGCACCTCGCTCCCGCGGTACAGCACCTTCAGGATCTCGACGCGCTGCTGGAGCCCGAGCGGAAGATCCTCGACCTTCGCGTCAGGGTCGACGCCGATGTGGAACCGCTCCTCGAGCTCGCGCACCCGCCCACTGAGCGCGCGTTGGCTCAGCATCGGACCGGACCGCTCGTCGCCGAGCACGACGTTCTCGGCGACCGTGAGCGGCGGGATCAGCATGAAGTGCTGGTGGATCATGCCAATGCCGCGCGCGATGGCGTCACGGGGCCCGCGGATAGTGGCCTCCTGGC
>JBHEML010000186.1:382-630 GCA_046262615.1 Candidatus Limnocylindria bacterium | reverse complement strand
GTCGAAGCCGGCCCGCTCGGCCGCGGCGGCTTGGTCGAGCAGAACCGACGGAGGAAACTCCTCGTGGGCGGCGGCGAACCAGAAGCGCGGGCCGGTCATCGGCGATCCTCTCGACGCGGTGGGTGGGCGGTGCGCTACCCGCCGTCGACCGGGGGATACTCGCGGCGGGGCGTCCGTGGTTAGCCCGGCGACCCGAGGGGTAGAGGGCCGGCATGATCGCTTACATCATTGCCCTGATAATCGTCGGG
>JBHEML010000186.1:0-275 GCA_046262615.1 Candidatus Limnocylindria bacterium | reverse complement strand
CGTCTACGCGATGCGCTCACGTGGCACCCGCCTCGGGTCTCCGGTCGACCGCCCAGTCGTCGTCAGGCGCCGCTACCGCCGCTGGTAGCGGCCGTTCCCGCGTCCGCTGGCCGGGCGCGGGCGTCGGGTGCCCGCCGAAGGCACGAGCCAGGGCGGACACGTGACCGAGGATCGGGGGGGGCGCGTCCCGACCGGGTGAGCCCGGGCTTCCCCGACAAGTTCATGCCGTTCATGGCGCCGGACCGGTGGCGCCACGCGGCGGCGAACTTCCAGCG
>JBHEML010000185.1:321-633 GCA_046262615.1 Candidatus Limnocylindria bacterium | reverse complement strand
CCAGTGCCTCGTGGAGATCGGCTGTTGGGGCCCCGTCGTGCAGTGCAACATCGTCGAGCGCGGCGCGCAGAACCACATAGGCGGCTGCATGGTCGCCGGCGGCGCCTGCATCGGCTGCACGATGCCGGGCTTCCCCGACAAGTACGCGCCCTTCTACAAGGCACCACCGGGCTCCGCCATCTCGGGCGGCATCTCCAAGGTCTACGGTGGCGCGATCCGGCGGCTCCGCAGGATGTCGATGAAGACCGGCAACCGCGAGCCGATGTGGGACAACGCGGACGAGATCCCCAGCGCGTGGTCAGCGGCGAAGGG
>JBHEML010000185.1:0-235 GCA_046262615.1 Candidatus Limnocylindria bacterium | reverse complement strand
CCCCCCCCGCCGAGAGTCGCGGCTACGGCGGCACCCGAGAGGTGAACTTCGAGCCGGTCGTCCGAGTGGCGGGAGCGCTTGCCTTCCGCACGACCATCGACCACGACAGGCGTGAGGTGGTCGATGCGTCCGCGCTCGCGACCCTTTTCCGGGGTTACGAGAACGTCCTAGTGGGTCGTGACCCGGTGGACGCGATCTTCGTCGCGAGTCGCATCTGCGGCGCCTGCGGCAGCTC
>JBHEML010000184.1:328-635 GCA_046262615.1 Candidatus Limnocylindria bacterium | reverse complement strand
CGTCGGTGAGCTCCGTCTCGCGCGATCCGGCGCCGATGGTCGAGCTTCGGCGCGTCGCGAACGGGAAGGCTCGCTACCAGGTGACCTTCTGGGCGCCCGATCACGATGCCGGCCTGGGGGCGACGCTCGCCGCGCTGCGGACGCACTTTCCCGACGCGGACGTGCGTCCGGCGTAGGGCAGGGAAGTTGCTCAGCGACCGGCTGGGATGCGCGGTAAATTGAGCGTGAGCAAAAGGGGGGCGATCCGTATGAGCGATCGTGACAGCGGTGGCGGGTTCTTCGGGGCGATCGAGGCGGTGCTTGCGAT
>JBHEML010000184.1:0-287 GCA_046262615.1 Candidatus Limnocylindria bacterium | reverse complement strand
GTCCTGGCCTGGGAGATGGAGCTCCGCAAGTCCGAGCAGGAGTCCGCGCTGCCGGAGTCCCCGACCGTCCCGACCGCGTAGCCAGAGCCGAACGTGCGCGTCGTCCTGAAACAGGAGGTCCGCGGCCTCGGCCGCCCCGGTGACGTCAAGGACGTCGCCGACGGCTACGCCCAGAACTTCCTGCTGCCAAAGGGTCTGGCGATCGAGGCGAGCGCGGGCGAGCTCAAGCGCGTCGCCCAGGAGCGCGCGAGCCTGCAGGCGAAACAGGACCGGACGCACTCCGATGC
>JBHEML010000183.1:0-636 GCA_046262615.1 Candidatus Limnocylindria bacterium | reverse complement strand
GCTCGGGGCCGTGGGCCAGCGAAGGGAACCAAGCCTCGAATTGGGACGGCGGGGGGTAGACGCCCCGGGCCAGCAGGCCCCGGCACCAGGCCGCGTACCCGTCGAGGTCGCAGGCCTGGGCTCCGGCCAGGTCGCAGACCGGCTCGTGGCTGAAGAAGACGGTCAGGAGGCCGGGGACGCCCTGGACCACGACCGGGCGCGCCCCGGCCGCCTCGCGCAGCCCGGCGGCCAGCTCCTCGGTCGTCGCCGCAAGCCGCAGGTAGGCGTCGTCGTCGAGCAGCCGGAGCGTCGCCAGGCCGGCGGCCGCGGCCAGCGGATTGCCCGAGAGCGTGCCCGCCTGGTAGACGTCGCCCACCGGGGCCAGGAGCTCCATCAGCCGCCGCGGCCCGCCGAGCGCCGCCGCCGGGAGCCCGCCGCCCAGCACCTTGCCGAGGACGACGAGATCGGCGCTCACCCCCGAAAGCTCCTGCCCCCCGCCCCGGGCGACCCGAAACCCGGTGATGACCTCGTCGAGGACGAGCAGCGCCCCGACCGCGCTCGCCTGCTCGCGCACGAGCTCGAGGAACCCGTCCCGCGGCGGGACCAACCCCATGTTCGCCGCGTAGGGCTCGGCCAGGATGGCCGCCACCGCGTGGC
>JBHEML010000182.1:0-638 GCA_046262615.1 Candidatus Limnocylindria bacterium | reverse complement strand
TCGCAGTGTCGTTCGTCGAGGTCGCGCCGTCCACGTTGAGCGTGTTGAACGTGGCATCCGATGCGCTTTTCAGCGCTTTATGCATCACCGAATGCGGGACGTCGGCGTCGGTCGTGAGGAAGGCGAGCATCGTCGCCATGTTGGGCGCGATCATGCCGCAGCCCTTGGCCATGCCGCCGATCGTGAAAGTCGATCCCCTGATCGCCACCTGCTTGGAGCTGTGATCGGTGGTCAGGATTCCGCAAACTTGTTTTGCGTGAACACGGCGGCGCAGGGCACGGCCTTGCGGTCGTCGGTGGCGATCATCGCCATGTCGAACTTGCGCCGCTTGATCCCGGCGTGGAGCCCGGACGCGACGAAGCCCTCGGCCGCGGTGACGCTCATGGATAGACTCCGATGGTGGTGAGCCCAGCCGTTTCATCGAGGCCGAGCATCAGGTTCGCGCACTGGATCATCTGGCCTGCCGCGCCCTTGCCGAGATTGTCGAGCGCGGCGATGGCGAGCACCCGGCCGGTGCGCTCGTCGTAACGGGCGGTGAGGTGGACGGCGTTCGATCCGAGCGCCCATTTGGTCTGGGGGGGCCGTTCGGAGACCTGGATGAAGGGCTCCCCGTCATAAGCTTCCCTGAGCGTTTCCAG
>JBHEML010000181.1:0-638 GCA_046262615.1 Candidatus Limnocylindria bacterium | reverse complement strand
ATCCAGGCGCGCTCGGCGTCGGACAGGCCGTCGAAGATGCCGGTCCGATCGGTCACCGAGACCGTCGCCGGCCCGAACTCGCGCTTGCCCTCCGCGACGACCTCGCCGCCCGGCAGCAGGTGGGCCATGAGGTGCATGCCGTAGCAGATGCCGAGCACCGGGAAGCGGCCATCGAGGATCGCCGGATCCACCGACGGCGCGTCCTGCTCGTAGACGCTCGCCGGTCCGCCGGAGAGGATCACGCCGATCACGCCGCGCGATCCGAGCTCGGCCGCGGTGACGTCATGCGGGAAGATCTCGCAGTACACGCGCGACTCGCGCACGCGTCGCGCGATGAGCTGCACGTACTGGCCGCCTCGGCGTTCGTCAATACTGCGTCGCCCCGGTGAACTTGAAGCTCGCGAGCCACAGCGCCGGCACGCGATAGGAGCTCACCTGAAGGCCGAACTGCTCGCCTGAGACCAGGAGCGCGAGCTCTGATCCGGTGCCGAGCGTTCCCCCGAGCGCGTCGTGGTACGACTGCGTGAAGCGGAAGTTCTTGACCGGATACGCGATCTCGCCGTCGACGATCGCGAAGGTGCCGTCGCGGGTCATGCCGGTGACGATCGTCCGCAGCTGGTGCACCCATCGCGTGTACC
>JBHEML010000180.1:0-638 GCA_046262615.1 Candidatus Limnocylindria bacterium | reverse complement strand
ACCGCAGCGAGGCGGTGCAGCTCTTCGTCGAGCGGGCCCGGCTCGTGCTGAGCGACTTCGCCCTCACCGAAGGCAACGCCTCGGCCGTCGTGACCATCTGTCGTCGCCTCGACGGGCTGCCGCTGGCCATCGAGCTGGCCGCCGCCCGTGTCGGTGTGCTTCCGGTGGCCGAGATCGCCGCTCGCCTCGACGACCGGTTCCGCCTCTTGCAGCGCACGGGGTCGACCGTTGTCGCCCGCCAGCGGACCCGCCATGCCGCGTGGTACCTCGCTCTCGCCGAACGGGCCGAGCCCGAGCTCACCGGGCCCTACCAGCAGGCGTGGCTGGAGCGCCTCGACGCCGACCACGAGAACCTCCGCGCCGCCCTCGAGTGGACCTTGGCCCACCGCCAGACGGAATGGGCGCTCCGCCTCGCCGGCTCTCTCGCCGTGTTCTGGCGGGTCCGGGCTTCGTTCAGCGACGGGCGTCAATGGTTGGAGGGCGCCCTTGCCGCAGCCCCCGAAGGGCCGCTGCCGTTGCGGGCCAAAGCACTGTGGGGAGCGGGGTTCATGGCCGGGATGTTGGGCGACTACCAGGTCGCCCTCCGTCGGGTCGAGGACTCCTTGGCTGGCTATCGGAAGCTGGACGATACCCAGGGG
>JBHEML010000179.1:0-639 GCA_046262615.1 Candidatus Limnocylindria bacterium | reverse complement strand
GCCAAGGCGGTGGCGTTCCGGGAGGCATCGCAGCCGTCGTTCCGGGACTACTCGGCTCAGGTCGTGGCCAACGCCCGGGCCCTGGCCGCGGCGCTGGCCCAGGAGGGCTTCCGCCTGGTGTCGGGCGGCACCGACAACCACCTCATGCTCGTCGACCTCCGGCCCTTCGACCCCGAGCTCACAGGCAAGGAGGCCCAGGAGGTGCTCGACCGGTCCGGGATCACCCTCAACAAGAACCAGATCCCCGGCGACCCCCGCTCGACCGCCTGTGTCTCGTCCCTGTCGGCCGGCGGGTGCCGCCCTTGGCGCCGACCCGGAGGGACGCCACCCGTCGGCGGCCGGGCGCCACGACCGACCAGGGTTCCGTGGGCGGGCGTCGTTACACTTCGGCAATCGTCGTCTTCGGTTCGTCGGCCCTGCGCCGGTGCTGAGCTACGGGATCGTCTTCGTCGTCGCCGCCCTGGTGACGTACCTGATCACGCCCGCGGTGTGGCGCGTGGCGGTGCGCATCGGGGCGGTGGTGAAGCCCGACGAGCGCCGGGTCCACCTGCGGCCCACCCCCACCCTCGGTGGCGCGGGCATGCTCGTGGCCCTGCTGGCGGCCATGGCCGTGGCCGCCGTGCTGCCCCAGTTCCGGGC
>JBHEML010000178.1:403-640 GCA_046262615.1 Candidatus Limnocylindria bacterium | reverse complement strand
CCTGTCGGACAGCGCGCGCTTCACCCAGGAGCGTGCCCCGGCCCTGGCGTAGATCGATCCCTCGCGACAACTGAATACGCGGAGCTCCAGCGAAGCCGGTGCGATTCCGGCAGGGTCCCGCCACCGTAACGGCCCATCGAAGGACGGGCCGAACTCGGGTCGCCTGGTCCATCCGCTCGCGGCCAACACACCTTCGCGAGAAAGGGTGAGCCTCTCATGTTTCGACGCATCGCCGTG
>JBHEML010000178.1:0-268 GCA_046262615.1 Candidatus Limnocylindria bacterium | reverse complement strand
ACGATGATCGGCCAGGCCGTCGGTGCGGACGGCGCGAAGCTGGCGCGGGACATCCAGGTCCAGCTCGACGCGGTGAAGGCGAAGACCGACGCCGCGCCCAAGGCAAAGGTCTTCCATGAGGTCGACGCGTCGGATCCGGCGAAGGTCTACACGGTCGGACCGGGCTCGTTCATCGACGACCTGATCAAGATCGCGGGCGGCACGAATGTCTTCGCGAGCGCGAAGACGGCATATCCCACCGTATCGGCCGAGGAGATCGTCCGGACCG
>JBHEML010000177.1:408-641 GCA_046262615.1 Candidatus Limnocylindria bacterium | reverse complement strand
CTCCTGATGCGTATGACCGACCTGTTCCTCGTCGTCCCCGCCATCGCCATCCTGGCCATCGCCCTCAAGAAGTTCGGCAACGACAGCACCACGATCGTGTTCGTCCTGGCCGCGCTGGGATGGATGTACATCGCCCGGGTCGTACGCGGCCAGGTGATGTCCGTCAAGGAGAAGGAGTTCGTCGACGCCGCCCGGGGATCGGGGGCGTCGAGCGCCCGGATCATCGCCCGCCA
>JBHEML010000177.1:0-233 GCA_046262615.1 Candidatus Limnocylindria bacterium | reverse complement strand
CGTCGTGGGGCCGCATGCTCTCCGACGCCCGGGGCACGGTCGGCACCAGCAAGGCCCATCTCATCTACTTCCCGGGCCTGGCCCTGCTCCTCACCGTGCTGGCCGTGAACTACATCGGCGACGGCCTGCGCGACGCCTTCGACCCCCAGGCCAAGCGGTAATGACCCTGGGCAAGGGGACGGACGACGCGCCGCTGGACCCGCTGTACCTCGAGCCTGCCAAGCCCGGGAAGG
>JBHEML010000176.1:0-642 GCA_046262615.1 Candidatus Limnocylindria bacterium | reverse complement strand
GTCCTGTGAACTGCCGGGTCCGGTGCAGCGGCTGGGTCGGGTGAACACCGGGTATTGCACCGGGTGCGGGCGGCCGCCGGCCGGCTACTTCACCAAGCGGACAGCCGAGGAGTGGCTGCGCGGCGTGCTCGACGAGGCGCGGCGCGGAACCCTGGCGGGGATGGTCCGCACAGGCGCGACGTTCGCCGACGCGGCCGCGGAGTTCCTGCGCTACGCCGAGCGAGACCGGACGATCAAGCCGTCGACGCTCGTCGGCTACCGGTCGATCATCAGCGCCCACCTCCTGCCGGCGTTCGGCGACCGGCCGCTGGAGCAGATCACCACCGGCGAGATCGAGCGCTGGCGCGCGCGGCTGGTGGCGATCGAGAACGGCCGCGAGCTATCGAACGCGACGAAGAACCGGATCGTCGTGCTGATGCACGGCATCTTCCGGCGGGCCGTCAAGGTCTGGGGTCTGCCGGTCAACCCGGTCAGCGGCGTCGAGCGCCACCCGGTGAGGGCGGGCGGCGACATCGAGGTCTTCGCCCCGGAGGAGGTGATGGCGCTCGTCCGCGCGGCGAACACGCCGCAGGACGGCGCGCTCTTCCTGACCGCGGCGTTCACGGGGCTCCGCCGCGGCGAGCTGCTGGCGCTGCGCTGGCG
>JBHEML010000175.1:0-643 GCA_046262615.1 Candidatus Limnocylindria bacterium | reverse complement strand
GATCTGGAGAACGGCGAGCGCGCTCGCGGTGACGGACGGCTCTCGCGTCGCCGGATTCGTCACGCAGGTGCCGAGCCGCAGCGTCGTGCTGCTCTGGGCCATCAGCGTGAGGAGCACGTATGGCTCCTTCCACAGCACGTGGCTGTCGAAGACCCAGCCATACGTGAATCCGGACTCCTCGGCGAGCTTCGTCAGCGCAACGACGCGCTCGAGCGAGTGATCGGGCTTGAGGGTGAAGCCGAAGTCCATAGGGCGCGGAGTGTAGTCAGGCGGTGAGCAGGATCAACGCTTCGTCGCGCTCCTGCCCGTCCTCGAGCATTTCCGCGGGTCCCTCCACGAGGAGATACGCGAGCTGGCCCCAGTCCTCGCTCCAGCGGTCGACCACGAACGCGGCCCGACCGGTGTCGATGATGTTCCGGACGCGGCGCAGCAGCGTCGTGGTCTTCGGCTTGGCGTCGATCGCCGAGTACAGGACCGGCGGCACCCAAGCGAAGCAGACGGGAATGACGTGCGGCCGGCCGTCGCGACCCGCGGTGGCGAGATGACCCACGCGCGCGGTCATGAGCAGGTCGCCGTCGCTCATCGGTGGGCCAGCACCGGGCCACGCTATCAGCGACACTTCGATCATGCCGCACGTCACGCT
>JBHEML010000174.1:257-643 GCA_046262615.1 Candidatus Limnocylindria bacterium | reverse complement strand
GTTCTGGTGCGATCGTCCGCATGGCGCGGATCACGAATTCGATGTGTTCGTCGAGGTCCTCGCCGAGGTCAGCGGCCCCATTGATCACGTCGTCGCGATTCACGCCGCGCGCGAACGCCTTGTCCTTCATCTTCTTTCGAACGGACTTCGCCTCGAGAGCGTAAATGCTCTTGTCGGGACGCACAAGCGAAGCCGCCGTTATGAGTCCGGTGAGTTCGTCCACCGCGAAAAGGGTTTTGTCCATCCTCCCCGTGCGCGGAAGGTTGAGATAGTTGGCGTGAGTCTTGATCGCGTAGATGACGTCGTCCGGGTACCCTTGCTCCTCCAGCACCCGGCTGCCGAATAGCGGGTGCTCGTTCGGGTCGTCCGTAGCCTCGGGATTGGGG
>JBHEML010000174.1:0-247 GCA_046262615.1 Candidatus Limnocylindria bacterium | reverse complement strand
AAGTCGTGCAGCAGACCGGCCATTCCCCACCGATCTTCATCCTCGCCGTACTTCCCGGCGTACGCACGCATCGCCGCTTCCACCGCCATCATGTGGCGGCGCAAGCTCTCGCTTGCTGTGCACTCCGTCATAAGGTTCCACGCGTCATCGCGAGTCTTCATTGCCGCTGTTCTCCCAGTCATAGTGCCGCAGTATATACCGCCCCCTGCGGTGTACCAGGCACCGTCGTGCCTATAATTCTGTGCCC
>JBHEML010000173.1:0-643 GCA_046262615.1 Candidatus Limnocylindria bacterium | reverse complement strand
GGCGATCGAGGCCGTGCTCCCGGGGGCGGAGATCCTCGGGTTCACCTCGCTCCACCACGGCTTCGGTCAGGTCGGGCTGGCCGAGATCCTCGACGCCGCGGCCACGGGCGGCCCAGTCTCCTTCGGTCCGGTCCAGTACACCGACGTCGAGGTCGGCGATGGCCGGGTGATCGCCTGCGTCGCCACCGGGATCCTGCTCGCCGTCCACGGGGGGGCTCAGATCGCCCTGGTCCTCTCTCGGGGGGCCGAGCACCCGATGCAGCCGCCGTCTCTGAAGCTCGAGGGCGTCTCCCCCGAGCAGGGCGCCGTCTCCGACGTGCTCCGCGAGCTCCGCCGGGCCATGCGCGAGCAGAGCGTGTTCCGTGGGCGCATCATCTCTCTGCACCAGAGCGGTGAGCGGACGGTGGCCGTCCAGTTCCACGCCGTCCCCACCGTCGACCGGACCGGGGTGATCCTCCCCGAGGGAGTCCTCGAGCGGCTCGAGCGCCACACCCTCGGCGTCGCCGAGCACGCCGACCGCCTCCGGGCGGCCGGACGTCACCTCAAGCGCGGCGTGCTCCTCCACGGGCCCCCGGGGACGGGCAAGACGCTGTCGGTCATGTACCTCCTCCGGGCGATGGCCGGCCGGACGACGATCCTCCTG
>JBHEML010000172.1:0-643 GCA_046262615.1 Candidatus Limnocylindria bacterium | reverse complement strand
CGCTGGCGCTGGCCACGCTGGGCTACTCGGACGACCAGATCGACCAGATCGTGGCCCACATCAACGAGCACGGGACGATCGTGGGGGCGCCGGGGCTGGCCGAGGAGCACCTGCCGGTGTTCGACGTGGCCGTCGGTGAGCGGGCGATCTCGCACATGGGGCACATCAAGATGATGGCCGCGGTGCAGCCGTTCATCTCCGGGGCGATCTCGAAGACGATCAACATGCCGCAGACGGCCACGGTGGCGGACATCACCGAGGCCTACACCCAGGCATGGCACCTCGGAGTCAAGGCGCTGGCCATCTACCGGGACGGGTCGAAGACGGCGCAGGCGCTACGGACCGACGCCCAAGAGGAGACCGCGGCGCCGGCGGAGATCGACGTCGAGGCGGCGATCGCGGCGGCGGTGACGAGCGCGGTGGCCCAGGCCCCGCCGCGCCGGCGGCGGATGCCCCAGACGCGGGAGTCGATCACCCACAAGTTCTCGATCGGGGGCCACGAGGGCTACATCACGGCGGGCACCTACGAGGACGGGACGCTGGGCGAGATCTTCCTGACCGACATCGGCAAGGAGGGCTCGACCCTGCGGGGGATGATGAACTCGTTCGCCACGGCGATCTCGATCGCCCTCCAGTACGGAGT
>JBHEML010000171.1:384-644 GCA_046262615.1 Candidatus Limnocylindria bacterium | reverse complement strand
GGGCTGGGCGGCGAGCGCTTCGAGCGGGCGCGCATCGCCAAGCGAGTCGCGCAGGTAGTTCCAGAGCGGGTGCCCCTCGACGACACGGCCGCACAGCGCATCGACGGTGAGCCAGCGGCGCTCGTTCTCGAAGTCCGCCTGATAGCGAAGTCTCGGCGTGCTGTGGGTCTTGCCGAGATCTTCGGTCTGCACGAGTTGCGCGGCGGGATTGACGGCGCGAATGGCGCGCATGGCTCGGCCGATCGCGTCGATCTGCGTGA
>JBHEML010000171.1:0-262 GCA_046262615.1 Candidatus Limnocylindria bacterium | reverse complement strand
CCGAATGCCTAACGAGCGAAGTCGGTCGAGTCGCGCGTCGGTCCAATCCCACCGCGCGCGCGCCAGGCCGTCCGGCGCGACGCGCTCCCAGAGTACGGGATAGCGAATCGCGCGGATGCCGAGCGACGCGAATCGATCGAGGTCGTCGAGGCGTGCGGCATGGCCGGAGCGCTCGACCTGATCGAAGTATCGGTCGCCGACGCGGTTCACAGTGCACTCGACCCCGCCCCAGAGCTGCAGTGGGACGGGGTCGGTGGTGAGC
>JBHEML010000170.1:399-647 GCA_046262615.1 Candidatus Limnocylindria bacterium | reverse complement strand
CGTCGAGTCCCGCTGGTACGCCGAGCTCGGCGGCGACGTGATCAACATGACCGCCTACCCCGAGTGCCACCTCGCCCGGGAGCTCGAGCTCTGCTACGCGAATGTCTCGATGGTGACCGATCATGACGCCGGCGCGGTCGCGGGCGAGGCGGTATCGGGCGACGAAGTGGTGCGTGTCTTCCGGGAGAACAACGAGCGCCTGCGGGAGCTTCTCCTCGCAGCCATCCCGCGGATCGGCGCCCAGCCAG
>JBHEML010000170.1:0-278 GCA_046262615.1 Candidatus Limnocylindria bacterium | reverse complement strand
CTCGACGTGCTGCACCCGCTCGCGCACGCGGGCCGCCCGGACTATCTGAACCCCGACGCCGACTATGTCTTCGGCGACGTCCGCGACGCGGAGGCGGTCGAGCGCTCCCTGGACGGTGTCGAGGCGGTCTCGCACCAGGCGGCGATGGTCGGTCTCGGCGTCGACTTCAGGGACATCGTCGACTACGTCGAGGCAAACGACGTCGGCACGGCGACTCTGTTGCGCTCGCTTGCGGGGCGCTCGTTTCGCGGGACGTTCGTGTTGGCGAGCAGCATGGT
>JBHEML010000169.1:0-648 GCA_046262615.1 Candidatus Limnocylindria bacterium | reverse complement strand
CGTCATGGCCGGTCGCCCCACGCGACGAGCTACGGCGCCCCAGCACGACGCATGACCAACGCTCGGCGTCTGGCTCACAACGCGATCTCGCGGCTGGTCCCGCTCGGCCGCGCTCACCGGGTCTTTCTCATCCTGCTGATCGCGGGCGCCGCTCTGCGTGCAGTGGCGTTCTTGGCATACCGCCCCGCGCTCCTCTACCACGACTCGATCCCGTATCTCGCGAACGCCGCCGCGCTGGAGCCATATCCGGTCCGCCCTGCGGGCTACCCCGCCTTCCTGCGGATGCTGCCGCTCGAGCATCAGTTGGCCGTCGAGAGTGCGGTCGCGCAGCGTCTCGCGCACGGCCTGGGGCTGCTCGTGGATCTCCTTCAGCATGAAGTCCGGGTAGCCGCCCTTCTCGACCGTCTCCACGTCGCCCTCCACCCGCCGCCGCACGGGGGTCACCTCGTCGCCGGCGAGCGTGGTGATCCGCAAGGTGCCCGGGCGGACCTCGACGACCTGGTCCTCGTCCACCACGTAGACCTCGCGCGTGGCAGCCAGCAGGGCCGGGATGTCGGAAGCGACGAACCCGGTGCCGTCGGCCCGGCCGGCGACGAGCGGCGACGAGCGGCGGGCGGCCACGATGAGGTCGGGGTCGCTGGCATGGAC
>JBHEML010000168.1:0-655 GCA_046262615.1 Candidatus Limnocylindria bacterium | reverse complement strand
GCGTATTACAACCCGGCCATGAATGAGATCGTGTTTCCGGCCGGGATCCTGCAGCCGCCGTTCTACGATCCGAATCGCGATGACGCGTACAACTACGGCTCGGTCGGCGCGGTCATCGGTCACGAGATGACGCACGGCTTCGACGATCAGGGGGCGAAGTTCGACGCGAAAGGAAATCTGTCGAACTGGTGGACGCCCGCCGACCTGGCCGCGTTCCAGAAACAGGCCGAGTGCATTCAGAAGCAGTTCGACGAATTCAAAGTCGGCGCCAACGCTCCGTTGACGAACCTGCCCGAGTTCGCCACCGCGTTTGCATGCAAGGCCACCGATCCCATGGTGCGGGCAACGGATAAACGTTGCATCATCTGGTAGACCGAATGAAAAAACTATTGATCTTGATCGCCGTCTCTGTCAGCGCTGCCGCGCAGAATCGGCCGCAGTTCACCGTCGTCGAAGCCACGATCCCGCAGATGCAGCAGGCACTCCGCGAGCATCGCGTCACCTCGCACGAACTCGTGCAGCAGTATTTGACGCGCATCGCAATGTATGAGGACCGCCTGAACGCGGCGATGTACGTCAACCCGAACGCGTTCGCGGAAGCGGATCAACTCGATCGCGAGCGCGCCGCTGGAAAGCTTCGCGGACCGCTCCACGG
>JBHEML010000167.1:385-655 GCA_046262615.1 Candidatus Limnocylindria bacterium | reverse complement strand
CGCCTGCACGGATCGAGAGTGTGACGCCGCGTAGCACGACCGCGCCGCTGGGCGACGCTACGACGTCGAGGCAGTCGAGCGCCGAGCTCATAGCGGGCTGCGCGCCGCGCGCGCCGCCAGGGCCAGCGCGCCGACCGCCGGGGCCAAGAACAGCAGGGCGAGCGCGGCGGCTACCTGTGGATCGGAGCGGACGAACGGCAGCAGCACGACTGGGAGCATCGCGCGCCCGCCGCCGACCACGAGGCTCGTCCCGTATTCGCTCCACGAGAC
>JBHEML010000167.1:0-247 GCA_046262615.1 Candidatus Limnocylindria bacterium | reverse complement strand
TCGGCGAACGCGCGGATCACGAGCACGCCGAGCGGCAGCGCGAAGAACGCGGCCAACCCGACGCCAGCGAGCCTACGCAACCGGCGCTCAGGCACCCTGCGCATCCTTCGCGACCCGAACCGCAGGTACCGCGAGCGCGATCGCGAGCACCGCGGTGAACAGGAGGGCCGCGGCGGCGCGGCTCTCGCCGGCGAGCACGTCGTTCTGCGTGGCCTGCAGCGCATACTCGGCGAGCGTCGGCGGATAG
>JBHEML010000166.1:417-658 GCA_046262615.1 Candidatus Limnocylindria bacterium | reverse complement strand
CCCGACGGCAGCGTGGTCCAGGCGAAGCCCAGATCGATGGTGAGCCCCCGGGCCTTCTCCTCGGCGAATCGGTCGGGGTCCATGCCGGTCAGGGCGAGGACGAGCGTCGACTTGCCGTGGTCGACGTGTCCCGCGGTTGCGACTACTCGCACACGGTCAGTGCCTTGGCCACGACGGGATCGTCGGCGGGATCGACGGTACGGAGGTCGCAGATCGTCATGCCCTCGTGGACCCTCGCTAT
>JBHEML010000166.1:0-245 GCA_046262615.1 Candidatus Limnocylindria bacterium | reverse complement strand
CACGGCGCAGGTACGCCATCGCCGTCTCTTGAAGCGCGCCGAGCACGAGCCCCCCGGGGCGTAGGGCGCGGTTGAGCGGGTGGCGCCGGCACTGCTCGACGAGATCGGCGCGCCCGGCGATGATCCCGGCCTGGGGGCCGCCCAGCAGCTTGTCGCCGGAGAAGGTGACGACCGCAGCGCCCTCGTCGAGGGTCTGGCGGACGGCGGGCTCATCGGCCAGCCACGACGGGGGTCCTCCTCTGAGC
>JBHEML010000165.1:0-658 GCA_046262615.1 Candidatus Limnocylindria bacterium | reverse complement strand
CCAAGATCGAGATCGAGGCCGTTCGGTCGATGCAGCAGCACCTGGCGCTGCGTCCGCTGGAGGGCCGCGCCCAGGTCGTCATCATCGACGACGCGGCTGAGCTCAGTGATGTCGCGCAGGACGCGCTGCTCAAGACGCTCGAGGAGCCGCCGAAGCATGCGGTGCTCCTGTTGATCACGTTGTCCCCCGAGTCGCTGTTCGAGACGATCCGCTCCCGGGTCCAGCCGCTGCAGCTCCGGTCGGTCGCCGCGAGCGAGATCGCCGAGGACTGCCAGCTCCTCCGACAGCAGCAGCACCACCGGCCCGGCCTGGCGATCCGGCTGGCCGCCGACCTGGGCGGCGAACGGACAGCTCGGCGGGCGATGGAGAAGGAGTTCTTCGATCTCATCGGAAGCCGGCTCACGGAGCGATTCGAGTGGGCCGCGAAGCTCAGCGACGAAAGCGACATGCGCAAGCGGTCCGACGCCATCGAAGGGCGCTTCGAGCACTGGGTCGAGCTGCTGCGCGACGCGGCCGTGCGCGCGCGCGGCCTCGAGGATGCGCCACTGCGTCCCGATCGCGCCATCGAGACCGCACGCATCGCGGCCGCGACGGACGCCCGCGAGCTCGTCGACGCGTCGCTGCTGGTGCAGAAGCTCCGGCGGGACCTGTTCTGGAA
>JBHEML010000164.1:0-659 GCA_046262615.1 Candidatus Limnocylindria bacterium | reverse complement strand
GGCCTCGACCGCGCGGCTTTCCCCGCCCCGGGGCGCTCGACCGCCCGCTCGACGACCTGCCCGGCGTCGGCGCGACCGTGAAGCGGCGTCTCGTGGCGCTCGGCCTCCGCACCGTCCGTGACCTGCTCCTGCACGCGCCTCGACGCTACGAGCCGGCCGTGCCGGAGCGGGCGATCGCCGACCTCCTCGCCGAGGAGGAGGTGGCGATCTCGGGCGAGGTCCGAGGCGTCTCGCTGCGCCGGCCCTCGCGGCGGCTGAGCGTCTACCCCGCGAGCGAGGACGTGAGCGTCAAGAAGCTCCGCGAGCTCGCCGGGTACGCACTGCCTGACGTCGCCGACTTCGTCGATCCGTTGCCTGCGAGCGTGAAGGAGCGTGCCGCGCTGCCGGGGATCGCGGACGCGCTCGCGGCACTCCATCGGCCGCGCTCGCTGGCCGAGGCGGAGCAGGCACGCCGCCGGCTCGCGCTCGACGAGCTGCTCGTGCTCCAGCTCGGCCTCGCACGGAGCCGGCGGGGTCGCGAGGCCCTCGCCGCGCCGGCTCTCGGGCAGCCGGCGAAGCTGGCGGCTCGGTACAGGGCAGTCCTGCCGTTCGCGCTGACGCCCGACCAGGAACGCGCGGTCGCCGAGATCGACGCTGACCTCGCGCGGCCGGTTCCGATG
>JBHEML010000163.1:422-665 GCA_046262615.1 Candidatus Limnocylindria bacterium | reverse complement strand
GACCTGACCCGCCTCGAGACGGAGATCCACCCCGTTCACCGCGCGGAACCCGGCGAACTCCTTGTGCAGCGCGCGCGTCTCGACGGCGTACATGTGTGGCGCCGTATCGTACGGCCGGGTGGACGGCCGCATCGACCTTCACGGCAAGCGGGCGCTCGTGACGGGCGCGGCGAGCGGCATCGGACGCGCGGTCGCGGCCGACCTCGCGAAGCAGGGCGCACAGGTGCTGCTCGGGGACCTCAA
>JBHEML010000163.1:0-233 GCA_046262615.1 Candidatus Limnocylindria bacterium | reverse complement strand
CTCTCGCGCGGACTGCCGCGCGCTCGTGGATCGTGCGGTCGCCGAGTGGGGCGGCCTCGACATTTTGGTCAACAACGCCGGCCTGCAACACGTCTCGCCCGTGGAAGACTTTCCCGAGGACCGCTGGGAGCAGCTGCTGCGGATCATGCTGTTCGGCGCCTTCTACCTGACCCGCTACGCGATCCCGCACATGTACGAGCGTCGCTGGGGCCGGATCGTGAACATCTCATCGC
>JBHEML010000162.1:0-665 GCA_046262615.1 Candidatus Limnocylindria bacterium | reverse complement strand
CGAGCCACACCTCGAGGCGCCGCGCCCGGGTTCGCTGGTGCAGCTCGACTGCTTCCACATCGGGCGCCTGAGCGGGACGCGCGGGCGGGTGTGGCAATACACCGCGACCGACGTCCACTCGGGCTTCCTCTGGGGGGCGCTGCACGTGACCCCGCTCAACCCCGCGGCGCGCCACGCCAGCGCCCTCGTGCACCGCGTGGCGCGCGAGCTCGCCGCGGCGGACTGGAAGCTCGAGGCGGTCTCGACCGACAACGGCTCGGAGTTCCGCTCGGGCGAGTTCCGCGAGGCGGTCGCTGCGGTCGGCGCGCAGCAGCGCTTCATCCGCGCGGGACGCCCGCAGACCAACGGTGCGGTCGAGCGCGTCCAGCGCACGGTCCTCGAGGAGTGCTGGAGGCCGACCTTCGCGCGCTCGCTGGTGCCGAAGTTCACCGCGCTGCGCCGCGACTTCGAGCGGTACGCGCGCTACTTCAACTTCCACCGCGCCCACACCGGGCGGTACACCCGGGGGCGCACCCCCGCGGAGGTCGTCTACGGTGCGCGGAAGATGCGCCCACGATGAGCCGCAGGTGTCGGGTCATCTTGAGGGCGGTTCAACCTAGCCCGGCCTTTGAGCCCGGCGCGCCTTGGGTATGGCGACGAGCGCGGCTTCGCGGTCCCGCATTCTC
>JBHEML010000161.1:256-671 GCA_046262615.1 Candidatus Limnocylindria bacterium | reverse complement strand
GATCAGGGCCATCACCTCGGCAAGCCTCAAGATGGTTGCCGACTGGGAGGTCTCGACGGCAAGCTCGGGCGCGGAGGGAATCGCCAAGGCCGAATCGGATCTGCCCGACGCCATCCTCCTCGACGTGATGATGCCGGGGATGGACGGGCCGACCACCCTCGAGCGGCTTCGTGCCTCGGCCACGACGGCAGGCATCCCCGTCATCATGCTGACCGCTGCGGTCGGAGCCGACGGTCGGACGCCCGTGTCCGGCCCGTCGGCCACGGCCGTGATCGCCAAGCCCTTCGACATCATGGGCCTCGCCGGGCAGGTAGCGGGCGCGTTGGGCTGGGACCCTGACCAGCTCCGGGGATGCGGCCGCCCCTCATCACGAACCAGACATCGAGCAGACGGCGCATGGCCGGCTCCCTGGGGA
>JBHEML010000161.1:0-240 GCA_046262615.1 Candidatus Limnocylindria bacterium | reverse complement strand
GTTTTGGTGCTCGAAGAGGCGGCGATGGCGCTCCTGTCGGATGAGCTCCCGCCGGAGATGGCGGATCGCGCCCTGCGGGAAGCCCACAAGCTGGCCGGCTCCCTGGGGACGTTCGGACTGCCGAGAGGGTCCGAGATTGCGAGGGGGATCGAGTCGTGGTTCACCGCTGACGGCGAGGCAGGGTTCCGGGATCCAGTGCCAGCACGGCGCGAAGGGTCCTCGCCGCTCGCCGGCCCGAGG
>JBHEML010000160.1:386-673 GCA_046262615.1 Candidatus Limnocylindria bacterium | reverse complement strand
GGTCGCGGTGATCGCGGCCCCGATCGGATCCGCGGTCGCGGGCTGGATCGCCGCGCGACGGCTTCGCCTCCCGGTCGGTTTCATGTTCGACATCGCCGTGATCGGCATCATCCTCGGCGAGGCGATCGGCCGGATCGGCGACATCATCAACGGCGAGCACCACGCGATCGCGTGCGGGCCGCCGGGGTGGTGCGTGCGCTACACGAACCCGGCGACCCTCGGCCAGCACGACCTCGTGCACCTGGTCGTCGCGTACGACCTCTTCGTCGACGTCCTCATCTTGGGGA
>JBHEML010000160.1:0-293 GCA_046262615.1 Candidatus Limnocylindria bacterium | reverse complement strand
CTGAGTCAGTCCGAGTCGGTGGATAGCTACTACTCTGATGTAGTATGTAGCGAGATGCAGCCTGGAGGACATGGCCATGAAGATCGCCATCACCGGCGCGAACGGCTTCGTCGGCCGGAACGTCGTATCCGCGCTCCAAGAGGACGGCTCGACGCACAGCGTCCGTGGCCTGGTGCGCGACCTGGGCGCCGCCAAGCGGCTGCCCGGCGGTCTCGACCTGCGTGAGATCGACGTCACCAGGCCCGAAACGCTCCGCGGCGCGTTCGACGGCATCGACGCGGTCGTCCACACCG
>JBHEML010000159.1:0-678 GCA_046262615.1 Candidatus Limnocylindria bacterium | reverse complement strand
ACCGAGGAGCGTGTCGGAGATCGCGCGCGGCTGCTCGTGGATCTCCTTCAGCATGAAGTGTTTGTAGCCGGCCTTCGCCGCCGAGATCGGATCCCAGGCGATCGTCTGCGCCGCCCGTGGCCGCGGCTCGCCATTGAAACCGCGGATGTCCACCCGGCCGGCCGTCACCACGACCAGCTCGCCCTGCTCGAGGAACGTCACCTGGCGCGTGTGCTCGAGCAGCGCGGGGATGTCCGACGCCACGAAGTTCTCGCCCTCGCCGTGGCCCACGATGACCGCGCCGGCGTTGCTGATCCGAGCCGCAACGATCTTTCCGGGATCGCGCGAGGAAGGCGAGCGCCGCGGCACCCTCGAGGCGTGGCAATACCGCGAACGCGGCGTCCTCGAGCGTGCCGCCGCCGCCGAGCTCGTCCTCGAGGAGATGGACCACGACCTCGGTGTCCGTTTCTGAGGCGAACCGGTGCCCGGCCAGCTCCAGCGGGCGCTTGAGCTCCTCGAAGTTCTCGATGATCCCGTTGTGGATGACCGCGGTGACCGAGCCGCAGTCGACGTGCGGATGTGCGTTCTGTTCCGTGGGCCGGCCGTGCGTCGCCCAGCGCGTGTGGCCGATGCCCGTCGTGCCCTCGAGCGGATCCTTCGCGACCAGGAGGGCGAGGTTCGCGAGCTTGCCCTCCGCCC
>JBHEML010000158.1:334-682 GCA_046262615.1 Candidatus Limnocylindria bacterium | reverse complement strand
AATCCGGGCAAGATGGAAGCGCTGCACGCCCGCTTCCGCGACCACACCAATCGGCTGTTTGTGCGGCACGGCATCACGCTGATCGGCTTCTGGAGCCCGCTCGACGCCAAGGAGGCCGACCAGAAGATGGTCTATATCCTCGCCTATCCCAGCAAGGCGGCGGCCGAGAAGAGCTGGCAGGCGTTCCGCACCGATCCCGACTGGATCGCCGCCAAGAACGCCTCGGAAAAGGACGGGCCGCTCGTCGCCAAGGTCGACTCGGTCTTCCTCAAGGCGACCGATTATTCCCCGATGAAGTAAAATGGGTTTACGTTTAGCGCCCGCGGGCCCCAGCGCGAGCGTTCGCCG
>JBHEML010000158.1:0-241 GCA_046262615.1 Candidatus Limnocylindria bacterium | reverse complement strand
TCGAAATCCTATCGCGTCTATCAAAAGAAAGAGGGCTTGCTCGGCGCGCTGCGCGGCCTGGTCCGCCGCGAATACAAGGAAGTCCGCGCGGTCGAAAACGTCAGCTTCCAGATCGAGCCCGGCGAGATCGTCGGCTTCCTCGGCCCCAACGGCGCGGGCAAGACTACCACCCTCAAGATGCTGTCCGGCCTGATCTACCCCAATAGCGGCACGGCCCGCGTCCTGGGCCACGTCCCCTGGC
>JBHEML010000157.1:440-684 GCA_046262615.1 Candidatus Limnocylindria bacterium | reverse complement strand
GCTCTATGCCGGTGTCGCGCCGCACGAGCGACGCGAGCGCGCGGTGGAAGCGCTGAACGCGGTGGGCCTGGGGGACCGGCTGGATCACAAATCGAACCAGCTCTCCGGCGGGCAGCAGCAGCGCGTCGCCATCGCGCGGGCCATTGTCACGGCGCCGTCGCTGATCCTCGCCGATGAGCCGACGGGCAATCTCGATTCGGGATCATCCGTTGAGGTGATGGATATTTTCCAGAAGTTGAATGCG
>JBHEML010000157.1:0-354 GCA_046262615.1 Candidatus Limnocylindria bacterium | reverse complement strand
CACGCCCCGTTCCGCCGCCGAAGAAATCGCCGCCCGCACGGAAGTCATCCCCCTGCCACCGCGCCTTCCCGTCATCGCGTAGGGAAGGGGAGATAACCACCAAGACACCAAGAACACCAATGGCACCAAGTTGAAAGAGTTCTTTGTGTTCTTGGTGCTCCTTGGTGTCTTGGTGGTTCAATCCCCCTCGGTGCGCGGTGACCAGCGAGGGACGGGAATGCCGAGGGCGCGGTTGAGGAGCCAGCCGGTTGCCGTGAGGATGATGACGCCGATGGCGATCATCATGACGGCGTGGAGGGTGCCAAGCAGGCCGAGGCTGACGATGAGCGTCGTCGCGCCTGCGGGGGGATGGAG
>JBHEML010000156.1:0-685 GCA_046262615.1 Candidatus Limnocylindria bacterium | reverse complement strand
ACGATGCTGCGACAGATCGCCAGGCCCAAGCCGGTGCCGCCCTTCTCACGCGAGTCAGATGTATCGACCTGCGCGAAGCGCCCGAAGATCGACTCCAAATGCTCGACTGGAATCCCGCGACCCTCGTCGCTGACCTCGAAGCGCACCTCCGTGTCGCGGCGCGAGCACGACACGCGCACGCTGCTCTGGGGTGGTGAGAACTTGACCGCATTGGAGATCAGGTTCGTCAACGTCTGGATGATGCGGTCGGCGTCGGCCGACAGCGCCACGCTCTCAGCCTCGATCACGACGCTGACGTTCGCCGCGTCGGCCAGCGCCGAGACGGCGTCGCAGGCGCGATCGATCAGCTCACGCGCATCGCATGACTGCGGGTGTATGTCGCCCTCGCCGGAGTTGATGCGCTCGATGTCCAGGATGTCGTTGATCAGACGCACGAGGCGGTCGGTGTTCTGCACCGCGATCTCGATCATCCGCTGACCCTTCGCCGGCAGCTCTCCGAGCACGCCGCTCTCCAGCAGGCCGAGCGACCCGCGGATCGACGTCAACGGGGTGCGCAGCTCGTGGCTGATGACCGACGTGAACTCGTCCTTGGCGCGCTCCAGCTCGTAGCGCTCGGTGATGTCCTGCCCGGTGCCGACCATCCTCAGCGGCTTGCCGTCCGCGTCGTGGACAAGCTCGCCGCATG
>JBHEML010000155.1:0-687 GCA_046262615.1 Candidatus Limnocylindria bacterium | reverse complement strand
GCGGTGGCCTCCGGCAGCTCCTGCAGCCCGAGGCCGTCAGCGACGTGCTGGGCGAGACCCTCGTCGACGTTGCGCAGGCCGGCGACCATGCGCGCGCGGATCTCCGCCCGCTCGCACTTGCTCAGCTCGAAGACGAACGCGTCGCCGATGTGGCCCCGTTCGACCTCCGTCTGGCTGACGTAGAACTGGCGTGCCTGGCTGTAGTGGTCGGCGAACAGCGCCGGGCGGATGCGGCGCTTGACGCCCGTGGCCTGCTCCGGGAACGTCGTGAAGCCGTTGACCGGGTCCTCTCGCGGACCGCCCTCGTCGGGAGCCCACGAGTTCGGCTCGTAGTTGGCCCGCGTGGAGGGGTTGTGCATCGCCATGTGCCCGTCCTGCTGGAAGTGCGCGAAGGGGCACTTCGGCGCGTTGACCGGCAGGTGGGTGAAGTTCGGGCCGCCGAGCCGCTTGAGCTGCGTGTCGAGATAGGAGAAGTTGCGCCCCTGCAGCAGCGGGTCGTTGGTGAAGTCGATTCCGGGCACGATGTTCTGGGTGCAGAACGCGACCTGCTCGGTCTCCGCGAAGAAGTTCGTCACCAGCTCGTCGAGCACGAGGCGCCCGACCCTGCGGACCGGCACGTCCTCCTCGGGGATGATCTTCGTCGGGTCGAGGACGTCGAAGGGGAACGCGTCGGCGAACTCGTCGTCG
>JBHEML010000154.1:370-693 GCA_046262615.1 Candidatus Limnocylindria bacterium | reverse complement strand
CCTCGAGGTATTGCGTCGTCAGGAAGACGGTGACGCCCTCCTCGTTCGCCAGCCGGCCAACCTCCTCCCAGAGGGCGCCGCGGCTCTGCGGGTCGAGTCCCGTCGTCGGCTCGTCGAGGAAGAGGATGCTGGGCTCATGGACGAGCGCCAGCGCGAGGTCGAGGCGCCGCTTCATCCCGCCCGAGTAGCCTTTCACCTTGCGGTCGGCGGCCTCGCTGAGACCGACGCGATCGAGGAGCGCCTCGGCGCGTGGGGCTCGCTCGCCGCGCGGGACACCCTGGAGCGCCGTCTGCAGCCGCAGGTGCTCGCGCCCGGTCAGCATC
>JBHEML010000154.1:0-360 GCA_046262615.1 Candidatus Limnocylindria bacterium | reverse complement strand
ATAGGCGACATTGCTCCCGTCGAGCAGGATCTGGCCGGAAGTCGGCTGCTCGAAGCCGGCAATCATTCGGAGCGTGGTCGTCTTGCCGCAGCCCGACGGCCCGAGGAGGGAAAAGAACTCGCCGCCCGGGACGTGCAGGTCGATCCCGTCGACCGCCCGCGGGCCTTTCTTGTACTCGCGGACGAGGCCCTCGACCTGAATGCCGTGCTGGTCGGCCATCCGGGCGATGCTACCTCAAGAAGCTTGAGGTTCGTCACCTTCGATGGTATGGAGTAATCTTCGCGGCGTGACCACTTCGTCCCCGTCTCGCCGGGCAGCGCGGAACCCGGGCGCCGAGGCGTGGGCGCTGCTGTCCGAGCT
>JBHEML010000153.1:451-697 GCA_046262615.1 Candidatus Limnocylindria bacterium | reverse complement strand
CGCGGACGGATCGCAGGGCGTAGTGGATGTGCGGCGTGGCCTCCACGTGCACGCTGATCGAGTCGGCTCCGGCCTTCGCGTAGTCGGTGAGGCTCTGCTCGGGCCGCTCGATCATGAGGTGCACGTCGAGCCAGCCGCCCGCGTCGTGCACCTGCTCGTTGAGGGCGTCCACGATCAGGGCGCCAATCGAGATGGGCGGCACGAAGTGACCGTCCATCACATCCACGTGGATCACGCGTGCGCCGG
>JBHEML010000153.1:0-298 GCA_046262615.1 Candidatus Limnocylindria bacterium | reverse complement strand
CTTCGCCTCGTCGGTGTCCGGCTGGGCGGTCGTTCTAACCACCCTTTCGCACGAGCCGTTCACGTTCGTCGGGGTCGCGTCGGTGATCAGGTCATAGACGTCGGCGATCACGCGGTCGTTGTTGCCATCGCCGCATGTGATCCTGTCGATCTCACCGTCGGCGGTGTGGAACGTGTCGTTGCCGTTCCCGCCGACGAGCGCGTCGCCGATGGGATCGCCGGGGGTCGTCACGTCGCCCCGGGCCAGCGCCCACAGGTCGTCGTTGCCGTCGCCTCCGAAGGACTGGTCCACGCCGAGG
>JBHEML010000152.1:0-698 GCA_046262615.1 Candidatus Limnocylindria bacterium | reverse complement strand
GGATAAAGAGCGGGTCCGCAAGCGGCCGACTGAGGACGCCAGGTAGCCCACTCACCGTGTCGGACGCCGCCCACGTCGTCAGGCGCACATTGAGGTAGTAGTAGAGCATTGCCCCAGCCACCGGACCCCAGAGCGCGCCGCTGCCGCCAATAATCACCATCAACAGGAGCGCGACCGTGAAATCGGAGCGCACCGAGGCGGGTGTCGCGCCGCTCGACAGGAAAAGATAAAGCACGCCCCCCACCGCCGCGATCACGGCGGCGATGACGAAGGCGAGCAGTTTGTAGGTGTACGGGCGCAACCCGACCATCTCGACGCGCCGCTCATTCTCGCGGATACCCTCCCAGATGTGGCCCGTCGGCGAGGTAATCATCCGAAGCGCGAGGAGGTAGACAACGATTAGGGCGGCGAGCGTCAGCCAATAGAGATTGCCGGTATGGACGACGCCGACCATCCACGGCGGCAAGTTCTTCGTCGGCAGGCTCAACCCCTCCTCGCCGCCCGTCAGCGCGCCGGGATTCTTGCCGACGACGACCGCGCCCGCCTGCGCGAAGGCGAGCGTCACCATCGCGAAGTAGACGCCCCGCGTGCGGAGCGCGAGCGCGCCGATTGCCACCGCCAGGACGAGCGTCGCGACGAGTGTGAAGAGCAGCGCCGGGCCGAGCGACCACTGCCAGCGGCGCAGCGCGATTACCGGC
>JBHEML010000151.1:0-698 GCA_046262615.1 Candidatus Limnocylindria bacterium | reverse complement strand
ATGCTGAAGGGCGCGCTCGTGTCATCGGGTTCCACGGTCGAGGAGCGCGACGGCGTCACCCAGTCGATCAAGGACGGCAACATGCTCTCGGTCGACGCGGAGCGCGACGGCCGGCCGTACTACCGGGTCGCGACCCGGCCCGCGCCGAACAACGAGTTCACCAGCACGCCCGCCGACCGCGAGGCGGTGAACCGCGCCGGCGGCGGCGCCGCGGTCGACGTACCGGCGCTCTCGTTCCTGCCCCCGGGCGCCGACCCGGCGACCGGCGGCTTGGCCGGTTCGCAGCCGGCGACGGGGATCAGCGTGCCGTTCCAGGGCGTGTGGGCCTCGTCGTTCAGCTGGGACGCCGCGGCCAAGGGCTATCGCCGCTCGCAGGGCGGGAGCCAGACGATCGACGGCGATGGGAGCGGCGCGATCCTGGCCAAGAACGTCATCGTGATGACGACCGACATCTGGACCACCAGCGTCATCGAGGATTCGCTGGGCTCACGCGGGCTCGACTACCGGATGACCGGCGGCGGACCGGTGTCCCTGTTCCGCGACGGTCTGCGCATCGACGGCACCTGGAAGCGCGACGGCGTGCTCGACATGTTCACCTTCTGGGACAGCGCCGGGAAACAGATGCTGCTCGAGCCGGGTCAAACCTGGATCCATTTCATCTATTCGACGTGGACCGTGACAAGCACGCCCTAACCTCG
>JBHEML010000150.1:445-699 GCA_046262615.1 Candidatus Limnocylindria bacterium | reverse complement strand
CCACCCCCACGGTGGGGCGGGCGACGGCGCACAGGGCGGCGACGTGGCCCCGTCCCCGGGCGCCCATCTCCACCACCACCGCCTCGGTGTCGGCGGCGGCGTTGACCAGGGTCAGGGGGACGCCGAGCTCGTTGTTGAACGACCTCGGGCTGGCGGCGGTGCGCAGCCGGCGGCCGAACACGGACGCCAGCAGGTCCTTGGTCGACGTTTTGCCAACCGAGCCGGTGATGCCCACGACCCGGTCGGGCAGGCGG
>JBHEML010000150.1:0-371 GCA_046262615.1 Candidatus Limnocylindria bacterium | reverse complement strand
AGGCCAGGAGCTCCATCGGTTCCTACACTCGCACCTTTGTGGGCCCTCTTCGTACGCCGATGCGCACCGGGTGTCGGACCGGCCCCGCGCGGGGAGGGGACTGAGATGCGTCTGGTGCTCCTCTTCGGCGGTCGCTCGGCGGAGCACGACGTGTCGTGCGTGACCGGGGCCCACGTGCTCGCTGCGGCCGACGCCACCCGCTACGACATCGTCCCCGTCGGCATCACCCCCGGGGGCAGATGGGTGCTGGCCGAGGCATCCGACGACCGTCTCACGGCGGAGGGCCCGGAGGTGCAGCCGGCCGACGTCCTGGCCCAGCCGGACACGGTCGCCTTCCCGGTGCTGCACGGCCCGTTCGGGGAGGACGTCAC
>JBHEML010000149.1:454-702 GCA_046262615.1 Candidatus Limnocylindria bacterium | reverse complement strand
ATCGAGATCGAGGCGGACGACGGCGCCACCCGCATCGCCGCCCGCCCGAAAGCGCTCGCCGACACCGCGGTGCGCGATCGGCCCGTCGCAGCGGGCACCTCCAGTCCGGCGCCGCAGCACGACGTCGCCGATCTTGGCCTGGCCGACGCCGGTCAGGCCAAGATCGAGTGGGCGGACGCGCAGATGCCGGTGCTCGCCTCCATCAAGGCGCGCTTCGAGAAGGAGAAGCCGCTCGAGGGCATCACGAT
>JBHEML010000149.1:0-303 GCA_046262615.1 Candidatus Limnocylindria bacterium | reverse complement strand
GTCCACGCAGGACGAGACGGCCGCGGCCCTCGTCGACCGCTACGGCGCGAAGGTCTTCGCCATCCACGGCGAGGACACCGAGACCTACTACCGCCACATCGACGCGCTCGCCGACATGGGCCCGCAGATCACGATGGACGACGGCGCCGACGTCATCTCCGTCATCCACACCAAGCGCACCGACCTGATCCCGGGGATCATCGGGGGCACCGAGGAGACGACGACGGGCGTGATCCGCCTGAAGGCCCTCGAGGAGGAGGGCAAGCTCGCCTTCCCGATCGTCGCGGTCAACGAGGCCCAGAC
>JBHEML010000148.1:380-705 GCA_046262615.1 Candidatus Limnocylindria bacterium | reverse complement strand
GTGCTGGCGCTCACAGTGATGCTCTCGGTTGATGCTGCTTGGTTACCACGAAGACTTCGTCATGCCCGGCACGAAACCATTGTGGGCCATCTCGCGCAGGCAGATCCGGCACAGGCCGAACTTGCGATAGACGGAGCGGGCCCGGCCGCAGCGGCGGCAACGGCTGTACTCCCGGGTCTTGTACTTCGCGGGCCGAGCCTGGCGGACCCGCTGGGACGTCTTGGCCATACTAGGTGGTCTCCTCGTTGTCCGGCTCTTCGAGTTCCGGTTCAGGCTTCGCGTAGGCCTCGGGGTTCTCTGCCTTGAGCTGCTCGAGCGCAGCCTG
>JBHEML010000148.1:0-270 GCA_046262615.1 Candidatus Limnocylindria bacterium | reverse complement strand
CGAGCAGCGCGAACGCCTCGATGTCGGTCTTCGCCGACGTCGTGATCGTGACGTCGAGGCCGCGGACGGGGTCGACCGAGTCGTAGTCGATCTCCGGGAAGATGACCTGCTCGCGGACGCCGAGCGAGTAGTTGCCGCGACCGTCGAAGGCGGATGCCTTGAGGCCGCGGAAGTCGCGGATCCGCGGGATCGCGATCGACAGCAGGCGGTCGAGGAACTCGTAGGCCCGCTCCCGGCGCAGCGTGACCGAGATGCCGACCGGCATCCCCT
>JBHEML010000147.1:0-706 GCA_046262615.1 Candidatus Limnocylindria bacterium | reverse complement strand
GCGTGGTACAGGGGGCCGGTGACGAGATGCACCTCCGCTGACCCAAATCTCAGCTCGGCCATCATCGCCCCCAGCAGGGCTCGGTCCGATCGGCTGCGGATGGCGCCCTTCGGGCGGCCCGTCGTGCCCGACGTGTACATCATCGCCGTCCCGTAGTCCGCTGCGGGCGGCGGCTCGTCGGCGGAGCCGAGGGCGACAAGGTCCTCCCACGACAGGAATCCCGGGGGCGAGCCTCGGAACGACACGACGACTTCGGCGCTGTTGGGGCCGCACCACACCCCCCGCTCGCCCGACCGCACCCCGAGCGCGGCCAGCCCGTTGGCCATGCGGTTGACCTCGGCGTTGAGCTCGGCGCGGGTGGTGACTCTCGCGCCCTCCACCACCGCAGGTGCGCCGCCGTCGGCCGCGGCCCATGCCGCGATCGGATCTGACGGCGCCTCGGACACGGACGCCATGGTAATTCCCGGTCCGGTGGCCGCCAGGGTCGCCGTACGCTCTTCGCCGATGCCCCGAGGTTGGATCCGCCGGCTGTGGCCGTACCTCATGGCCCACCGGGCCGACGTGGTCGTGTCGTTCGGGGCCGCGTTCGCCGGCCTGGCCGTCTCCGCCTTCACCCCCGTGATCCAGAAGGTCATCGTCGACGACGTGATCCTCGGCCGGCGGCGGCCGCTGGCCCCGTGGCTCGGCCTGCTGCTCGTAGCGGGGG
>JBHEML010000146.1:420-712 GCA_046262615.1 Candidatus Limnocylindria bacterium | reverse complement strand
GGTGGTAGCCGACCTCGCCACCACCCGCGACCACGAAGTACATCAGCGCCCCACGGTGGGCAGGTCGGCGGACAGCTCGGCGTCGTGCGCCATCGCGGCCTTCATGAGATTGGGCCCGATGGTCGCGTCACCCTTGAGCACGGCATGGAGCAGGGTGCCGAGGATGGTCGTTCGTGAGAACGTGTAGATGCCCTCGCCGCGATAGGTGCTCGCGCGGACCGGGTCGTTCACCTTGGCGAAGACCTGCTTCACGCCGAAGATCCGCTTCGCGATCTGCGCGGCCATGAGATTG
>JBHEML010000146.1:0-242 GCA_046262615.1 Candidatus Limnocylindria bacterium | reverse complement strand
CGACGGTGTCACCCGCCGTGTCGAGGAGCTCTGCGAGAAAGGCGCCGGTGCGCCCGGATCCGACGATGACGACGTTCATTCGGGTACTTCTTGACGATACGCGAGCACCGCGCATGGCGCTTTCACGTACACCTCTTCGACGGTACGGCCCACATAGACGCGGCCCAGGCGCTTCCGATAGGGCATCCCCAGCAGGATGAGCTGGCAGCCCTGTTCCACGGCGGTGTCGACGATCGCGGCCG
>JBHEML010000145.1:447-712 GCA_046262615.1 Candidatus Limnocylindria bacterium | reverse complement strand
GCACGGTGCGCTCCGATGACATCTACTGGGCCAACACGGCCGAGGAGCGCAGCGCGATGATCGATACCTTCCTGGTCAACTGGGGCGACGGCAGCCGCTTCGCCGGCCTGGCGCCGAGCATGGCCAGCGAGCCGACGTTCTGCGAGTGGTACGCGCGGCTGGAGCGCTACTCGGCCAGCCCGGGCACCGCGCGCACGATGGTCGGGATGATCGGCGAGAGCGACATCCGCGACATCCTGCCCTCGATCCGCGTGCCGACGCTGAT
>JBHEML010000145.1:0-265 GCA_046262615.1 Candidatus Limnocylindria bacterium | reverse complement strand
CGGGCTGCACACCGGCGAATGCGAGCTGCGCGGAGACGACGTGGCGGGGATGGCCGTGCACATCGGCGCGCGGGTGGGAGCGACGGCCAACGCCGGGGAGGTGCTCGTGTCGAGCACCGTCAAGGACCTGGTCGTCGGCTCGGGGATCGAGTTCGCCGACCGGGGCGCCACCGAGCTCAAGGGCGTGCCCGGCGAGTGGCGGCTGTTCGCGGTCGAGCGCGACGACTGAGCCGCGGGGCAGGCCGGCGGCGGCCCGGCTCGGCTC
>JBHEML010000144.1:469-712 GCA_046262615.1 Candidatus Limnocylindria bacterium | reverse complement strand
CCGGCACCGTCACCAGCGGCATCATCAGCGCCCTCAACCGGACTGTGAACGTGCCAGGTCAGTCCGGCGGCGGCACCCCCCTGTTCAACGCGATCCAGACCGACGCCGCGATCAACCCCGGGAACTCCGGGGGCGCGCTCGTCGACGCCAGCGGGCAGGTGATCGGCATCAACTCGGCGATCGCCACGCTGGGCAGCGGCGGCGGCGTCGGGACGGATCCGCAGAGCGGCAGCATCGGCGTTG
>JBHEML010000144.1:0-249 GCA_046262615.1 Candidatus Limnocylindria bacterium | reverse complement strand
AGATCGCGGTGCTCGCCGTCCTCGGGTTGTTCATCTTCGGCCCCGAACGCCTGCCCGGCATGGCGGCCGAGGCCGGCCGCGCGCTACGGCGGGTGCGCCAGTACGCCAAAGGCATGACCGAGGACCTGCGCGCCGAGCTCGGGCCTGAGGTGGGGGACCTGGATCTGGCCTCGCTCAACCCGAAGAACTTCGTGCGTAAGCACCTGTTCGAAGACGACGACGACTTCCTGGCAACGGCCGTCGTCCGGC
>JBHEML010000143.1:474-713 GCA_046262615.1 Candidatus Limnocylindria bacterium | reverse complement strand
CCACGACACCCTGATCACCGTGGGGTTCTTCTCCTTGGTGAACAAGGAGATCACGCTGACGGTGATCGCGGCGATTCTGACGCTGATCGGGTACTCCATGAACGACACGATCGTCGTCTTCGACCGCATCCGGGAGAATCTGGCTTTGAGCCGGCGCGAGACACTATCCCAGGTAGTGAATCGCTCGATCAACCAGACGCTGAGCCGGACCGTGCTGACCTCTGGCCTCACATTTCTGA
>JBHEML010000143.1:0-279 GCA_046262615.1 Candidatus Limnocylindria bacterium | reverse complement strand
CGGCTCCGATGCTGGTGGCGTACCAGGATTGGCGTACCAGCAAGGGCAAGCGAGCGGCGCTGCCTGCCGCACGCGGCGTGCGCCGGTAAGGGTGCGAGCTTGGGGTGTGACCGCGCATCCCACGATCGTGCCATTGCACTCAGGTTGAGGCACATGGCAGGGCCGGGAACAAAACCAGTAACCCCGGTGTCTAAGGGAACAGGCTGTCGCTCGCAAGCCCCCGAGGTTGCCCGTTATGTTTGAAGACTCCATGCTTGAGTCCAGTGGACGGATCAAAAC
>JBHEML010000142.1:463-720 GCA_046262615.1 Candidatus Limnocylindria bacterium | reverse complement strand
GCCTGGAGGCGCGTCCGCCGAACGCGGAGGGCGTGGGCGAGGTGCGGGTCCGTGACCTCGTGCGAAATGCCCTGCGGATGCGTCCCGACCGGATTCTCGTCGGCGAGGTCCGCGGTCCGGAGGCGCTCGACATGCTTCAGGCGATGAACACCGGGCACGAGGGCTCGCTGTCCACGTGCCATGCCAACGGCCCCGACGATGCCCTCCGCCGGCTCGAGACCATGGTCCTGATGGGTGAGGTGGGCCTGCCTCTCGAC
>JBHEML010000142.1:0-295 GCA_046262615.1 Candidatus Limnocylindria bacterium | reverse complement strand
GGCTGACGGTGACGTCGTCCGGCGTCTGCCCACCAGGCCGGCGCGACGCCCAGGAGCCGATCCTGCCGACCCGGGGTGGCTGGCGACGTGAGCTCTGCGGTCGCCGCCACGGCGTGTGTGCTGCTCGTCCTGGTCACCGCTGTCGCCGGTCGCCTGGCCCTTCGAGCCGCCCGGCGCGCCCCGGCCGTCCGTCGAGTAGGCCCGTTCGCGCCCGGCCACCAGGCGGGCAGCGACTCCCACTCTGGCCACCAACCGCGCCGGCTACCCGCGCCGGAGTGGTTCAAAGCGGCACTCC
>JBHEML010000141.1:504-748 GCA_046262615.1 Candidatus Limnocylindria bacterium | reverse complement strand
CATCCAGCTTGGACTCCAGATCCCTCGCGAGACCATCGCCGTCCGCACCGATCGCTTTGCCGAGCATCGATGCGGTCCGTGTGACGTCCGCGAGGCTCTGCGGGTCGACCACCAGGACGGTCGCCGCTGTCTGCGACAACGCTTCGATCGTCCCGTCGGAGAACTTGACGGTGATGATGAGGTCCGGCTTCAAGGAGACGACCTTCTCGAGGTTCACCTTCACGCCACCGACATGCTCCTTGGT
>JBHEML010000141.1:0-257 GCA_046262615.1 Candidatus Limnocylindria bacterium | reverse complement strand
AAGGTGTGTTGGCCGCGAGCGGAGGACCAGGCGACCCGAGTTCGGCGTTCGTGCCGTTACGGTGGCGGGACCCTGCCGGAATCGCACCGGCTTCGCTGGTGATCCGCGTATTCAGTTGTGCCCACCACGAGGGTGGGCGCGGGGCTAGGCGGGCGTGGGGCTAGGCGGTCGCGGGCACTCGCTCTTGCGTATAGCGCGCGTCGTCGGAGAGATTCGCGGCGTAGAGGCGCTGCAGGGTCATGACGTGGGTGCAGAGA
>JBHEML010000140.1:300-750 GCA_046262615.1 Candidatus Limnocylindria bacterium | reverse complement strand
AGGCCAGTTGGCCGGTGAGGCTGACCAAGCCCCGTACTGCGCTCGCCTCGGTGACGATGTCGTGCCCCAGGACCCGGGCGCTGCCCCCGTCGGGACGGATCAGCGTGGCCAGCATGCGGATCGTCGTCGTCTTGCCGGCACCGTTGGGACCGAGCACGCCGTAGATGGAGCCAGTACGCACAGCGAGGTCCACTCCGTCGACGGCGCGGGTCTCGCCGTACGACTTCGCCAGGCCAGTGGCCTCGATGGCGAGTGGAGAGTGCTGGTCCATGGGGTTCCTTGGTTGTCGAGCCAGGGTGGCGATATCTCGCTGGTGGAGACGGGCCAAGCCCCCGAAACTCATCGGTACCCGACGGTAGGGCGCCGGGCGGGTCAGCGCCCGGAATTTCAGCCGGTGAATCCCCAGCGGGTGGGGGACCCGGTGAAGTCGGACTCGGCGAGGCCGACTTC
>JBHEML010000140.1:0-290 GCA_046262615.1 Candidatus Limnocylindria bacterium | reverse complement strand
GCCAGGGTGGCGGCGGCCACCTCGGCCGCCGTCGCGGGAGCAGCGGGCGGGTCGAGAACACGACGCAGTCCCCTGTCCGCCGTCAAAGCTCGGCTGTCGGAGATCGCCGATGAAGTGGACCGCACCCACCAGCGCGTGCAGATCACGAAGAACGGCCGCTCATACGTCGTCCTGATCTCGGCCGAGGATCTCGCATCCCTCGAAGCGACTGTGGAACTGCTGAGCGACCCAGCAGCGATGCGTCGGGTGCGCCAGGCCCAGAGCGATATCGACGAGGGGGACTTCACCAC
>JBHEML010000139.1:449-753 GCA_046262615.1 Candidatus Limnocylindria bacterium | reverse complement strand
GGCCAAATGCATGGCACGTCAGTGTGAGCAGCGTTGCGTTCTGCCGTTGGCTCGAATCGATCGGCATCCATCCGCGCAAGAGCCTGACGATCGGCGCTATCGGCGTGCCAGACGAATTCTTCTTCGATCTGGCCCGTGGGCTCATGGATGGCGACGGCAGCGTGACGAACTTCGTGTTGAATCCGGGCGGCGCCGCCAAGCGCTACCCGAACTACCGGTATGAACGCATCAACGTCGTTTTTCGATCAGCCAGCCGGAATCATGTCGATTGGATCCGAGCCAACATGCAACGGCTCTTGGGAGT
>JBHEML010000139.1:0-406 GCA_046262615.1 Candidatus Limnocylindria bacterium | reverse complement strand
GCCGGAGCCGATGTGCGATCGCTCAAGACGGGAGCGGACGCCGTGTGGGACGAGCCGCAGGTCGTGATCGGCAACCCGAAGATCGTGCGCGATCTGTTGACGAAGGTCCCGTCGCTGGTGCGACGAACGTAGACTGAGGACCCGCCGGAGTGATGAAACGGTAGACATTGGAGACTCAAAATCTCCTGGGCCGAAAGGCCCGTGAGGGTTCGAGTCCCTCCTCCGGTACCGCCTAGCCCGGCGATCCCTCGCGCGGCAGCTCGATCCTGACCGTCGTCCCCTGATCCTCGCCCGGGCTCTCGAGCGCCAGTGCGCCGCCATGGCCTTCCGCGACGAGGCGCGCGAGATACAGCCCGATCCCCATGCCGCTGAAGGTCCGGGCCCGTCGCGACCCGCGCGCGAACGG
>JBHEML010000138.1:518-761 GCA_046262615.1 Candidatus Limnocylindria bacterium | reverse complement strand
GCTGGGTGCACGCTTCGCGCAGAACCCAGTCGTCGATGTCGACGATCATGCCGGTGCTCTCGGCCACCGGGATGAACTCGTCGGGGGCGAGCAGTCCACGGCCGGGGTGCTGCCAGCGCACCAGCGCCTCGACTCCCGTCATACGCCCAGAGGACAGATCGACTTGGGGCTGGTAGACCAACCGCAGCTGGCCGTCCTCGACGGCACCGCGGAGATCGCGGATCAAGTCGGTCCGTGCGATGA
>JBHEML010000138.1:0-398 GCA_046262615.1 Candidatus Limnocylindria bacterium | reverse complement strand
CTCAGCGAGAATGCGCTCCGCCACCACGGCCGCATCGGCCGGGCCCCTGAGCTCCTCCAACAACACCACGAACTCATCCCCTCCCAGGCGCCCGACCGTGTCGCGCGGCCGGGGCGATGTGTCGTCGGTGGTGGTTCGAGCGATCGTGTCCTCGTCGCGCAGCGCGTCACGCACCCGCTCCCCCACAGCCACCAGCACCTCGTCGCCGAAGTCGTGACCATGCGCGTCGTTGATCGCCTTGAACCCGTCGAGATCCAAGACCAACACACCCGTCACTCCTCCTCGGCGCGACCGGCGCGCTCGCGCGTGTTCCAAGCGGTCCAACAGCAGCTGGCGGTTGGCCAGGCCCGTCAGCGGGTCGTGCAGGGCTTGATGGGACAGCCGCTCCTCCGCGTGCC
>JBHEML010000137.1:0-761 GCA_046262615.1 Candidatus Limnocylindria bacterium | reverse complement strand
ATGTTGGGGTGGTTCAGGTTGGCCGCCGCCCGTGCCTCCCGGCGGAAGCGCTCGACGAACGACCGGTTCCCGGAGAACTCCGGGAACAGCACCTTCAGGGCCACCGGTCGGTCGAGCAACAGGTCGCGCGCCAGGTAGACCTCGGCCATGCCGCCCCGCGCCAGGTGGCGGACAATCTCGTATCGGCCTGTGAACACCTGCTGGGCCATCGGGTAGCCGAGCCTACGGCCGCCGACAGCGGTCGGCCATGTGGGGGGAACGGCGGCCGTTCAGCACGAGGCTCCGAGGGCGGCACACATGACCGACTTGGCGACCGGAGCGGCCAGCACCCCGCCGGTGGCCTCGTTCACGTTGGGCTGGTCCTCCAGGATCACGGCCACGGCGATCGTGGGGGCCTCGGCCGGGGCGAAGGCGATGAACCAGGTGTGGCTGGTGTCACGACCGGTCTGGGCCGTGCCGGTCTTGCCCGCCACCGTCACCCCCGGGATCTGGGCGAGGACACCGGTTCCCCCTTCGACCACGCCGATCATCATGTCCCGCACGGTGTGGGCCACGTCCGCGGGCACGGCCGTCGTCCACGGCTTCGGCGCGTACTTCTCGACCACCCGCCCTTCGCTGTCGCGGACCTCGGCCATCACGTGCGGCGTCATGACGACCCCGTCGTTGGCGATGCCGGCGGCCACCAGGGCCATCTGCAGGGGCGTGGCCGACACGTCCTGCTGGCCGATGGCCGACTTGGCCTGGGCGGGCTTGTCCCGGGC
>JBHEML010000136.1:0-767 GCA_046262615.1 Candidatus Limnocylindria bacterium | reverse complement strand
GCTGGGGCCCGGTCGTAAACTGCAACATCGTCAAGCGCGGCGCGATCAACCACATGGGCGGCTGCATGGATGCGGGGGGCGTTTGCATCGCCTGCACCATGCCGGGCTTCCCCGACAAGTTTTCGCCGTTTTACAAGGCGCCGCCCGGTGGCATCATCTCGACGACCATGTCGCAGAGCGTCGGCGCAGTCGTCAGGCGACTTCGGCGACTGAGCAATCGGCATGCGAGTCGCGAGCGCCGATGGGACGTCAACAACGACGTACCCAGCGGCTGGGCGAATCTTCCCGGTGAAACGATCGGCCTCAAGGCGATGGAGTTCTTCTACCAGAAGTGGCAGCACTGGGGCTCGCGCAAGCCGGGGCGCCGGCCCGGTGAGGAAGCGCGGCTCTGGGGCGCAACGCGGCCGGGCATCCCGAGCGACTACCACGACAGCAGCGTGTCGGAGGGCAAATGACCGATTCGGAGCTCTGGGCGAGTTGGCGGCTCTGGATGGCGGTGGCGACGGTGATCGTTCTCGTCGCGGCGGCGTTGCTGATCGTCATCTGGCGTACCGCGCGGGGGATTCATACCGAAGCCGTTCGCGCGCTGCGCGCCGCAGAGCGCATCCGCGTGAGCACGATGCCGATCTGGGCGCTCGAGACAACCAACGAGGTCGCGACCGACATGCTGAAGACCGTGCAGCACATCGAGCAGACGGGCGGCGCGCTGGCCGCCGCGCTGCAATCGCACGCCGGCGCGCGCTGAGCGAGGAGAGTCTCCGTGCCAC
>JBHEML010000135.1:451-769 GCA_046262615.1 Candidatus Limnocylindria bacterium | reverse complement strand
CAAGTTCCCCACCGGCGCCCTGGCCACGCTCGAGTTCGACGGCCGCTGGTCCGCGCTTGCGCCCGGGGGCTCGCGGCTGGTCGAGTACGTGCGTCCCGAGACCCTCGCCTGAATTAGCCTGCACCGGAGATGCTCAGCGAAGCGGATGGGCCGGTCGTCACCGGCACGGGGCTGCACAAGCGCTTCGGCGAGGGCGAGATCGCCGTCGACGCGCTTCGCGGGGTGTCGGTGGAGCTCGCGCGCGGCAGCTTCACCGCCATCATGGGCCCGTCCGGGTCGGGCAAGTCGACGCTGATGCACCTCTTGGCCGGCCTCGAC
>JBHEML010000135.1:0-238 GCA_046262615.1 Candidatus Limnocylindria bacterium | reverse complement strand
GCGCGCCGGCGCCACCGCCCGCCGGAGCTGTCGGGCGGCGAGCAGCAGCGGGTCGCGCTGGCCCGGGCGCTGATGCCGCGGCCGGCGGTCGTGTTCGCTGACGAGCCGACCGGCAACCTCGACTCCCAGGCCGGCGAGATGATCCTGACGATGCTGCGCCGAGCCGTCGATGACCTTGGCCAGACGATCGCGATCGTCACCCACGATCCGACCGCGGCCGCCCAAGCCGACCGGATCC
>JBHEML010000134.1:0-769 GCA_046262615.1 Candidatus Limnocylindria bacterium | reverse complement strand
ACTACGTACTGGGCAACCACGACACGCACCGCATCGCCACGCGAGCCGGGCGGGAACAGGCAAGGACTGCCATGATGCTGCTGCTGACGCTGCGCGGTACTCCGACGATGTACTACGGCGACGAGATCCTGATGGAGGACGTGCCCATTCCTCCCGAACTGATCCAGGACCCATTCGAGATCCTCACCCCCGGCCGCGGACACGGGCGGGACCCGGAGCGCACCCCGATGCAGTGGAACGCGGAACCGAACGCGGGCTTCTGCCCGTCCGACGCGACGCCCTGGTTACCGGTAGCCGCGAACTATCGGGAAGTAAACGTCGCGGCCGAGACCGCCGACGCGCGATTGATGTTGGCCCTGACGCAGCACCTCCTGAGACTACGCGCCGCTACCCCAGCGCTGCACCACACGCCCGAGGCCAAGTCGTCCTTTCAACAGAACTGGACCGGGACGGAGAGGAGGAGCTGAGGGGGTTTCAACTGCGGCCAAACGAGGGCTGCGTTGTTCGCATATCGCGCTAGATTATTTCGGACGCGGGTCTCCACGGCTGCGGACATGGATAGGCGATGTCCAAGTCACAACATCGAGAGTAGCCCGTGACGATCCGCGGCACGCCCTTATGCCATCGTTACGTCAGGGTGAACGATCGGTGTCACAACTACTGACCTAGCAATACGGACGAGGATGCGCTTCGACAGATTCGGGCTGTTTATGGCGATGTATGTCTTTCCCTGATCCCAAAAAAGGTAACGACTGCCGAACTGCTGACC
>JBHEML010000133.1:0-784 GCA_046262615.1 Candidatus Limnocylindria bacterium | reverse complement strand
CATTATGCCCGAGGCTCTGTGGGAGGGAGGCTCTCCACCGAACACGATGCAGGCGAACGTCGAGGTTGTGGAGCACATGGGCAGCAAGATGTACGTCTACCTGGGACACGAGGGAGCCACGCTCACCGGCGAGTTCCCGGCGGAGGCGAACTGCAACCCCGGTCAGAACGCGACGGTGGTGTTCGACCCCGAGAACCTTCACATCTTCGACGAGGCGACCGGCAACGCCCTTGGTCACAGCAAATCCGCTGTGGCTACTCCAGGGGTCGGCGTCAGCGTCTAAGGGCGTCGGGCAATCCGGGCCGGGTTCCGCAGGGACCCGGCCCCTTATTTTGCCGTCCTGGAACGCGTCCACTAAAAAGGCAAAGTGGCCGGACATCTGTCCGGCCACCAATGATGCCAGGTGATCGTGCACCACGCTGTCGACGCATGCCCACTCGCCTTACCGAAATGATCCGGCTCAAGCCAGGCCGCTCTACGGCACCCGAAGCTTACCGCTTACCGCTGCTTCCTTCCGGACCTGACGGGGTTCACAGGGCTTCGCCGCGTAGAACCCGGCTCTCGACGTCGGATCACCCGGCAGAAACGGATGAATATGGCCTCGAGTATGGAATTACACCCCGCTGTAGCGGATTGCGGGTACAGGGCACCGCTAGCTCCCCGCTTAGCACGATCACCATCAGTATACCGACTCATCAAACCCGGCGCGCACCTGAGACGAGCGTCTCTTCTGCAGGCCGGCACCGGCGTACCCCGCGGGGAACATGATACGGTGAACCGGAAC
>JBHEML010000132.1:522-784 GCA_046262615.1 Candidatus Limnocylindria bacterium | reverse complement strand
CATCGGCTCGGGCCTGCTCGACGCGTCCACGCCGTGGCTGGCCGGCGGCCCACCGACGTGGCTGGCCGGCGAGCCCGCCGCCGTTCAGACCCTGGCCGCCGGGGCCGGCCTCGTGAGCTTCTCGGGCGACAAGCTGCTGGGCGGCCCCCAGGCCGGCATCATCGCCGGCCGGCGTGACCTGGTGGCCGCGTGTGCCCGCCACCCCCTCAACCGGGCGCTGCGCCCCGGCGGTCTGGTCCTGGCCGCGCTCCAGGAGACGGCG
>JBHEML010000132.1:0-379 GCA_046262615.1 Candidatus Limnocylindria bacterium | reverse complement strand
TGGTCGACACCGTGGCCGTGGCCGGCGGCGGATCCGTGCCCGGCCAGGACGTCCCGTCGGCGGGCGTCGCCGTCGACGGCGACCACGCGGCCCGGCTGCGGGCCAACGACCCGCCCATCGTGGCGCGGGTCCACGAGGGCCGGACCGTGTGCGACCTGCGCACCGTCGACCCGGCCGACGACGGTGTCCTGGCTGCGGCCCTGCTCGCCCTCGGTCGAACCGGTGACGCCGAGCGCACCCTGAGCGTCACCGGCTCGAACGGCGACGCCGCCCGCTGATGCACGTCGTCGCCACCGCCGGCCACGTCGACCACGGCAAGTCGACCCTGGTCCTGGCCCTCACCGGGATGGACCCCGACCGCTTCGCCGAAGAGAAGGCC
>JBHEML010000131.1:529-788 GCA_046262615.1 Candidatus Limnocylindria bacterium | reverse complement strand
CTTCACGCCGGCCGGACCCAGACCTTCACCCCCTTTGAGGTTCCCGACGAGGCGATTGCCTGCGGTTTCCACGAGGCGGTGCGCGGCGTGCTCTCCCACCACGTGGTGATCAAGGAGGGCAAGATCGCCAACTACCACCCGTACCCACCGACGCCGTGGAACGCCACGCCGCGGGACAAGTACGGCACCCCCGGACCGTACGAAGACGCGGTCCAGAACACCCCGATCTTCGAGGAGAACGGTCCCGACAACTTCAAGG
>JBHEML010000131.1:0-519 GCA_046262615.1 Candidatus Limnocylindria bacterium | reverse complement strand
AGTCCACATGTACCTGGGGGACGGCAAAGTGCTCGAACGCAAGCACTCGCCGTCGTTCGGGTCCCACGAGTGAGTTGACCGCTACCACCATGGCTCCGGCGGCCACCGACTTCGGTGGTCGGATGGTTCGGATCGAGGAGCTCCTGGCGCAGATGGCCGCGCTGCCGGATCCGGCAGCGCGGTCGGGCGCCGATGAGTTGGTGCGCCTGGTTCTTGAGCTGCACGGGGCCGGCCTGGCGCGGATGCTCGCCCTGGTGGAGAGACAGGCCGCCGCGGGCACCAACGGGGCGGACCGCGCTGAGCAGGCGGGCGGGGCGGCTCCGGTCGCTCCCCTGCTCACCGCCTTTGCCGACGACGACCTGGTGCGCTCCCTGCTGCTGATCCATGACCTGCACCCCGTGGCGCTGCAGCAGCGAGTGGAGGCCGCCCTGGAGTCGGTGCGGCCGATGATGCGTTCGCACAAGGGCGACGTCGAGCTGGTTGGCATCGATGAGGGCGTCGTGCACCTCCGCCTCGAGG
>JBHEML010000130.1:0-801 GCA_046262615.1 Candidatus Limnocylindria bacterium | reverse complement strand
TCGCGCAGGAGCGTCTCCGACCCCGCCACCCGCGGGAGCTCGACGTTGGCCCCGACCAGCCCCTTCCCGGCCGGCATCAGGAAGAGCCCTTCGATCGCCGTCGGGTGGATCGCATCGCTCGCCTCGCACGTCCCCGCGAGGACGTCGTACACGCTCGGGCGCAGGTCCCGCGGCGCCCCGATCCCTACCGTCGCGTTCGCCTGGGGATCGATGTCGATCAACAGCGTCGGGTACCCGGCCTCGGCGATGCAGGCCGCCACGTTCACCGCCGTCGTCGTCTTGCCGACACCGCCCTTCTGGTTGGCAACGGCGAAGATCTTCATCCCCGACAACCTTACGGCGCCGGAGCTCCCTCCCGTCTCCGCCTGGGTCCTCGCCCCCGAACCGTTCGCCCCCGACCCATTGGCCGCGCCTGGGCGTCTGCGCCACGCCCGCCTCGGCGGCGCTCCGGGTCTCCGCGGCCGCGGGCGACGCATCGACGGCGCGAAGGGCGGATCCGGTAGCCGATCCCGTCTGTGGCACACCGGCCGGTCCGCCGGCGTCACCCCGGTTGGCCGACCTCGGCGACCCGTCATCCGCCGCCGCGCCCCTCGCTGGCTCGCCGGTCGGCTCGACCCCACTGGCGGGAAGCCGGCGAGCGAACCGTTTCCTCCCGAACCATCTCACCCTCATCTCGCGCCTCCCAGCGGGCGCTTGCTGGCGATTCCGGGACGACGGGGATAGCGCGGTGGCGTAGGCATGACCTTCGAGTAGACGTGGAGGTGGCGCTCGAGGCTCCCAGCATAGGGTTCGCTTCGGACC
>JBHEML010000129.1:436-822 GCA_046262615.1 Candidatus Limnocylindria bacterium | reverse complement strand
CCGTGCTCCCGCGCAAGGGCGAGCTGCGCGTCGGCCAGAAGAGTGCGCGGGCGCTCCGGCGCATGCGCCCGCACACGCGCAAGCGCCTCCTCGTCACCGGCCCGGCAGAGCCGAAGGAGCTCCTTCGCCTGCGTGCGAAGCTGCTCGAGATTCACAAGCGACCTCCCTCCACGAGGCCCGCAGTCCGCGCGTCGGGCAGGAAAGAGATCGGTTGTGTCAACTCTTGCCAGAGGTGGGCTCAGCCCTTCCCGCGGACCGGGTGCGCCCTCGCAGCGCAAAGCGATCGTACCAACGTGCATCGCTGCGCTAAGCCGCCGAAGCCCGGCTTTGCCGGGCGAGAGGCTCACAACGGCCGGGATAGCCGCTACGGAGAAGAAGGGGGCTCA
>JBHEML010000129.1:0-272 GCA_046262615.1 Candidatus Limnocylindria bacterium | reverse complement strand
CCGTTTTACCAGCCGCGAGTCTCGAGCAGTTCCGCGGGGTCCAGCGCTGCGGCCGAAAGCCCGCTCATCGCGTCGCCGAGACCACTCGACACGCGCGCGAGGACCTCGGCGTCGCGGAAATGCGTCGTCGCCTCGACGATCGCCTTCGCGCGGTCCGAGGGGTTCCCCGACTTGAAGATTCCCGATCCGACGAAGACACCGTCCGCACCGAGCTGCATGCACAGGGCTGCGTCGGCAGGCGACGCGATCCCTCCGGCGGTGAAGGTGACGAC
>JBHEML010000128.1:547-823 GCA_046262615.1 Candidatus Limnocylindria bacterium | reverse complement strand
ACTCTGACGATGGTCGGGCTGAAGGGGCTCGAGGGTCGTTTCCCCCGCGAGATGTCCGGCGGCCAGCAGCAACGTGTCGGACTGGCGCGAGCGGTGGTCTACCAGCCGACCGTGATCCTTCTCGACGAGCCGCTCTCGAACCTCGACGCGAAGCTGCGTTTGGAGATGCGGGAGGAGATCGCCGCTCTGAAGTCACGACTGGGATTCACCGCCATCTACGTCACCCACGACCAGGAGGAGGCGCTCAGTCTCTCCGACCGGATCGCGGTCATGGAA
>JBHEML010000128.1:0-287 GCA_046262615.1 Candidatus Limnocylindria bacterium | reverse complement strand
ATCCAGCTGACCGACCCGCGCACCGCGACCGGAACTGACACGCTCGTTGCCCATGTCGCGCGTGTCGCCTTCCTCGGCGATCGGACCGAGTACACCGTGGAACTAGAGGACCGCACGCAGTGGCGGCTCCGCCTCGAGCACGATCAGCGCTTGTCGATGCGAGAGGCCGTCGGCCTGCGCGTTTCCCCCGGCATGGCACGCGCGTTCGCGCGCGACGCCGCCGTGGCCCAAGTGGCCGCGGCCATCGATCCAGACGCGGCGTCCCCGGAACCCGCGCAGGCGTGAGC
>JBHEML010000127.1:0-833 GCA_046262615.1 Candidatus Limnocylindria bacterium | reverse complement strand
CCGATCGATTATCAGGTCAGCGTCGCCGCGCATGGACAAACACCTGACTTGAAACCGTGGCAACCTCCCGTTCAACTATCGCGCAGACGGTGGGGTCGTTTAGCTCACGTCTCGCGACCTGCCCGGAGGCGCAGGAAGCTCATAGAGCCGCGTAGTACTTACGCGGGCCTAACTCTGATGCCAGGCGGGCGATCGCGTCCGAATATCGAGGCATGAAGGACGACAACGCACCCACACGCCTCACTGGCCTTGGCATCGTGCTGGCTGGTGCCATGACGCTGGTCGTCGGGTGCGGCGCCAACGGCGCCGACGCGGTGGCATCGAAGATCCCAGCGGCGTCGCTCACCGCCGCGGCTGCCCGCAGGTGTAGATCGGCCAGCCCGGAGCGGTCGGGACTCGCGGCGGGCTGCGCAGCCAGGGTGATGACCTGGCCGTCGGCCGTTACGGCGTGCGCTCCCGAACGCAGGGTGGCGTAGACATCGTCGTGCATGGCCACGGCAAAGGCCGGCAACAGCAACGCCAGCTGGGTGGGCGTGGACGAGTCGACGTACCAGGAAATGGTCGGCCGCGGATCGTCGTACCGCGTCGAGGTCGAAACGGTTGGCCACGGCACCATCACTCTTCCGCTCATCGACACGGGCTGCCGCCGGGGGTAGCCGACTGAAACACCCAGATCGGGCGCGCGCGTCCGACCCAAAATGGGGCTGATCCGCATGGTCCGGCGTTGTGCGTGAATGTTCACGTCCGCAGCCGCTGCCGGCCTGGTGCACCCAACGATGTCACGGCGCAAGTGCGCGGCCTCGTTTGGCTTCACGAGGGGTGCGGTGCGTGAC
>JBHEML010000126.1:567-843 GCA_046262615.1 Candidatus Limnocylindria bacterium | reverse complement strand
CGGGTATGGCCGATACCGGTGGTGCAGGGCCGAGGAGCGTCGTCGACCGCTCCGGCCAACTCCGCCAACTTGCCGGACCGGCGCCGTCGCCAGACCTGGCCGTCGGCCTGGAGGGCGACGCCCGCCGAGTCGTAGCCCCGGTATTCGAGTCGAGAGAGAGCCTCGATGATGAAGGGCAGGGCGGGGTCGATCCCGGTCACACCGACGATGCCGCACATTGGAGTCAGGTTACCGGGACGAGTACGGCCCGGGGCTCTCGACGCCGCGGTTCTGGCT
>JBHEML010000126.1:0-557 GCA_046262615.1 Candidatus Limnocylindria bacterium | reverse complement strand
GCTACTGCGAGACCGGGTGGGGCGTTCCCAGGGACCGCACCAGGGCGGCACAAAGCTCGGAGCAGGCGGCCTCTGCGGCCTCTGCGGTGACCGCCTCGACCATGACCCGAACCACCGGCTCGGTTCCACTCGGGCGCACCAGCACCCGGCCCTCCTCGCCGAGTCGGGAGCGCACCGCTTCCAGCTCGGACCAGAACGTCTCTGCTGTTGACAGGCCTCCCCGATCCGCCACCGCCACGTTCCGCAGTACCTGGGGGAGGCGGGTCATCACTTTGGCGAGCTCGGCCAGCGGCCGCCCCGTACGAGCCATCACATCGAGGACCTGGAGGCCCGACTGGATCCCGTCGCCCGTGGTGGCCAGGTCACGGAAGATCACGTGGCCGGATTGCTCCCCCCCGAGCGACCACCCCCCCTCTTCGAGGGCGTCGAGGACGTAGCGGTCGCCCACCTTGGTCTCGACCACGGTGATGCCGTGGTCGGCCATGGCCCGGCGGAAGCCCAGGTTGGCCATCACCGTCGCCACCACCGTATCGTGGGCCAGCAGGGCGCGATCGCGC
>JBHEML010000125.1:474-843 GCA_046262615.1 Candidatus Limnocylindria bacterium | reverse complement strand
CGCTTGACTCGCGTAGGGTCCCAGCCATAATGAAATGACCTCCGGATGGTCGATCAGGTGGTCGACGAGGACCAAGAAAGCAAGAGCCGACTCGAGGATCCCGAGCCGCCGGTCAAGGATCCTCGAGCCGCGCGAGCAGGACAGCCGTGACATCGAGGGCGGCCCGGGCGGGAATCCCTGGTTCCGGTAGCCGCGACGGCAGCAAAGTCAGATGGAGACAAAGGGGCGTACGTGATGGATGAGCAGGAGACGCGTGACGAGCAGGAGCCGCAGCCGCGGGTCGAGGATCCCGAGCCGCCGGTCAAGGATCTCGAGCCGCGCGAGCAGGACAGCCGTGACATCAAGGGCGGCCCGACCGGGGCTCAGTGG
>JBHEML010000125.1:0-464 GCA_046262615.1 Candidatus Limnocylindria bacterium | reverse complement strand
ATAGAATCTCGCTTGACTCGCGTAGGGTCCCAGCCATAATGAATGACTTACCGGATGGTCGATCAGGTGGACGACGAGGACCAGGAAAACGAGAGTTGAATCGAGGATCCCGAGCCGCCGGTCAAGGATCTCGAGCCGCGCGAGCAGGACAGCCGTGACATCAAGGGCGGCCCGAGCGGGACTCACTGGTTCACGTAGCCCGCCGCGCCCGCCAAGTCAGAGACAAAGGGGTTTGTGTGATGGATGAGCAGGAGACGCGTGACGAGCAGGAGCCGCAGCCGCGGGTCGAGGATCCCGAGCCGCCGGTGAAGGATCTCGAGCCGCGCGAGCAGGACAGCCGTGACATCAAGGGCGGCGCGACCGTGAGCTGGAACAGGGTGCGCAATCCCGGGGGCACGTAGCCCGCCGCGGCAGCCAAGTCAGAGACAAAGGGGTTTGTGTGATGGATGAGCCGGGGACGCGTG
>JBHEML010000124.1:468-849 GCA_046262615.1 Candidatus Limnocylindria bacterium | reverse complement strand
GTGGTGGACACTGCGGTCTGGGCGGGGCCGGGCAGGACGCCGGCCGCTCCGCCAGCGGTCACGCCGGCTACGGCCATGCTGATCCCAAAGGCGGCCTTGGTGGCCACGCTGAGCCCTGCGAGAAGTTCGGTGATGATCATCTTCGTCTTCCTCCATCTCGGTGATCCGGCCTGCGGCGCAGGCCCGGGGTCGTTGCCGCTGCTGTCACCAGAAGGTCGCCCTTTTGGTGGCGACGCCTCTGCGTGGCGACTGATCTCAGTGTGGGGGCACGATCCCTAAGCCCAGGCAAAGCCGCTCACAAGACTTCATCCCTGTTTGTCGCCACCCGCGCTGCCGATTGGCGCATCTGGGGTCCTACGGTTCGTCTTGCCGGCGTGGCGG
>JBHEML010000124.1:0-259 GCA_046262615.1 Candidatus Limnocylindria bacterium | reverse complement strand
ATCCTCGCCGCCGTCACCCGGGGCTTGACCGAACGCGGTCACGTGGTGTTGGGGGCGTCCAGCGGGCTGCGGGCCCTGGGCGAGATCGTCGACCAGCGTCCCGACGTCGTCGTCCTCGACCTCGGCCTGCCCGACATCGACGGCCTCGAGCTGCTGCGGATGCTGCGGGCGGTGAGCACCGTCCCGGTGATCGTGGCCACGGCCCGCGACGACGAGGGCGACATCATCCGCACCCTCGACGCCGGCGCCGATGACTACG
>JBHEML010000123.1:0-856 GCA_046262615.1 Candidatus Limnocylindria bacterium | reverse complement strand
GCCCTGATGGATACGACCGACGGCGCGTTCATGGCGAAGGCGTATGGCTGGGCATTCAGCAACCCGATCCGCAAGGTCTTCTACAACGTGACGATCACCACCGACGTCCAGTGGGCAACGCTGGGCTCGAACCAGCGACCTTCTCCTTGTAAGGGAGACGCTCTAACCAGCTGAGCTAGTTGCCCGACCGCTCGAGTATGACCGCAGCGCGTCAGTCGACGTGCAGCCAGGGCAGCGGAGGGAGCGGGAACAATCTCACGTTGCGGCCGGCGAGTATGAGCGCGTCGGCGATCCCCTCCAAACGACCCAACTGTGACGCGAAGTAATCGAGGCGCTCGATCCCGCGCTCTTCGAGGACCTGCTGCTCGGTGCCGTGTCTCGCGATCACCTGCCACAGCTCGAAGTAGTCACGCGAGAGATCGTCCGCGTGCGCGACGAGCTGGAATTCGAAGCGGCAGCGCGCGAGGCGCCGGCTGGCATCCTCGAATGAGGCCAGGCGTCCCAGCGCCGCGAGGAAATCCGCTCGCAGCTTGCCGGCCTCCTCCGTTCCGGGCTTCGCGCGCGATCGCCGATACGATCTGCCTCGCGTCTTCGCCTGCACCGAGAGGTCGCGGTGCCGCGCATCGAGACCCTGACGGAAGCGTTCGCTTCCGACCGCGGTCGTCGTCCATATCACCGGCGCGCGGGGTGGCATATCGCGACCGATTATCCTGCTCGGTGGGTGCGAAACAAGGTCTATCCGTAGGCCGATGGGCATGAGAAGATGAATGAACCGGGCCTTATCGAAGACCTTCTGTCGTCGGCCAGCACCATCGCGGTCGTGGGTTACTCGCCGCGTCCGGACCGACCGAGCAAC
>JBHEML010000122.1:345-858 GCA_046262615.1 Candidatus Limnocylindria bacterium | reverse complement strand
GCGGAAGCACCGTGGCAGCCAAACAGATCGGCTATGTCGCACTCAATTTCCCTGCGGGCAGCCAGCACGCCACGACCAGCGCGCGGGCCAGCGTCCGGGTCAACCGCGGCGCCGCAAGCCTTCCAGAGAACGTGCGGCAGATTCTGACCCGGCCACGAAAGGCGGGTGAAGCGGAGGCCGCGATCGACCCGCTGGCCGAGCCCGCGGTTCGCGCGGCGGTCGCCAATGCGACCTTCGAGCATTTGGTGGGCTTCCAGCTCACACAGGAACAGCTCAAATATAACGCCACGCGTTAGTTTCTCGCGCCGAGGCGCGTTGACTCCACCGAGGGAGCCAGCCAAGGCAGCCGCGTCGCCGGGAGCCCTATGGGCCTTCGGAATGGCCGCGCGGGAGAGTTCCGCCGTCCCCCGGATCCTGTCCGGGGATGGCGGACGCCGAAGGAGCAACCGCCCCCGGAATCTCTCAGGCATCAGGGACCGCGCGCGCCTGACAGTCTGGAAAGCGTCCCGACAA
>JBHEML010000122.1:0-245 GCA_046262615.1 Candidatus Limnocylindria bacterium | reverse complement strand
CCAGGCGCGCGGTACGCCCTATAGCGGCGATCCCGACAGCGGCGCAGGGACCCCGACGCCCGAGCTCGACAAGCTCCCGCTGGACGGCTGGCACCGCGCCCGCGGCGGACGGATGGTGCCCTTCGCCGGCTACGAGATGCCGGTCCAATATGAAGGCATCATGGCCGAGCATTTGTGGACCCGCGAAAATGCCGGCCTGTTCGACGTCAGCCACATGGGCCAGCTCCTGGTCGCGGGCCCAAGGG
>JBHEML010000121.1:528-905 GCA_046262615.1 Candidatus Limnocylindria bacterium | reverse complement strand
CCATCGTCACGCTCAACGGTCGGTTCCCCTTTCAATCTCTCGTTTCAATGTGTCGGTCGGTCAGCGGCCCGCCGGGGGCGTATCGCCCTTTTCGGCAGCGGCGGCGTCGAGGTCCTCCGCGTCCAGTTCGTAGGCTTGGCGCTGCGGTTCCTCGCGGCGTGCGGTGGCGGCGTAGTATTGGCCGCGCCCTTCGAGCGCCGCGTCCGCCATCGTCTTGGTCAGGAGGCGCACGGAACGTATCGCGTCATCGTTGGAGGGGATGACGTAATTGACGACATCCGGGTCCGAGTTCGTGTCCACCATCGCGACGATCGGGATTTCGAGGCGGCTCGCTTCCTTGACCGCCAATTCCTCGCGGCGCGGGTCCACGATAAAGA
>JBHEML010000121.1:0-270 GCA_046262615.1 Candidatus Limnocylindria bacterium | reverse complement strand
CTCGATCTCGACGAGGCGGCGGAGGCGCGCCCGGATCGTGACAAAGTTGGTCAGCGTGCCGCCCATCCAGCGCCGGTTAACGTAGTTCATTCCGGCGCGGCTCGCTTCTTCGGCGACGATCTCCTGCGCCTGCTTCTTCGTGCCGACGAAGAGTACCTTGCCGCCGTGCGCGGTGATGCTCGTGATGAAGTCCTGCGCGCGGCGCATCCCCTCCGCCGTCTGCTGGAGATCAATGATGTGGATACCATTGCGCTCGCTGAAGATGTAGGG
>JBHEML010000120.1:0-913 GCA_046262615.1 Candidatus Limnocylindria bacterium | reverse complement strand
AGATCTTGCCGCCGAAATGGCCGAACGCGAGGTTAGTGATGTACAGCGCCTTCCCGTGGAATGCCAGGCTCGCCGGGAAGTCCATCGCGTCCGCGCCCACCCCGCTGTACCGCGCGACGAGCGTCCCGTCGGGGGAGAGCACCTGGATCTCATTCGCCTGGTTCGCGCACACCCAGAGCTGCCCCTTTACGTCGAACGCGATCCCGTCCGCACCGTGCAGCAGTTGCGGATCGTCGGCGGTCGCGCCCCGCGCGAAGACCTCGATGGCGCCGGCGCTGCCGTCACGCTCCACCGGGATCCGCAGGATCGTGCTGTCGCCCGTGTTGGAGACGTACAGATAGCGCTGATTGCGGTCGAAGGCCAGGCCGTTCGCGCCGAATGGCGGGGTGCCGGTCGTCGTCAGCCGCGCGTCCTGCACCCAGAGGGTCTTGCCGCCGCCGTTGGGGTCGACGGTGTAGATCGCGCCGGCGAAGGAGTCGCTCACGTACATGGTCTTGTGGCGATCCTGGGCGATGGCATTCGGCGCAAGGAAGCCGTCCGCGAGCGTGGTGGCTGACCCCGTCGCCGGATCCACCAGTAGCAGCCGGCCGGCGGCGGACGCGCCGAAGTCGGCGATGTCGGCCACGTAGAGCCCTTGCGACGGCTCGAACAGCACGCCGAGGATGTTCGTGACGCCGCCCGGCCCAGGCGCGACCGGGATGATCCGCGTCACGACGCCGTCCGGCGTGATCACGCAGATGTTGCCGGAGAATCCACCGGCGAAGATCGTTCCGCCGGGCGCGACGGCGACCGGGAACCCGGGTGACTGCGGTCCGCTGGAGGCGTCGAGCACCTCACCCCCGTCGGGAAAGGCCAACTCGATCGCCGGTTGGGGATTGTCGATGCTGACGTTGATCGTCCCGCCACCCTCGCC
>JBHEML010000119.1:277-918 GCA_046262615.1 Candidatus Limnocylindria bacterium | reverse complement strand
AAGAGAGACTTCCCAATCGGGCGCCGCGGCTACGAGCCCGAGGCGGTCGATGCGCATCTTCGCGCGATCGCCGAAGAGCGCGCCGCCAGCGAGCGGTCGGTGCTCGCTGAGGAGATCGCACGCTCCGGCATGCCGACGGCCAGCGCGGAGGAGATCGCCGCGCTAACGCGGATGATCCGTCAGAGCGTCAGCCCGGGCGCGTTCGAAGCGCTCAATCGTATGAACATGCAGATCGACATCCGCCACGTCCTCCCGGCGATCCGCGTTCCGACACTTGTGCTGCACAACACGCGCGACCGCTGGCTCGACCTCGAGCAGGGCAGAGACCTGGCGCGCCGCATACCCGGCGCCGCCTTCGTCGAGTTCCCGATCGACGGCCACCTCACCCCCGCCGCCGATCTCCCACCAGTCCTGGACGAGATCGAACGCTTTCTCCGCGACGTCTGGGAGACGATCGGCGCCGTGCAGGAGCCTGACCGGGTGCTGGCGACGGTCATGTTCACCGACATCGTCGGCTCAACCGCGAAAGCGGCCGAAGTGGGAGACGCGCGCTGGCGGGAGCTGCTCAACCGCCACCATCTCCTCATCCGGCGCCAGCTCGCACGCGCGCGCGGCAAGGAGGTGGACACGGCCGGCGACGG
>JBHEML010000119.1:0-267 GCA_046262615.1 Candidatus Limnocylindria bacterium | reverse complement strand
CCGTGAAGGAGCTCGGCCTCGAGGTTCGCGTCGGGCTGCATACCGGCGAATGCGAGCTGGTTGACGGGAAGGTCGCGGGGATCGCCGTTCACACCGGCGCGCGCGTCGCGGCCAAGGCCGAGCCCGGCGAGGTGCTCGTCTCGAGCACGGTCAAGGACCTCGTGGCGGGCTCAGGGCTGGCATTCGAAGACCGCGGAGCCCATGAATTCCACGGTCTCCCAGGGGAGTGGCGCCTTTACTCCGTCGTCCGCTAGAGCAATCTCAGAG
>JBHEML010000118.1:636-941 GCA_046262615.1 Candidatus Limnocylindria bacterium | reverse complement strand
GCACCGGGGTCGTCGGCGCAGGCGACGAGGGTGCCGGTCACCTGGGAGGCGAACGCGGTGAAGGCCCGGGCGTAGTCCTCCTTCGTCGGGAACACGTCGACGTGATCGTGATCCACGTTCAGTACGACCGCGACAGCCGGGCGGAGGGCAAGGAAGGTGCGGTCGTACTCGTCCGCCTCGATGACGAGCGTCCGGTCGCGCCCGGCGTACGCGTTGCTGCCAAGCCCGCGCACCGGCGCGCCGCAGATGAGCGATGCGTCGATGCCGCCGGCGCGCAGCGCGGTCCAGGTCAGTGCGGTGGTCGT
>JBHEML010000118.1:0-423 GCA_046262615.1 Candidatus Limnocylindria bacterium | reverse complement strand
CCACGTCCGCGCCGCGCACGAAAGATGCGTCGAACGAGTGATGGACGGTCGCGCCGTCACGCGCGAGGGCTTCCGCGAGCGGCCACGACCCCTGGTCGCTTCCGCTGACCACATGCCCGCGCGCGAGGAGGATGCGCGCCACGGCGGACATGCCCATGCCGCCGATGCCGACGACGTGGATGCGCATCTAGCCGCAGCCACCCAGCGCCAGCACCGCGCGGGCGATCACCGCGCCCGTCGCGAGATCGCAGGCGACCGCCTTGGTGAAGGTCCCCCCGACGTCGACCCCGACGCGCGCGCGAGTCGCCTTCACGAGGACTTCAGCTCGGCCGTGGCGGGCGTCGCGGGCTTGACGGCGGGCTTGGCGGTCGTCGCCGAGCGCTGGCGGACCGGCCTGATCCCGAAGACCCAGATCGCGCCGCC
>JBHEML010000117.1:668-942 GCA_046262615.1 Candidatus Limnocylindria bacterium | reverse complement strand
CCCGCCAGCTGGCCGTCCACGTCGAGGACCATCCCATCGAGTACTTCGATTTCGAGGGCATCATTCCCAAAGGTGAGTACGGCGGCGGCGACGTCATCGTGTGGGACTGGGGAACCTGGGAGCTGTCGAAACACGACGACCCTGTTGTCGCCGTCGAGCGGGGCGATCTGCATTTCGACCTGAAGGGAGCCAAGCTGGCCGGGCGCTTCGTGCTCGTCCGGCGCGACGACGAACGTGGCGGCAAGGAGCAGTGGCTGTTGCTCCACAAGAACGA
>JBHEML010000117.1:0-438 GCA_046262615.1 Candidatus Limnocylindria bacterium | reverse complement strand
CGGCCACCCCGACCGCCCGGCATGGGACGGTCCCACCGACGCCGAGCTGGCCGCCCTCGACAACCTGGGGCCGAGCGGCAAGTGGGCGGTGCAGGGGCGGGAGGTGAAGCTCACCAACCTCGACAAGGTGCTGTTCCCCCCGGGTGACGACGGTCGTCCCGTCACCAAGCGCGAGGTCGTGCGTTACTACGCCGAGATCGCCCCCTACATGCTTCCGTACCTGCACGACCGTCCCGTGAACCTGAACCGTTTTCCCGACGGAGTGGACCGACCGGGCTTCTGGCACAAGGAGGTGCCGAGTCACGCACCCGAATGGCTCCAGCAGTGGCACAACACCGAGGCCGGCGCCGGTGAGACCACCTGTTACGCCGTGGTCGACAGCGTTGCCGCCCTGGTCTGGATGGCCAACTTCGGCGCCCTCGAGCTGCACCCTTGGAC
>JBHEML010000116.1:0-989 GCA_046262615.1 Candidatus Limnocylindria bacterium | reverse complement strand
CGTGTACACCGCGTAGAGCGGCATGGCGTCGTTGAGCGCCGACCACAGCAGCACCCGGCGGGCCAGCGGGCGCGAGGGATCGGCCGAGGTGGAGCGGGCGCGGAAGAAGGAGTGTCAACGTCAGCCGGGCACGTCCGGATGGTACCCAAGTCCATCGGCGGGGGCCCCGCCGCCGGCGCCGTGGGAAGCTGGAGGCGTGCCCGTCAGTCTGTACGAGTTCGCAGGAGGCGAGGACGCCTTCGTCGCCGGGCGCTACGAGGACGCCCGCGCCCTGTTCGACCGGGTCGCCCTGGCCGAGCCCTTCGTCGAGTTCCTCACCCTGCCCGCCTACGAGCTCATCAGCTGACCAGCTCCTGCCGTAACAGCCGACGTGCATGGAGCCGGACACGCCGGTACCCACCAGTCGTACGAGAGGAGACACCCCGTGGCTGGAGGCCGAATGGGGCCTCGACCAGCGCTGGCAGGGGGTTCGGCGCGACTACCGGGCCGAAGACGTGGTGCGGCTGCGGGGGTCGGTGATGATCGACCACACCCTGGCCCGCCTCGGCGCCCGGCGACTGTGGCGGTCGCTCGCGACGAAGGACTACGTGCACGCCCTGGGTGCGCTCAGCGGGGGCCAGGCCGTGCAGATGGTCAAGGCCGGCCTCGAGGCCATCTACGTGAGCGGCTGGCAGGTGGCGGCCGACGCCAACCTGGGAGAGCAGGTCTATCCCGACCAGAGCCTGTACGCCGCCAACAGCGTCCCGTCGTTGGTGCGGCGCATCAACAACGCCCTGCGCCGGGCCGACCAGATCGAGTTCGCCGAGGGTCACGTTGTCGAGGACTGGCTGGTCCCGATCGTGGCCGACGCCGAGGCCGGTTTCGGTGGCGCCCTCAACGCCTACGAGCTCATGCGCGCACTGATCGAGGCGGGGGCCGCGGGGGTGCATTTCGAGGATCAGATGGCTTCGGAAAAGAAGTGCGGGCACATGGGAGGCAAGGTCCTGGTG
>JBHEML010000115.1:657-1032 GCA_046262615.1 Candidatus Limnocylindria bacterium | reverse complement strand
CTCCGCCGGCACGCTTTCGCAAGGGGAGTGAGCCTTCGCGCGAACCCGTCGTCGATAAACTCGCCCCGAAGTGTCCGACGAGCGCAAGCTGGTCACCGTCCTCTTCGCGGACATCGTCGGCTCGACCGCGCTCACCACCAGCCACCAGCCCGAGGTCGTCCGCGAGGTCCTGCGCGCGGTCTTCGCCTCGCTCTCGGAGGTCATCCGCGACCACGGGGGGACCGTCGAGAAGTTCATCGGCGACGCCGTCATGGCGGTGTTCGGGGCTCCCGTGGCCCATGAAGACGACGCCGAAAGGGCGGTCAGGGCAGCTCTCAGGATCACCGAGGCGGTCACCGAGCTGAACGAGTCACGTGATCTCGATCTCTCCATCAG
>JBHEML010000115.1:0-647 GCA_046262615.1 Candidatus Limnocylindria bacterium | reverse complement strand
GCGCCCCCGTCGCGCACGAGGACGACGCCGACCGCGCCGTCCGCGCGAGCCTGGCGATGCGCGCGCGCGTCGCGGAGCACAACCCCCGCTCTGCACTCGCGGTCGAGCTGCGGATCGGGATCAACACCGGCGAGGTCATCGCCGCGACCGACGCGCGAAACGAGTTCATGGTCACCGGCGAGCCCGTCGTCGCCGCCGCGCGGCTGCGCGCCGCGGCCGACCCCGGCCAGACGCTGGTCGGCGCGCTGACCCGGCGCCTGAGCGAGCCCGGGGTCCGCTACGCGCGCCGGCGGATGGTCACCGCCAAGGGCCTCGGGAGGATCGAGGCTTCGCCCGTCGCGGGGCTCGCCTCAGCCCTCCCCCAGCCGTCGCGCGGGGTCGCGGGGCTGCGCGCGGCGATGGTCGGGCGCGACGGCGAGCTCGCCACCCTCCGCGCGCTCCACCGCCGCGCCGCCGAGGGGTCGCGCGCGTACCTCGCCACGGTCTTCGCTCCCCCCGGTGCGGGGAAGTCGCGCCTGGCGGAGGAGTTCGCCGCCGCGCTTCCCCCCGGGACGACGCTCCGCGGGCGCTGCCTCTCGTACGGCCAGGGGATCACCCTCTGGGCGCTCCAGGAGCTCCTGCGCCAGGACGCCCGGATCACCCTCGAC
>JBHEML010000114.1:429-1044 GCA_046262615.1 Candidatus Limnocylindria bacterium | reverse complement strand
GTCGGGTGCCGGTATCGCCGTCGGAGCGGTCTGCGCCCACCATCTTCCCAGCCAGGACATGACCCGAGCGTAGGGTGCCGGACGCCCGTGCGACACCGACGAAAGTCGACATTGCAACCAACGAAAGGCGAGAAGTGGGGGGACGGCGGCGTCCTTTCGGACATCGGATCCTGGCCGTCCGCCTGATGCGCCGGCGCCTCGGGAGGTTCAGGCTGGCCACATGATCACGACAACCGCTCTCACCAAGAGCTACAACAAGGTTCCGGTCGTTCGCGACGTCTCGCTGCGCTGCGAACCCGGGACCATAACCGGCTTCCTCGGGGCCAACGGCGCCGGGAAGACCATCGCCGATGCCGCCGAGAAGCGGGTGGGGACCTACTCGCTGGGCATGCGCCAGCGCCTCGGCGTGGCCCAGGCCCTCGTCGGCGAACCGGCGGCGCTGATCCTCGACGAACCGGCGAACGGGCTCGATCCCGAGGGCATCGCCTGGATGCGAACGCTCCTGCGCGACTTCGCCGACCGTGGCGGCACGGTGCTGCTGTCGAGTCACCTGCTGCATGAGGTGCAGGCCACCGCCGATCATCTCGTCGTGATCTCCGACGGTGTGGTGGTGGC
>JBHEML010000114.1:0-310 GCA_046262615.1 Candidatus Limnocylindria bacterium | reverse complement strand
ACGTCGCCGGCCCGGATGATGTGTTCGCCGTGGATGTCTCCGGTGGTCGGGTCACGACAGAGGTGGTGGCGGGCGTCGCCCGCGACCACCAGGTGCTGCTCACCGAGCTGCGTCGATCCGAGACAGACGGGTTGGAGCAGCTGTTCTTCTCTCTCACCGCCGCCAAGGCGGCTCCCGCCCAGGAGGCTGCAGCATGACCATGACCATCCCCCCCCGCCCATACGGCGCCGAGAAGGCACTGTCGTCGGGCCTACGGCCCATCCCGTTTTCACGGCTTGTCCGGGCGGAGTGGGCCAAAGCCACCGATACC
>JBHEML010000113.1:0-1106 GCA_046262615.1 Candidatus Limnocylindria bacterium | reverse complement strand
CCTCCAGGGCATGGGGCCGCTTCCTGAGTTCGATGAGCTCGGCAGGCCGGCCTGGCTCTTCGGTGAGACCGTGCACCGCCACTGTGTGCGCGCGGGCTACTACGAGGAGGGTGTGTTCGCCAAGACCTACGGCGACAAGGAGTGCCTGGTCGAGGTGGGTTGCTGGGGTCCCGTGGTCCAGTGCAACATCACCGAGCGCGGCGCCATCAACGGCCTCGGCGGCTGCATGAACACCGGTGGGCCCTGCATCGGCTGCACCATGCCGGGCTTCCCCGACAAGTTCTCGCCCTTCTACAAGACCTCTCCTGGATCGGTCGTCTCCAGCAACACCATGCGCCTGACCGGCAGCGGCATCCGCCGGCTTCGGGCGATGAGCCAGGCCAACCTGAACCGGACGCTTCAGTCCGACCGCGCGGGTGGAACCTCCAGCGGCTGGACCTTCACCGACAAGCAGCCGGGAGCGCTCGACAAGACCGTCCACTACTTCTACGAGAAGTGGCAGTTCCACGGCACCGACAAGCCCGGTTCACGCCGAGCCCGCAAGAAGGTCATGCGGGAGCGTTCCGGTCCCCACGACAAGTAGGTGAATGCGTTGTCCCATCGGAATTCAAAGGTAACCAGAGTTTTCATGCAAAGGAGCAGTGTCAGCCATGTGTTTTAAGAATCTGCCGGTCGAGTTCGACTCGAACGGCAAGGCCAGCCTGAGGCAGGGTTGGGAGAGTGCGTTCAAGACGACCAACACGCCGGTCGCCACGCTGATGCCGGACGCCCCCCCGATGCTCGACCATGACAAGGTCAACCAGTTGCTCGCGCGCAACAGCGCCGTCAAGGAGTTCAACGTCGACCCGGTCACCCGGGTGGCGGGCGCGCTCGCCTTCCACAGCGTCGCCGACCTTCAGGAGCGCAAGGTCCTCGAGACGAGGAGCCTGGCGACCCTGTTCCGCGGTTACGAGATCATCCTCAAGGGCCGTGACCCCCGGGACGCGATCTTCATCTCCAGCCGCGCCTGCGGTGTCTGCGGCGGTGTCCACGCCGTCACCTCGGCATACGCCCTGGACATGGCATTCGGGGTCACCCCGCCGCCGCTGGGAACGATCGTGCGGAAC
>JBHEML010000112.1:946-1189 GCA_046262615.1 Candidatus Limnocylindria bacterium | reverse complement strand
GCCGGTGATGGTCGGCGATCCCCACCTCCGCGCAGGCCCGGCGCTTGTTGGCGACGTAGACGGCCGAAGCGGGATCGTCGTCGACGAGGATCGTCGCCAGGCCGGGCGCCCGGCCGAGCTGCTCGGTCAGCGCCGCGACCTCCTGGGCCACGCTGGCTCGAACCCGCGCCGCCACGGCCTTTCCGTCGATGATCGTCGCGCTCATGCCCTGCACGCTAGAGGATCAGCTCAGCGCTTGGTGAT
>JBHEML010000112.1:558-936 GCA_046262615.1 Candidatus Limnocylindria bacterium | reverse complement strand
GACCACGTCGTCGCCGAGGCGGTAGCGGGCCTGGGCGGGCGGCTCGGAGCCGGGAGCGGACCAGGCGATCGCACGGGCGCGGAAGCCGCTCGGGCCCAGAGCGCCGCGTGGCGCCTGCTCCTCGCGGTCGGTCAACGCCGCCGGAATCTCGTTCAAGAACCGGCTCGGGGCGCCCCAGTTGCGGGCACCGAACACCGTCCGGGTGCGCGCATAGGTCACGTACAGGTCCCGCTGGGCGCGCGTGATGCCGACGTAGCAGAGGCGTCGCTCCTCCTCCAGCCCGCCTTCATCCAGGGCTCGAGAGTGCGGAAACACGCCGTCCTCGCAGCCGATCATGAACACGATCGGGTACTCGAGGCCCTTGGCATTGTGCAGGGT
>JBHEML010000112.1:0-296 GCA_046262615.1 Candidatus Limnocylindria bacterium | reverse complement strand
CCTGTAGCGCCTCCAGGTAACCGGTCTCCTGGAGAGTCTCCTTGAGCAGCTCGGCGACGGGCACCGCCGCCTCGGCCCGCTCACGCAGGACGTGCATGGTGCCCATGAACCGGCGGATGGCCTTGACCGCCGCGGCGCCCAGGCCCGGGACCTGCTCGGGGTCGCTCGCCGCCTCCCAGATCGACATTCCCATCGTGTTGGCGAAGGCGAGCAGCCGGGACATCGAGGTCGTGCCGATTCCCCGGCGGGGCGAGTTGACGATCCGTGTGAACGCGCCGACGTCCTGGGGGTTCACC
>JBHEML010000111.1:374-1210 GCA_046262615.1 Candidatus Limnocylindria bacterium | reverse complement strand
CCGCTGACCGCTAGGGTGGCCGCGCCAGCAGCACCCAACGCTGCTGCACTTCGTCGACGACGCTCCATCCCTGGCTCCGGAGCGCCACCGCGAGCGCGCGTTGTGGTCGTACGAGGACCATCGCGATCCCGCGCTGCTCGAGCACGCTCGAGTAGCCGGGCCCGAGACTCACCGCAGCCTCGAACTCGCCGAGGACCGCGCTCGGAAAGAGACTGGCTCCGCGCCCGTCGATGAACGTTGGATGCTTTGAGGCGGCGAAGATAAGGTAGCCGCCCCAGTCGTACTCGTGGAAGAGATTGCCGCTTCGCCGGTCAAGCGAAGATGTGGCGCCGGCGGGGTACGTCTCGAGATCGGGTGCCGGCGGCGCAGAGGCGTAGCCGGCCACGAGAGCACCGATCAGGCACGCCGCAACAGCGGGCGTCCCCATCAGCCAGGGGACGCGCGGCGCTTCAACCGCTGTGCGTCGCAGCGCCGCAGGCACCGCGAAGGCGGCGAACGGTGCGAGCACGAGGCTCGCGTACGCGAGCTGCCGTTGATGGGAAAGGCCGAGGTAGGCGAACGGAGGAACGAGGACCGCGAGGAGGACGGCGAGCCGGCGGTTGGAGGCTGGAACGAACAGCATCCCCAGACAGGCGATCAACAGGAGAGCGAGGAAGAGCAGGCCGGTCGGACTGTTGACATCCGCGGGCTGCTCCTCGACGACCCTGCTCGTCGAGGCGGCGTAGCTCGCGCCGAACGTGAACGCGCCGATGGCGATCTGCTGTCCGACGGAGTACGCGGCGACCGTGGCGCCCGAGGCCGTGCCGGCGAACACCTTCACGAGGAGCGCCTGCGCC
>JBHEML010000111.1:0-364 GCA_046262615.1 Candidatus Limnocylindria bacterium | reverse complement strand
CGCAGCTGTTCCGATCCAGGCTCGCGGCCAGCGTCCATTCCGTCGCAGCCACGCTTCCAGTGCGAAGAGTGCGACGAGGCCGATGCCGAGAAGGAAGCCACCGTGCAGGTTGGCCCATACGACGGTGAGTGGCGGAAGGATCCAAAGCCGCCGCGGAGAGCCGCCGAGTCGAACCGCGAGCAAGGTGTCGAGAAAAGCAGCGAAAAGAGCAAGGGAGAACAGCTGGGGGCGGTCGCTCCAGACGAGCTTCGAGACCAACAACGCGGCGATGGCGGGTCCGATCGCCCAGAGCGGACTCGGCTGCAGGCGCAACACCGCGCGCGCGATGAAAAAGGTTGAGAGTCCCACGAGCACGCCGCGCAGC
>JBHEML010000110.1:964-1226 GCA_046262615.1 Candidatus Limnocylindria bacterium | reverse complement strand
GTCTTGGCCAGGCCGGGCACGCCCTCCAGCAGCACGTGGCCCTTGGCCAGGAGGCAGGCGAGCATGCGCTCCACCACCCGGTCCTGGCCGACGATGACCTTCTTCACCTCGAAGAGGGCGGCCTCGAGCATCGACGCGGCAGAGGCGAGGGTGGCGTTGCTCATGGTGTCGATGGGCGGGGTGGCGGAGATGACTGGTGCCTCCTGGTGGGGGGCCGGGGAGCGTCCGGTCCTGGGGAACAAGATGTCGGCCGTTGCTGGGA
>JBHEML010000110.1:647-955 GCA_046262615.1 Candidatus Limnocylindria bacterium | reverse complement strand
GGCCCGGCACCCCCTCGAGCAGCACGTGTCCCTTGGCCAACAGGCAGGCGAGCATCCGCTCGACGACGCGGTCCTGTCCGACGATGACCTTCTTGACCTCGAAGAGAGCGGCCTCGAGCATCGCCGCCGCAGGCGCCGTTTCGGCGGAGACATGTTCGGCCGAAGACGAGCCGTCGGTGGGAGTGGCGATGGTAGGGCCTCCTCGAATGTGGGAGCGGGTGAGCGGTGCGGCAACGTGAGCCGTTGGTTCATCTGAGACCAGGATGACACCCGTCTCTGCCTCGTAGGAATCAGGCTCAGTGCGAGGG
>JBHEML010000110.1:0-506 GCA_046262615.1 Candidatus Limnocylindria bacterium | reverse complement strand
CTGTGGAGCAACGAAGAGCCTCGCAGGAACCAGGCTCAGTCCGAGGGTGGTGAAAAACCGTGCAGCTCGGGCTTCATCACCCGGCTCATGAGCGATGCCAAAGCATCGCGTGCCCGCTTGCCCTGGTGGATCACGGCCACCACCTCGCTGGCAATGGGTGTGTCCACCCCCGTCCGGGACGCCAGCTCGACGACGGCCAGTGAGCTACGCACTCCTTCGGCGACCATGCGGGTACCTCCGGTGATCTCGTCGATGGTGCGGCCCCGGCCGAGCTGTTCGCCCACCCAGCGGTTGCGGCTGCGCCCGCTCATGCACGTGGCCACCAGGTCACCCATGCCGGCCAGGCCCGCGAACGTGAGGGGCCGGCCGCCCAGGGCCACGCCCAGGCGGGTGAGCTCGGCCAGGCCGCGCGTGATGAGGGCGGCGCGGGTGTTGTCGCCGAACCCCATGCCGTCGGCGATCCCCGAGGCGATGGCCATCACGTTCTTCAGGGCGCCGCCCTGATC
>JBHEML010000109.1:818-1253 GCA_046262615.1 Candidatus Limnocylindria bacterium | reverse complement strand
GGAGCGGGTAGACGATCTCCTCCTCGATGGTCATGTGCGCCTCGATCTCGTCGCAGGCGGCCAATGCCGTCGGGAGACTGCTCGAATTCTTCTCAGCGGCGTCAAGGCATCGGAAGATGCGAGCGTGGTCCTGCATCAGGAACCTGGTCAGGTGGGCCATGGTGGAAAAGCTCCTCTCGACGTCGTCACCACTGATTGTGCCCGAACCGGGAGCGTCGTGCATCTCGCGTGACGCGGTCAGCGGGTGGCCAGGGTGACCTGGGCCGAACGTCGCTGGCCCGAATGGTCCCAGGTGACCTTCACCTGGTCGCCCGGCTTGTGGGCGGAGATGGCTGCCGCCAGGTCGGTGTTGCCCCTGACGGGCCGGCCGTCGACGCTCTGGATGACGTCACCGGGGGCCAACCCGGCCTTCTCCGCCGGGGTGCCACTGTCGAC
>JBHEML010000109.1:0-808 GCA_046262615.1 Candidatus Limnocylindria bacterium | reverse complement strand
GCCCAGGAAGGCGCCGTTCGACGGCACGCCGCCCGGCGAGGACGGACCGGCCGATGACGACGACCCCGAGGGGTTGGCCCGGATTCTGTCTATTACCGGCGTCACCTTGTCGGAGGCGAGGGCGAAGCCGATGTTCTGGGCATCGCCGGCCACGGCGGTGTTCATTCCCATCACCAGGCCGTCGGAGGTGACGAGGGGTCCGCCGGAGTTGCCGGGGTTGATGGCGGCGTCGGTCTGGATCAGGCCTTGCAAGGAGCCGCCCTGGTCGGAGATGTCGCGGTTGAGGGCGGAGACGATGCCGGTGGTGACGGTGACGCCCCCGTCGAGGGCGAGGGCGTTCCCGATGGCGATGACGCCGTCGCCCACGGTGAGGTCGCCGGACTTGCCGAGCGACACGGTGGGCAGCTTGGAGGCGGCGGGGTCGCTGCCGACCAGGTCGGCCGGGCGAGCGTTGGTCTCACCGTTGAGCGTGACGGTGATGGTGGTGGCCCCGGCCACAACATGGGCATTGGTGAGCACCTCGCCCTCGGGCGTGAGGATCATCCCCGTCCCCGCCCCGCTCTCGGGGAAGAAGCGGCCACCCCGGGACGCCTGGGTGCGGATGAAGACCACCCCGGGCTCGACCTTGGCCAACACGCCCTGGACGTCTTTGGGCTGGGCCAGGGTGCTCGTGTTATACGAGGGCGCGGCGGTACGCGTGGTCGATGTCGTGTTCACCGTGTTGGCACCCACGACCCCGCCGACAACGGCGCCGGCGAGCAGGGCTGCAGCCGCGGCCACCGCGGCCAGGCGCCGCGAGACCGAGCCC
>JBHEML010000108.1:948-1254 GCA_046262615.1 Candidatus Limnocylindria bacterium | reverse complement strand
GATCTACAGCCTGGCGGGAGAGGAGTTCACTCTCGGCTCGCCCAAGCAACTCGAGGAGATCCTGTTCGGCAAGCTCGGCCTGTCACGCAAACGGCGAGGCAAGACCGGCTACTCGACCGACGCTCGCGTGTTGCAGGCCATCCGTGACGAGCACGAGGTGATTCCGAGGATCGAGCGCTGGCGTGAGTTGACCAAGCTCGCACAGACCTACTTGGATGCGCTGCCGGCGCTGATCGCCGCCGATGGCCGCCTGCACACCACGTTCAACCAGACCGCCGCCACGACCGGACGGCTGTCGTCCAACAA
>JBHEML010000108.1:490-857 GCA_046262615.1 Candidatus Limnocylindria bacterium | reverse complement strand
CCGAGCACGGGTACGTCTCGACCCTGTTCGGCCGCCGCCGTCAGGTGCCCGAGCTCCGGGCCCGGCGATGGGAGCTGCGCAAGCAGGGCGAGCGGTTCGCCGTGAACATGGTGATTCAGGGCACGGCCGCCGACATCATGAAGATGGCGATGGTGCGAGCCGAACGGGGCCTGCGCGAGGCCGGCGTGAAGGCCCGGCTGATTCTTCAGATCCACGACGAGCTGCTGTTCGAGGGCCCGAGCGACGAGGTCGACGCCGCGCGCGAGCTGATCCGCCGCGAGATGTGCGCCGTCTGGGAGCACGATCCCCCGCTCGCGGTGGACATCGGCGTAGGCCCGACCTGGATGGAGGCCAAGTAGCCGTGGAC
>JBHEML010000108.1:0-480 GCA_046262615.1 Candidatus Limnocylindria bacterium | reverse complement strand
GGTTAAGCAGATCGCCGGCGAGCAAATGGCCTCGGCATTCGAAATGGACCCTCCGCTGGCCGTCGAGGCGGGCATCGGCACCGACTGGTTGAGCGCCAAGTGAGCCGGCATTGTCGCGCCGTGGTCCTCGCGGCCCTGCTCGCGCTGACCGCGACCACCACCGCCTCCGCGACTGCCGCCGCCCACCCCAAGATCTTCGGCGGGGTGGTCGCCGACCTTCCCACCGCAGGCCAGCTCCACCGATCCCCGCTGGCCCGCATCGCCGCCGGCCTCCCGTACGGCGGTGGGCCGGTGCTCCATGCCAATCGCACCCACGTGATCTTCTGGCAGCCGGCCGGCTCGGGTCTCGGCTACGACCCGGGGTACCAGTTGTTGGTCGATACCTTCCTCGCCAACGTGGCGGCGGACAGCCGCAAGCCGACCAACGTGTACGGGCTGAGCGGGCAATATCGCGACAGCGTGGGACCTGCGGCCTACGCG
>JBHEML010000107.1:946-1263 GCA_046262615.1 Candidatus Limnocylindria bacterium | reverse complement strand
GCTTCTCCAAGCGGACGACACCCATCTCACACCCCCACGAAACTTCATAGACTCTAAGCCGGAGGTCGGGTGAATGAAGATGCAGATCGGCGGCGACCTTGTCGCCGCCAAGGCCGGCGCGACCCTCGACGTGATGAACCCCGCGACTGGCGAGGTCGTGGACCAGGTGCCGAAGGGCGCGGCGAGCGACGTCGAAGCAGCCGTCGAGGCGGCCGCGAAGGCCTTCCCGGCATGGGCCGCGCTTCCCGGGCACAAGCGCGCGCAGCTGCTCTTCGCCGCCGCGGCGAAGGTACGCGAGGCGGTCCCGGAGATCGCGA
>JBHEML010000107.1:604-936 GCA_046262615.1 Candidatus Limnocylindria bacterium | reverse complement strand
GCCCGGGAGCAGGCCGAGCGTGATCTCGGGCAGCCCGATCCGGTATGAGCCTTCGGCCGCGATCCGGAAGTCGCAGCAGAGCGCGATCTCAAGGCCCCCGCCGAGGCAGTGGCCCCCGATGACCGCGGTCACGACCTTCGCTGTCCGCTCGAACTTGGACATGACCTCGTTCGCGTGCACGACGAACGCCCACTGGTACTCGGGGTCCGTTCGGGCGAACATCGCGACGTCCGCGCCCGCGGAGAAGAACTTCTCCGACGCGCTGCGGACGACGATCGCACGGACCTCCGCGTCGAAGCGCGCGTCGTCGATCGCGCTGCCGAGATCATCGA
>JBHEML010000107.1:0-584 GCA_046262615.1 Candidatus Limnocylindria bacterium | reverse complement strand
GCTCACGCTCGAGCAGGGCAAGACGCTCCGCGAGTCGACGATCGAGGCGGAGCGCGTCGCGGCGAACCTCGAGTACTACGCCGGACTCGCCGACAAGATCCGCGGCGACTACGTCACCCTGGCGGACCCCGGCACCTTCGGCATGGTGATCAAGCGACCCGTCGGGGTCGTCGCGGCGATCACGCCGTGGAACTTCCCGCTCACGCTGATGGCTAACAAGGTCTGCCCGGCGCTCGCCGCGGGTTGCACCGTCGTGCTGAAGCCGGCATCCACGACGCCTCTCGCGACGCAGCGCGCGATCGACCCGAAGGCGCCGCGTTCGAGCGGGGCTGGTTCATGAACGCGACCGTCGTGGCGGACGTGCCGGAGGACTCGCGCATGGCGACCGAGGAGGTCTTCGGTCCAGCGCTGCCCATCTTCATCGTGAAGGACCTCGACGAGGCCATCGAGAAGGCGAACGGAAGCGTCTACGGTCTCGGATCGTCGATCTGGACGCGCGATCTCGCGAAGGCGAGGCGCGCCGCCGAGCATATCGAGGCCGGATACACGTGGGTCAACGCGATCCAGGTCGCGCACGACGAGAT
>JBHEML010000106.1:0-1327 GCA_046262615.1 Candidatus Limnocylindria bacterium | reverse complement strand
AGCCCCGTCCCCGGAGGACTGGGCGCCGTGACCGTGGCCCTACTACTGAGGAATGTGTTGAGCGCTGCGGAGAAGCACGTTCGCGACTAACCGACGACCACCCCGATCATGTCCGCAAGAAGGCGAATGCCTTCACCGAGAAGAATCCAGACCAGTACCCTAACCAATGCGATCTCCTACCTAAAGAGTTCGGGATCCCTGACCGTGCGCCTTGGCGGCGAATTCAACCGCCTCAACGGTCAAGCCCTTAGCGCTAAACAATTCACTCAGTTCGCTGTTGGCCCAGGTGAGCTCACGTCCTCCACGGCTTCCCTTCATTAGGCCGATGGCGTCACGCAGGTGGTGCTCAGCGAGCGTCGGATTGACGTGCTTGAGTACCCGACCCAGCGCTGTCCTCGTTTGCACGCGAAGCGCCGGCTCCCCGAGCTCGTCGGCCCGGGCCATCGCCGTTTGCAGGAGCGCGACGGCGGCTTCGTTTTGGCCGATGTCCCCCAAGAGCAGTCCCTTGTTGAGATCGATCCTGGCTGCAAGATGGGGATTGTTGGTTGCAGCAGCCGCTTCCCGAGCAGAGTCCATCGTTTCGATCGCGCGAACATTGTGTCCGAGCGCATGGAGCGTCCGGGCAGTGTGCAACCGAATCTCTGCAGCCCTTGACTTATTGCGGATCGATTCGAACAGCGTCTCGCTCCGTCGCAGATTGGTAATCGCCGACTCGTAGTCACCGAGTTCCATCTTCGACATACCCATCGCGGCATAAAGAGACGCCGTCCACTTGTCGTCCCCAATGTCGGCGCCTTCCGCTGCGGCGCGTTCAAAGTGCTGAAGCGCCGTTTCAAAGTCGCCGCGTTGGAAAAAGGTCAGCCCGAGGTTGTGTAGGACGTGGACCTTGAAGAGTTGGTCGCGCACGTCGCCTTTGACGTGGGCTACCAAGGCCATTTCGAGCTGCTCGGCCGCCTCCGCGTAGCTCATCAGCAAGTGAAGCGCCATTCCTAACTGCGCTCTCGTGCGTGCAACTCCTTCGGCATCGTGCGTGACCAGGTAGAAACGAAGCGCCTCTTCAAGGAGCGGCACGGCCTTGCTTCCGCGGCCGGCCTCCCAATGCGCGCGTCCGATTGCTCGCTGCATTGACGCTCGATCCGCGCCGCTCGAGCCGTTCAGCAGCGGCTCCAAAATAGAAATGGCCTCATCGGCTTGCCCCTCAGCCACTAGTTGCATCGCCCGCGCCCTCATCGACGCTCGTTCATCCCGTGTTCGTTGCTGCTCTTCGTCCTCGAGGAAGTACGCGACCGGCTTACTCAATCTGGCGGCGATGAACTCCAGCGACTTC
>JBHEML010000105.1:0-1357 GCA_046262615.1 Candidatus Limnocylindria bacterium | reverse complement strand
GGTCACCGCGTAGGGGTCTTTGACACCGTCACGCAGATGGGCCTTGCCCGTGGCGTCGAACTCGATGGGCAGGTTCTTGAAACACATAACTCTCTCCTAGCAGTGGGGCCGTCGGGTGGCGATAGGGGTTTCCGGGTCAGTGCTGGCCGTGGCCGTAGCCGGACTCGAAGCGGCCCATGCCGGCGCGGTTGTGCTCGCCCTCGCCGTAGAGCTTCTTGCCCTTGTGGCCGCCGACGTGGGAGTGCTGGTACTTGGAATAGAACTTGTGGATCACCTTGGTGGCGCCCTTGGGGGCGGTGGTGGAGCGGCCGAAGCCCGACGAGGTCTCGCCGGCGCCGTCCCAGCGGGCGGTCATGTTCTTGTCGACCTTGGACACCGTGCGCATGCGCCGGATGGCGCCGCCCACCACCCGGGAGGTGGTGGAGGAGATGAGCGACCCGGGAGCGATCTCGGTGATGGGGCTGAACTTGTCGGGGAAGCCCGGCATGGTGCAGCCGATGCAGATGCCGCCCATCTGCATGCAGCCACCGTGGCCGTCGACCATGCCCCGCTCGGCGATGTTGCACTGGACCACCGGGCCCCAGCAGCCCAGCTCCACCAGGCACTCCTTGTCGCCGTACTCCCGGGCGAACACGCCCTCTTCGTAGTAGCCGGCCCGGGGGCAGTGACGGTGCACGGTCTCGCCGAACAGCCACGCCGGGCGTCCCAGCTCGTCGAACTCGGGCAGGGGGGCCAGGCCGTTCAGGAACAGGCACACCGCCGCCGCGGTCTCCAGCACGTTGTCGCCGATGGGCGAACAGCCGGGGACGTTGACCACGGGCACGCCGAACGACGAGCGGTAGTCCTTGCCCAGGTAGTCCATGACGCCCATGGAGTTGGTGACGTTGCCCTTGGCCGCGGGGATCCCGCCCCAGGAGGCGCACGTGCCCACGGCCACCACCGCGGCGGCGCCGGGGCTCAGGCGGTCGAGCCACTCCAGGCTGGTGATCTGGCGGCCGGTCTGGGGGTCTTCACCCAGGCCCATCCAGTAGCCCTCGCCGGCGATGGACTCGTCCATGATCGAGCCCTCCCAGCAGATGATGTAGGGGGCGTCGAGCTCGCCGCGCTCGGCCATGAACAGGTTGTGGGTCCACTCCGGGCCCACCTCCACGCTGACCACGGTGTGGATGAGCTCCACCCGGGGCAGGCCGGGGATGATGCCGCTCAGCAGGTGCTCGACCCGGGGGTGGGTGGCACCGGACACGGCCACGGTGCAGCCGTCGCAGGACCCGCCGACCATCCAGATCAGGTAGATCTTGTCGAGGGGGCCGATCTTCAGGGAGTCGTCGACCGGGGCGATGGCCCGGCTGCGGATGCC
>JBHEML010000104.1:0-1358 GCA_046262615.1 Candidatus Limnocylindria bacterium | reverse complement strand
AGCCCCGTCCCCGGAGGACTGGGCGCCGTGACCGTGGCCCTACTACTGAGGAATGTGTTGAGCGCTGCGGAGAAGCAGGCTAACTACTAGCAACAGCCAGGCGGTGATCCGCCTCCCGCCACGTATAGCAGGTAGAGGCCTTGCATCGCCGCGAAGATGAGGGCGCACATACTTACCACGATTCTCATGACTGTCTCTCCACTAACCCGCTTCTCATTCGGCGGACTTCATAGGCTTCGGCCGCGAACCTTTGGGCCAATCCATCGTCGCCCCGGTCATGCGCGCTCTTGCTAAGCCGCATCAGCACCTCACCGAGTTCCGTTATCGCGCCAATCTTCTTATAGATCGCTGCCGCCTCTCCAAAGTGTCGCTCAGCTTCACCTGGTTCGCCTCGACGCAGCGCGACATCGGCAATCACCATTGCTGCGCCAGCGACGGCTTTGTCGGTGTCCGTTTCCCGTGCAAGATCAAGTGCCTCAATGGCTTGAAGCTTGGCAGCATCCAGCTCACCGGCCTTGAGTAAGCACTCCGCTTTGGTGTTCAGGCAATGCGCCACCCAGCCGGGTGGCCCGACTATGCGTGCGATCTCGATCGCCTTATTGACGTGCCGGTACGCGGCCGGCAAGTGTCCGCGATCAGCAGCCAGAACGGCCAAAGCGTTGTGCATCACGACTGAGGCTGCGAGGTCATTGGACAGCTCGGCGGACGCCAAGGCCTTTTGAAGGTAGCCCGCCGCAGCGTCCAGATCACCAAGAGCGCGATGCGCATACCCCAAGCCGTTGTAGATCGTTATCAGTCCCGAAATGTCGCCCATGTCTTTTGCCCACTCAAGCGCCATCAAAAAGTAGGAATGGGCCACCTCAACTTCGCCCAACTCGATGCAGAACGCTCCCAAATCCTTCAGGACCTTGAGCCGGAAAGGTCTATCAACCACCTGGTCTCGTTCAATATCGGCGAGAAGCGCTTCGAGCATGTCCCTCGCGCGTTTTGAGTTACCGCTGTGGCGGAAGGCGAGCGCCAGCTGGTATCGCACTCTGAGATGGGTGCCGGTATCGCCGAGTTGGACCGCGATCCGCTCCGCGATGGCCAAGTCTTGCAGCGCCTCGTTTCCACGCACTAGATGGTTCAGCGCGCTGCCAGTGATCAAACGGAGGCGGCATATCTCGGAGGGCGCGGATGCGCCATCGAGCAGGTCCCGCGCCCGTAGCAGGGCTTGAGCTGCGGTGGGTCTGCTTAGCAGGGCAGCGGCGGCGTTGATATCTATCTCCCGCTCTTGCCTTCTTCGTTGCTGCTCTTCGTCCTCGAGGAAGTACGCGACCGGCTTACTCAATCTGGCGGCGATGAACTCCAGCGACTTC
>JBHEML010000103.1:761-1390 GCA_046262615.1 Candidatus Limnocylindria bacterium | reverse complement strand
CGGCCCGCCTGAGCGTCGGGATGACCGTGATGTCCGGGGAGAGCGCCGACATCCAGGTCGGCAACTGCCTGCCCCTGGCCAAGATGCCGACCGGTACGGTGATCCACAACCTCGAGCTCGAGCCCGGACGCGGCGGCCAGCTCGGACGCTCGGCCGGGGTCGCCATCCAGCTCATGGCCAAGGAGGGCGACCTGGCCACCGTCCGCCTCCCGTCCGGGGAGATGCGCCTCGTCCGGGCCGAGTGCCGGGCCACGGTCGGGACGATCGGCAACTCCGATCACCAGAACGTCAAGGTCGGCAAGGCCGGCCGCAAGCGACACATGGGCGTGCGCCCGCAGACGCGGGGCACCGCGATGAACCCCGTCGACCACCCCCACGGTGGGGGCGAGGGCAAGTCGTCGGGTGGCCGCCACCCGGTCTCGCCCTGGGGCAAGACCGAGGGCCGAACCCGCGACACCACCAAGCCGTCCCAGAAGCTCATCATCCGCCGCCGCCGGTCGCGCGGCGCTCGGAGGTAATCACACATGGCTCGAAGCCTCAAGAAGGGTCCCTTCGTCGACGAGCACCTGTTGAATAAGGTCGACGCTCTCAACGCCAAGCAGGAGAAACGGGTCATCAAGACCTGGTCC
>JBHEML010000103.1:0-751 GCA_046262615.1 Candidatus Limnocylindria bacterium | reverse complement strand
AAGAAGAGGCGAAAGTAAGTGAGTAGATCCGGCAAGAAGGGCCCGTTCGTCGAGGAGCGCCTGATGGCGCGGATCGAGGCGATGAACCGGGCGAACACGAGGACGATGATCAAGACCTGGTCGCGGTCGTCGACGATCTTCCCGGACATGGTCGGCCACACGATCGCCGTCCACGACGGCCGCAAGCACCTCCCGGTGTTCGTGAGCGAGTCGATGGTCGGCCACAAGCTCGGCGAGTTCGCCCCCACCCGGACCTACCGGGGCCACGCCGGGTCAGGAAAGGTCCGGTAGTCATGGCCGAAGATCACCCGACGCCAGGCGACCCGGAGCCGACGACGCCGGCCGCCGAGCAGGCCGACCCGGACCCCGTGAGCGCCGCAGAGGCGCCCGCCCCCGAGGCGTCGACGCCCGCGGCTGGCGAGCCCGACCCTGCGCCCGCCCCCAAGGCCAAGGCCAAGGCCAAGGCCGAAGCCAAGCCCAAGGGCAGGAAAGCCGCCGCCCCCAAGGCCCCGGCCGAGCCCAAGGCCAAGGCGAAGGCCCGGACCCCCGGTCGCTCCCGACGCCGCTCCGAGCTACCCGAGGGCGTCACGCCCCCGGTCGTTCGTGCCCAGGCCAAGTACGTCAGGACGTCGGCTCGCAAGGCCCGGCTCGTCTGCGATCACATCCGCGGGAAGTCGGTCGTCGAGGCCCGGGCGATCCTCGCCTTCGCCCCCCGGGCGGTCGCCGCCGACTGGGCCAAGCTGCTCAACTC
>JBHEML010000102.1:0-1444 GCA_046262615.1 Candidatus Limnocylindria bacterium | reverse complement strand
CGCCAGCACTGCTTGAGATACGCATCGAGGAACTTCGCCTCAAGACGCGTGGGGAATCGGGCATCGGCCGGCGATTCACCCACAACGGCATCCGTGAAGCCCTGATCCACCGCACGCGCATCCGCGCTTTGCCCGCCGAGTACGGTTGACGCCGTGGCCACCCTGCCCTCCGGCACCGTCACGCTCCTGTTCACCGACATCGAGGGCTCGACCCAGCTGCTGCACGGCCTCGGCGAGCGGTACGCCGAGACCCTCGCCGACCACCGCCGGATCGTGCGCGCGGCGTTCCTGGCGCACGGCGGGGTCGAGGTCGACACCCAGGGCGACGCCTTCTTCGTCGCGTTCGCCGACGCCGGCGACGCCGTCGCCGCGCCACTGCGGGACGCCGTCGACGGTCAGCTCGCATGCCACCACGGCGCTCACGACGGCTACGTCGGCATCGACCTGCACCGCGGCGCGCGGATCTGCGCCGCGGGGCACGGCGGCCAGGTGCTGCTCTCGAAGAGCACGCGCGCCCTCGTGGGCGACGAGGTCCCGCTGCGCGACCTCGGCGAGCACCGCCTCAAGGACCTGGACCAGCCCGAGTGGCTCTTCCAGCTCGCCGCACCGGACCTCGAGCAGCGCTTCCCTCCCCTCCGCAGCCTCAGCAACACCAACCTCCCGCCCGAGGCGACCGCGCTCGTCGGGAGATCGCGCGAGCTTTCGGAGCTCGCCGCGCTCCTGGGTCGCGACGACGTCCGCCTGGTGACGCTCACCGGGCCCGGGGGGACGGGGAAGACGCGCCTCGCGCTCCGCCTCGCCGCGGACTCCGTCGAGCGCTTCAAGAACGGCGTGTTCCTCGTCCAGCTCGCGACGATCACCGACGCGGCTCTGGTCCTCCCCGCGATCGCGCAGACCCTCGGGGTCAAGGAGACGCCGGGGGAGAGCATCGCCGAGAGCCTCGGGCGCCACCTCGAGGGCAAGGCGATGCTCCTGGTCCTCGACAACTGCGAGCAGGTCCTCGGTTCGGCGAGCGAGGTCGGCGCGCTCCTGGCCTCGGCCCCCGGGGTCACGATGCTCGCGACGAGCCGCGAGCGCCTCCACCTCCGCGGCGAGCGCGAGTACCCCGTCCCCCCGCTGGTCGAGGACGAGGCGTTCGCGCTCTTCGCCGAGCGCGCCGAGGCGGCAAAGCCGGGCTTCACCCTCGACGGACAGCGCGAGACCGTCGGCGCGATCTGCGCGCGGCTCGACAACCTGCCGCTGGCGATCGAGCTCGCCGCGGCACGCGTCCGGGTCTTCTCGGTCAAGGCGCTCCTGTCACGCCTCGAGCAGCGCCTCCCGCTCCTCACCGGCGGCGCGCGCGATCTTCCGGCGCGCCAGCAGACCTTGCGCGCGGCGATCGCGTGGAGCTACGACCTCCTCGCGCAGCACGAACAGCGCCTCTTCGCCGCGCTCGGCGTGTTCA
>JBHEML010000101.1:0-1486 GCA_046262615.1 Candidatus Limnocylindria bacterium | reverse complement strand
AGGAAGGGCAGAACGCCCGGCTCGCGGCCAAGCTCACCGGATGGCGCATCGACATCCGCAGCGAGTCCGAGGTCCGCGCAGAGGCCGAGCCGGAGCCGGAGCCCGAGCCGATCGCGGTCGAGGCCGAGCCGGCCGCCGCCGTCGTCGAAGAGGATCAGGAGGCGATCCGTGACGACCTCGTCGCCGAGGTCGAGGCGGAGTCCCTGGCCGCGGACGAGGACGAGCTCGAGGACGAGGACCGCGCGCTCCTCGGTGGCAAGAAGAAGAAGGATCGTCGCTAGGGCCGTCCCGCAGCGGACCTGCGTGGCGTGCCGACAGATCAAGGCGAAGCGCGAGCTCATCCGGGTCGTCCGGGATGCGGACGGCCGGCTCTCGGTGGACCTTCGGGGCAAGGCACCGGGGCGCGGAGCGTATCTCTGCCCCGACGACGCGTGCCTCACGCGCGGCATCGACGACGGCTCGCTCGGGCGGGCCCTCGAGATGACGATCGACGAGGCGACGAAGCTGCGGCTGCGGGACGAGCTCGCTGCCGGAGCGGAAATAAGGAGGACCTGATGCCAAAGGCAAGACCGCGGCGGTTCCCACCGCAGCGTGGACCCCGCCCGCGTCGCCGCCCATCACGCGGCAACATCGCGCCCCAGGCACCGGTCGCCGAGGCTGCGGCCGCGGTCGCGGTCCTCCCTGAGGGCGGTGTCCCCGTTTCGCTGCCCAAGACCCTGCAGGTGGGCGAGCTCGCGAAGTACCTCGACCTCTCGATCGTCGACGTCATTCGCGCGCTCGTGAACATGGGCGTGATGGCGACGATCAACCAGACCATCGACTTCGAGACGGCCTCGCTCGTTGCGGGCGAGCTCGGGCTTGAGGTCGTCCCCGAAGAGGAGATCGTCGACCCGGTCGAGGAGAGCGAGGAGCAGGCGCCCGCGGGCAAGGAGATCCTCTGGACCGACGACGACGACACGAAGATGATCACGCGCCCGCCGGTCGTCACGATCGTCGGCCACGTCGACCACGGCAAGACGAGCCTCCTCGACGCGATCCGGGAGACGAACGTCACCGCTCGCGAGGCCGGCGGCATCACCCAGCACATCGGCGCGTACCAGATCGAGCACTCCGGGCGGAAGGTCACCTTCCTCGACACACCCGGTCATGAGGCGTTCACCGCGATGCGTGCTCGCGGCGCGCAGGTCGCCGACGTCGCGATCCTGGTGGTCGCGGCGGATGACGGCGTGCAGCCGCAGACCATCGAGGCCATCTCGCACGTGAAGGCCGCCGGCGTTCCGATGGTCGTCGCGCTCAACAAGATCGACAAGGCCGACGCCAATCCCGACCACGTGAAGGGTCAGCTCGCGGAGCACGGCGTCACGGTCGAGGAGTACGGCGGCGAGACGCCGCTCGCGCCGGTGTCCGCCCGCACGAAGCAGGGCCTCCAGGACCTCATCGACATCGTCCTTCTGGTGGCCGACGTCGCCGACCTCAAGGCGAATCC
>JBHEML010000100.1:1274-1503 GCA_046262615.1 Candidatus Limnocylindria bacterium | reverse complement strand
CCGTATGCACCACGCATCGGCCCATGCGCCGCACTCGCCAGCACTCCGCCGATGGTCGCCCTTGCCCGCTGCGCAACATCCATAGGCAGCATCTGCCGGTTCGGCGACGTTAATTTTTCGACCTCATCCACCGTCGCGCCCGCGCCTATCCCAAAAGTGAGATCTCCAGGATCGTAAAACGTTACCGACTTCATCCTCGCAGTCCGCAGCACAATGAACTCTTTGCTCA
>JBHEML010000100.1:0-1264 GCA_046262615.1 Candidatus Limnocylindria bacterium | reverse complement strand
GCAAATCGCAGCACCTCCGCGGCTTGCTCGGCCGACCCGGGCGTGACCACGGCAACCGGCACCGTCTCATCCACCGCAAAATCTGCTATCCGCGAATCTACTTCCGCCTCCCGACTCAGAACGTGCGCCGCCCCGCATATCCGTTCCAGCTCAGCAGAGATGCTCACCGCCGTGACCGACGCACTCACGCCGACACCTCAGGCGCCACGCTCGCGTGTTGTGGCGCACACGCTTCACGGCACATCCGCGTCGTCGAGACCACCTTTCCCGGATTCAGCCGCCCACTCGGGTTAAACACATCGCGCAGCATCGCCATCACTTCAAGATCATCCGCCGAGAACATCGCCGGCATCATCTCCAGCTTTTCCATGCCCACGCCGTGCTCGCCGGTGATCGAGCCGCCCACCTTCAGGCAGTACTCCAGGATCTCCCTTCCCGCCGCCAGCGTGTTCATGATCTGTTCACGGTCGCGCCGGTCGAAAAGGATCAGCGGATGCAGGTTCCCATCGCCCGCATGAAAGATGTTTCCGATCTGCAGCCCATACTTCCTCCCGATCTCCCCAATCCGCGCCAGCGTCTGCGGAATCTTCGTCCGCGGGATCACGCCATCCTGCACGTAATACGAAGGCGACACCCTGCCTACCGCGCCGAAGGCAAACTTGCGTCCCGCCCACAGTCGCTCACGCTCCGCGGCATTTTTTGCGCGACGTACTTCCCTCGCATTCTGCGCAACGCAAATCGCGGAGACCTCCTCGGCCTGCTCTTCCACCGCCTCCGTCATCCCTTCAAGCTCGATCAGCAACACCGCGCCCGAATCTTTCGGATACCCCGCATGCAGCGCGTCCTCAATAGCCCGCAGCGTCCATCCGTCCAGAAGTTCCAGCGCGCCCGGCGTTATCCCCGCCGAGGTTATCGCCACCACCGTCTTCGCCGCGTCCTCAATACTGTTGAAGATGGCCAGCAGCGTCGCCACACGTTCTGGCAGCTTGGTCAGCTTCACCGTGATCTTCGTGGCCACGCCCAGCGTGCCTTCACTCCCCACAAAAAATCCCGTCAGGTCGTAGCCGCACGCCTCGCTCGCCATGCCGCCGAACTCCACAATCCGCCCATCGGCCAGCACCACTTCCACGCCGGTCACGTGATTCACCGTGACTCCCTGAGCCAGCGTGTGCGGTCCGCCTGAATTCTCCGCCACGTTTCCGCCGATGGTGCATGACTTCTGACTGCTCGGGTCCGGCGCAAAATAAAAGCCGTGCTTCTCCAC
>JBHEML010000099.1:0-1562 GCA_046262615.1 Candidatus Limnocylindria bacterium | reverse complement strand
CCCCGCGGGCTCCCTCATCGCCGAGCTGTTCGAACAGCGCGAGGCTCTGCTCCCACAGTCGCTGTGCGGCCTCGACGTCACCGTCATCGCCTGAGAGGGCGGTCGAGCTTCCGTAGGAGCGCATCGCATGCGCACGTAGCTCCGGCGCGACGGCACCGACCGCGGGATGCGCGAGAAGGGCGTCGAACCAGCGCATGCCCTCCCGCGGATCGTTGCTGACCCAGAAGTGATCCATCGCGACCGCGAGCGACAGGCCGATCGTGGAGACGAGAGTGCGCTGGCGTTCGGGCGCATCACGAGCGCGCGAAACGAGCAGCGGGAGACGCTGCTCCAGGCGCTCCAAAAGGACTCGCGGGTCGAATACCTTCATCCGTGCGGCCGCGAGCTCGATCGCGAGCGGAAGCCCATCGAGCCGTCGGCAGATCTGCGCTGCAAGCGCGTCGTCGATCTCGGCTGCTGGCGCGGCAGCGACCGCCCGTTGGCGGAGTAACTCCATTGCCGGCGGCTCGGCCAGTGGCGGCAGCGGGTACTCGCGCTCGGCGGCGATGCGCAGCGGCTCCCGGCTCGTCACCAATACGCGCAGCGTCGGACAGGCCGTAAGCAGGGCCGCGAGCTCCGGTGCCGCGTCGACCACCTGCTCGAAGTTGTCGAGCAGCAGCAGGCATCGCGCATCGGCGAGGTGCCGTGCGAGCTCGGCCTCTGCGCCCACGGCCTGTTTGATCGTTGGCAGGACCAGCGCGGGGTCCCGCAGCGGCGTCAGATCGACGAACCAGATGCCATCCGGAAAGGTCTGGGCGGTCGCGTCCGCGACCGCGAGCGCGAAGCGTGTCTTGCCAATGCCGCCCGGGCCGGTGACCGTGACGGCGCGCAGCGCGTCGCTCGTCACGAGGCCTCGCACCTCAGCCAGCTCTTCGCCTCGGCCGACGAGCGGATTCGGCGCGATCGGCAGGTTGGTCTGGTACAGCGTCTTCAAACGCGGGAAGTCGCCATCGCCGAGCTGGTAAATATGCTCCGGCGCCGGCAGGTCCTTGAGCCGTTGGGGACCGAGGTCTCGCAGGCCTTTCGTGCCGACCAGCCGCGCCGTCTGCTCGGAGACCAGCACCTGGCCGCCGTGGCCCGCGCTCATGATCCTGGCCGCCTTGTGCACGTCGAGACCGACGTAGCCTTCTTGTGTGACGATCGGCTCGCCGGTGTGGATCCCGATGCGGACGCGCACCGGCGTCGCCTCGAGCGCCTGTTGGGCTTCGGCGGCTGCTGCGAGCGCCTCCGCGGCGGTCGTGAAGGCCAGGAAGAATGCATCGCCCTGCGTGTCCACCTCGACGCCACCGTTCCGCTCGAACGCCTCACGCAGAGCTCGACGATGTGCCGCAAGCGCTGCTGCGTAGCGCTCGGCGCCCAGGTCTCGCAGAAGATCGGTGGAGCCCTCGATGTCGGTGAAGAGGAAGGTGACTGTGCCCGCTGGTAGTTGACGCGGCATGGCGCAATGATGCGCGCGACGCGGCCCGACGTCACGTGCCGCGCCTTGCGCGAGGTTGTCTCCAACGTGAGTTTCGCCTCTCAGC
>JBHEML010000098.1:0-1650 GCA_046262615.1 Candidatus Limnocylindria bacterium | reverse complement strand
GCCTCATCCGGGTCGACCGTCCACTGGAAGACGTCGCGCGGCGGCGCGCCCCACGGATCTTCGAGAACGCCGGCTTCGATGGAGCGCCCCCAGAGGTTCATGTCGACGCTGTACGGGCTCTTCTTCGTCACCGGCACGGGGATGCCGCGGGCCTTCGCGTAGTCGATCTCCTCCTCGCGCGTCATGTTCATGCCGCCTCGGAGCGGCGCGATGACGGTCATCTCGGGAGCGAGCGCTCCGACCGCGAGGTCGAAGCGGACCTGGTCGTTGCCCTTGCCCGTCGATCCATGGGCGACGTACCGCGCGCCCTCCTCGCGCGCCGCGTCGACGAGCAGCTTCGCGAGCAGCGGCCGTCCGAGGGCCGTCGCAAGCGGGTAGCGGCCCTCGTACAGGGCGTCCGCCTGCAGCGCCGGCCACAGGAAGAAGCGGACGAACGTGTCGCGGGCGTCGTGGACGATCGCCTTCTTCGCCCCGCTCTGGATCGCCTTCTTCTGGATCTCCGGCAGATCCCGGACGGTGCCGAGATCGCCGGTGCAGGTCACGACCTCGAAGCCGTAGGTCTCGCGCAGCCAGGCCACCGCGACGGACGTGTCGAGTCCGCCCGAGTACGCGAGCACGATGGTCTCGCCCGCGGTCTTCGGTGCCTTGCTCATAGCGACCTTCCCACGCCGAAGTCGGCGAGACGCTTGTTGATGCCACGCGCTCGGGCAGGATCGTTGGCCGCGATGAACACCGTATCGTCCCCGGCGATCGTCCCGATGACGTCGCTGAAGCCCGATGTATCGAGCGCGATGGCCAGCGCATTGGCGGTGCCCGGTGACGTCTTCAGGACGACGAGGTTGCCCGCGACCGCGCCCTGGACCGGGTACTCCTCGCAGAAACGCCGAAGCCGGTCGACGCCGCCCGAGCTCGGGGGGGCGGCGGGCGCGGCATAGACGTGCGCGCCGTCGCGCGGCGCCTTCACCAGACCGAGCTCGACGATGTCACGCGAGACCGTCGCCTGGGTGGCGGCGAAGCCGGCCGCGCGGAGCGCGCGAACGACATCGTGCTGCGTCGCGAGCCGCTTGTCGGCGACGAGGCGCAGGAGCGTCTGCTGGCGATGCTGCTTTCGCACATTGAGCTCGTTCATGCGACGGCCTCGAAGACCGTGCCCGCCAGGTCGCCGCCGAGCAGCGCCGGGCCGAGCCACGACAGCGGGCAGGCACCCGGGCTGTCCTTGGGCCAGGGATCGAGGGCGACGCCGCCGCTGAGGATGAGCCTCGGCCGCGTCGATGTCGCGCGCCGATACGATCGCGGCGCGGCAGCCGGTCGAGGCCGCGACGAGGCACGCCTCCACCTTCGGAAGCATGCCGCCCTCGATCGTCCCATCGTCGACGAGCGCCTTCGTGGCGTCCCGATCCAGGCGCGCGATGACCTTGCCGTCCTTGCCCCGCACCCCGGGTACGTCGGTGACGAACGCAAGAAGTCGCGCGGCGACGCTCGCTGCGATCGCGCCCGCGGCGGCGTCGCCGTTGACGTTGAGGATCGAGCCATCCGTGTCGATCGCCGCCGGAGCGACCACCGGCACGCGCAGCGCCGCGAGGAGCTCCTCGAGCAGCGAGCTGTCCACCATGGAGATCCGGCCCACGAGACCGAGCGACGCATCCTCGC
>JBHEML010000097.1:1174-1682 GCA_046262615.1 Candidatus Limnocylindria bacterium | reverse complement strand
TCGTCGATCCGGGTGATATGGATCTCGCCGGGCTTCCCGGACTACCACTGGGTCGCCCGGCCCGACCTCGACCAGCGCTTCGGCAAGGGGTTCACCGCGCGTCTGCGGGCGGCACTGCTGGCGCTGGACTACCGGGTGCCCCCGCAGAGGAGCATCCTCGAGCTGTACGGGGCCAAGCGGTTCGTCCCCACCGAGCCCGGGGAGTACCGCGTGATCGAGACGGCCGCGCGGGAGCTTGGCCTGCTGAACCTGCTGAAGTAGAGGCTGGCGCATGATCGACGATCCGCCTGTGCTCGAGCTGCGAGGCGCGGGACTCAGCTTCGGCGCTCTAAAAGTCCTTGCGGGCGTGGATCTGACGGTCATGCGCGGGGAGCGCGTGGCGCTGATCGGGCCCAGCGGCGCCGGGAAGAGCAGCCTGATCGCGCTGCTCAGCGGGTCGCTGGCGCCGACCGAGGGCGCGGTGAGGATACTCGGGCGCGAGCTCGCCACGCTCTCGCCGGGGGAGCTC
>JBHEML010000097.1:607-1089 GCA_046262615.1 Candidatus Limnocylindria bacterium | reverse complement strand
TTGGCCGCTGGTCGTTGTGGCGCGCTGCGCTCTCGCTCGCCTTCCCGCGCTCGAACGAAGACGGCGCTGCCGTGCTCGCGCGGCTGGGAATCGCGGACAAGCTCCACGAGCGCACCGACCGGCTGTCGGGGGGCGAGCAGCAGCGGGTCGCGATCGCGCGCGTGCTCGTGCAGGAGCCCGCGATCATGCTTGCCGACGAGCCTATCTCCAACGTCGATCCGGCGCGCCAGCGTGAGATCATCGACCTGCTCATCGACTCAAGCGAGCGTCGTGCGGCCACCTTGCTCGTGACCCTCCACGACGTCGGCGTCGCGCTTGGTGCGTTTCCCCGCGTGGTGGGCCTGCGCACCGGACAGGTCGCCTTCGACGTGCCCTCGAAGGAGGTCTCTCCCGAGATGATCGATGACCTGTACCTGATCGAGCGGTCGCTCGGAGGGTGATGAGCTCGACCGGCTCTTCGCCGGCGGCGCCCCCTGACGCTC
>JBHEML010000097.1:0-597 GCA_046262615.1 Candidatus Limnocylindria bacterium | reverse complement strand
CTCCCGGCCCGCCGCTTTCGCGCACGCTCCTCGCGGGTCCTGTGGGCCGTGGTCATCGCCGGAGCGGTCGCCGCCGCGGCAATTGATGCGGGTGTCGGACGCGCGGCGGTCTTCAACCCGGCCGGCTGGCCTCAGGTGGGTCAGTTCTTCTCAGCCGCGCTGCACCCGCGGATGGACGCGAGCTTCCTGTCGCTCACCGCCGACGCGACGCTCACCACCCTGGCCTATGCCGTCTTGGGCACCGCACTCAGCCTCGTGTTAGGGCTCTTTGGCGGCGTGCTGAGCTCGCAGGTCTGGTGGCGCTCGGCCGCAGCCCAGTCGTCCGGCGGTAGCCGGCCGGCGAGGTGGCGCGCCGGATGGCTCGCAGCACGCGCGGGCCTTGCGCTTCCTCGCGGCATTCACGAGGTGGTCTGGGGGCTCTTCCTGCTCAGCGTCTTTGGGATCAACCCGCTGGTCGCGATCCTCGCCATCGGGCTCCCGTTCGGCGCCGTCACGGCCAAGGTCTTCTCGGAGATCCTCGACGAGTCTCCAGAGGGACCGTTCGCGGCGTTGCGCGCAAGCGGCGCCGGCCGCCGCGCGGCGCGCCGCACGCTGCTG
>JBHEML010000096.1:0-1682 GCA_046262615.1 Candidatus Limnocylindria bacterium | reverse complement strand
CGTCTACTGCACGCGCCGGGTTAGTTAGGGGCCGGCCCGGGAAGCCGGCAGAGCACCGCGAAGAGCGGCCGGCCCAGAGGTCCCTTGTAGACCTTGAGGTCGGCGCGCAGCTCGTCGCTGGTCAAGGACACAAGGTCAACACCCTTGGCGAGCTGTTCGCGCACGATGCGCCCGACGATCTCGTGTGCTTCGCGGAACGGGACCCCGCGGGCCGCGAGGTGATCGGCCAGGTCCGTCGCCGTCAGCATTCCCCGCTCCGTCGCCCGGCGCATCGCCGCACGGTCGACATGCAGCCCGCCGATGACGAGCGCTAGCACCTCGAGCGCGGGGATCAGCTCGGCCGCGTCGTACAGCGGCACGCGGTGTTCCTGCAGGTCGCTGCCGTAGGCGAGCGGGAGGCCCTTCAATGTGGTCAGGACCGCGACGAGGTCCCCGATCAGGCGTCCCGCCCGCCCGCGGACGAGCTCTGCGACATCGGGATTCTTCTTCTGCGGCATGATGCTCGACCCGGTGGCATGCCGGTCGTCGAACGCCACGAAGCCGAACTCCGCGGACGACCAGAGGACGAGCTCCTCCGCCAGGCGCGATGCGTGCACCGCGGCGACCGCCGAGACGAAGACGTACTCCACGACGAAGTCACGGTCGCTGACCGCATCGATGCTGTTCCGGAAGGCCGCCGGCAGACCGACCTCGCGGGCCGTCATTTCCGGATCGATCGGATACGGCGAGCCGGCGAGGGCGGCTGCGCCGAGCGGCGATACCGCGGCCCGCGCGCGGGCTTCGGACACCCGGGCACGGTCCCGGCGGAACGATTCGACGTGGGCGAGCAGATGGTGCGCGAGCGAGACCGGCTGGGCGCGCTGGAGATGCGTGTAGCCAGGCATGACGGTGTCCACCTCGTCGGCCGCGCGCGCGATGAGCGCCTGGCCGATCGAGCGCAGCGCGGCGTCCAGCGCGTCCAGCAGCTCCACGGTGAAGAGCCGCAGATCGAGGGCGACCTGATCGTTGCGGCTGCGCGCCGTATGGAGCTTGCCGGCGACCGGACCGATGCGGGCGCTGAGCGCCGACTCGATCACGCTGTGCACGTCCTCCTGGCCCTCGGGCCAACGGAATGTGCCGGCCGCGACCTCCCCGGCGATGGCGGTGAGTCCATCCACCAGGGTCCGGGCCTCGTCCGCACCGACGATGCCCGTCGCGCCGAGCATGCGCGCGTGGGCAATGCTGCCGCGAACGTCGTGCGCGGCGATCCTTTTGTCGAGCTCGAGCGAGCTCGTGAACGCCAGGACCGCCGGGTCGAGCCCGCCGGCGAAGCGGCCGCTCCAGAGCGGCGCGGTCACCGGCCCCGGCCCTTCTTGGGGACCGCGCGCGCGTTCTGGCGGCGGATGGTCTTGGGGATCGCGAGCGTCGCCTCGGTGTCCGGACCCCAGAGCGCCTGGGTCCGCGACTGATTCCGGAGCGGCAGCCCGAAGACGTTGATGAAGCCCTCGGCGGCCTTGTGATCGAACGTGTCGCCCTTTCCATATGTGGCCAACGACGTTGAATAGAGCGAGTGATCCGAGCGGCGGCCGACGACGGTCGCGGTGCCCTTGTGCAGCTTCAGACGGATTTCGCCGGTCACGAAGCGCTGGGTGCTGGCCACGTAGTACGACAGGTCACGGAAGTGGCCTGAGAACATGCGGCCG
>JBHEML010000095.1:923-1880 GCA_046262615.1 Candidatus Limnocylindria bacterium | reverse complement strand
CCTCCGGTCCCGGTCGCCACGACCGGGCGCCCGCAGGCCATCGCCTCGAGCGGGACGAGGCCCCAGGGTTCATCCCAGAGCACCGGGAAGATGACGGCGTCGGCCGCCGCGTAGACCCACGGAAGCTCCTCGCGGGCGCGCCGGCCGGCGAAGTCCACCCGGTCGGCCAGGCCGAGCTCCCCGGCCCGGCTTCGCAGCTCCTCGAGATGGGCCTCCTCTCCCCCGCCCACCACGCTGAGGGTCGCCTCATTCGGGAGGCGGGCCAGGGCCTCGAGCAGCGTGGCGATGCCCTTGCGGGGGTCGATCCGCCCGACGTAGAGGAGGCGCCACTCCCAGGCGGTCGCGACCGGGGCATCGGTCAGGAAGCGCGGATCGATGCCGCCGGGGGCCACCTCGGACGGGGGCAGCGCCCACCGTTCGGCGGCCGAGCGCCGGACCGAGTCGCTGGCGAAGACGATTCGCCCGCAGGCGGCCGGGTCGAACCGCCCGGGCAGCCCGGTCGCCCGCTCGACCAGCCGCCGGGGGAGGCGGCCGGCCAGCCGCAGCCAGGCGTCGACCTCGGGCCCGTAGATCAGCCAGTCGTCGTTGACGAAGGCCACGGCCGGGAGTCGGCGGCTCCGGGCGCGCTCGAGGAGGGAGAGCGACATCCCGCCCATCGCCCACCAGGACACGGCCTCCGGGGAGAACTCGTCGAGGTGGCGCTCGAAGACGGCGGCATTCGCCCGTTCGAGCTCGAGCACCCGGGCCGGGGACAGGCGCGGGAAGGCGTGGTCGCGCCAGTACCAGCGGAGCTCCCGGTGGACTCCCCGGTCGGGGACCCCGAGCCCGGCGCCGGCTTCGCGGTGGTCGGTGCAGAGCACCCGAACGTCGTGACCACGACGACGGAGATCCTCCACGGCGGCCTGCCAGACGAGCTCGTACCCCCCGAGGTGATGCGGGGGGTACATGCTGCCGACG
>JBHEML010000095.1:0-913 GCA_046262615.1 Candidatus Limnocylindria bacterium | reverse complement strand
GGACCCGCACCGGCCGCAGCTAGGGGCGGACGAAGACGTAGGCGGCGTCGGCGAACCGCGCCAGGCCCTGCCAGGCCCCGGTGGCCTCGTGGTGGACGAGCCCGAAGCCGAGCCGGCCGAGCTTGTCGCGGAGGGCATCGTCGGTGATCCCCCACTGCCAGATGTCGTGGACGTCCCGCCACGGCCGGCCCCGGCGGCCGTTGGTCTCGTCGAGGCGGGCGAGCGCCTCCTGGTGGATGGGGACGTCGGGGACGGTCTCGAGGTAGCGCTCGACGCCGAGGTCGAGCAGCCGGACGGCTGGACCCTCCCCGGCGTAGGTCGGCTGGACGATCACGAAGCACCGGGTCCGCTCGGAGTAGAGGTCGAGCACCTCGTCCCAGTCGGGGCGGACCTGGTGGAGGAGGACGTCGAAGAGGAGGACGACGTCGACCCGGCCGACCCGGCCGGCGATGGCCGGATCGCTGAAGTTCCCCCCGATCAGCTCGACGACCGGATCGCCCCCGGCGCGCGCGGTGACCGTCGGCGTGAAGTCCTCGTCGACCAGGGCGACCCGCTCGACGCCGGGGCGCCGGGCGGCGTAGCCCCCGTCGACGGCCCAGACCCCGCCGAGGTCGGCGACGCTCCGGGCGTCGACCAGCCGGCAGGCCCGGTCGATCGAGCGCAGCTTCAGGGGGCCGAGGCCGCCGGAGGGCGCCGGCTCCGGACGGCGGAGCGCCGCCCCGAGGCGCCGAGCCGGGCCGGCGAGGCTCGGGCGGGCGGGTCGCGGGCGCGGAGACATCGGCAGGAGGATAGGCTCCCTCTTTCCGGCGGGCGTCCGAAGGAGCGGCAGACAATGAGCGGTGAGTCCCGGTTCGGCTTGACTGGGCTGGCGGTGATGGGGGCCAACCTGGCGCGCAACGTCGCCCACCACGGC
>JBHEML010000094.1:1148-1906 GCA_046262615.1 Candidatus Limnocylindria bacterium | reverse complement strand
GTGCATGGGCGTCAGCGGCGCCTGGTCGCGTGTGGGCGGTTGGATCACTGAGCTGAAGAACCCCATTTGGTCTCCTTCTCGGTCGGTCGCTCAACGGCGGCGCTGCCCTCCGAGGAGCCCGTAGTTTTGCTACATTTTGTAAATTATGCGGCAAACGTGGGTAGATGCCCTCATGTTGCGCAGCGGCAATCGTCGATAGCGCGGGGGCATCCCCCGAGTGCCGCGAGACGGGGCCGTGACGGGCGGCGGCTACGGCGCGGTGGGATAGCCGACGGTCATCCAGTCGTGGATCCGCCACGGTAGTAGAGATACACGTTAGAGGAAGCCCAGGACCGATGGGATTCCTCTGAGCATGTTTAGCCGAAGCAGCGCTCGACTGCTCCGCTTGCCTCAAAGCAGCATCCACCCGTTATTGGCACAGCGAACATCCGCCCATATGCTCCGGGGATATGGCGCTTCAGCGGATGGACAACGTTCTCATCGTTGTCGACGACCTCGAGGCTGCCAAAGCGTTCTTCGCCGAACTCGGTATGGAGTTGGAAGGCGAGACGCAGGTCGAGGGGGGCTGGGTGGACCGCGTCGTCGGGCTCAACGACGTCCGTGCCGACATCGCCATGATGCGGACCCCGGACGGCCACAGCCGGGTTGAGCTGACGAAGTTCCACACGCCGCCGGCGGTCAGAGCCGAGCCGGAAAGCGCGCCGGCGAACACGCTGGGCATACGCCGCATCATGTTCGCTGTCGACGACATCGACGAC
>JBHEML010000094.1:832-1138 GCA_046262615.1 Candidatus Limnocylindria bacterium | reverse complement strand
ACTGGCCGAGCAGCTCAGCTGAACCTCCATCGGCCGGGGCGTCCCCGGACAGCGCTCGTAGTTGACGCCATCGTGTGCCCCCAACTCACGCCCCTCGTGAGTAGCGCACGGGCTACTGCTTTCGCCTGAACGGGGCGCTCTCCTGAGTCCAGTCCGGCGTCCGCAAAGCCGGTCCCCGACCGAGCAATCCCGAGGATGCCGTCCAGCCTCTAACCCGCGTTAGAGGACGACTTGTTGGCCGTTTTACGCCGTTACTCAGCTCAGACGACCCCGCTCGGCGTATCGCTGCGCAGGTAGCCCTACGCC
>JBHEML010000094.1:0-822 GCA_046262615.1 Candidatus Limnocylindria bacterium | reverse complement strand
CTGTCGAAGACATCGACGACGTTGTTGCGCGTCTGCGCAAACACGGTGCCGAACTCGTCGGCGAGATCGCGCAGTACGAGGACATCTACCGGCTCTGCTTCCTGCGTGGCCCTGAGGGCATCATGATCGGACTGGCCGAGCAGCTCAGCTGAACCTCCAGCGGCCGGGCTCGCCGTGCAGGAAGCACTGGTGGAAGCGCTGGACATCGACGGGACGACCATAGTCGACGTCGGTGGAGGTCAAGGCCACCTGGCCGCCGCCCTGCTCGGCGCGAGCCCGCAGGCACGCGGCATCGTCTTCGATCAGCCACACTCTCGGATCCTGGCCGCATGCCGGGCGGCGATCACTCCCGGCGGCCGGCTGGTGCTCGTCGAGCGGCCGTTGCCCGGACTCGTCGACCCTCGCCTCGACGGCTCGGCCCGCGGTGATGGCCGACGTGATGATGCTCGCCGTCTTTGGTCCCGGAGGCGCCCAGGAACGCACGCAGACGCAGTACGCAGCCATGCTCCACGCCAACGGCTTCGAGCTGCGCGAGCAGATACCGCTCACCGGCGGGTTCGGCGCGTTCGTCGCGTACCCCAGCTGAACAGACGGTTGACGCGCAAAGGCCCGGTCACCCGGTCACTTCACCGCCGCGACGGCGGCGCCGCCGCGGCGGCTCAGAGCTGGGCCCGGCCGCGCTTTCGGGTACTTCAAGTTGTGCATGTTGACGGGGTATAAAGAGCCGCGACGATCATGGCGATCTCCGACCTGGGACCATGCTCGTGCCGCCGGTCGGCGTGTATGCGGCGCCGAGGGGGATGAAGACCGGTCCGGAGACAG
>JBHEML010000093.1:0-3928 GCA_046262615.1 Candidatus Limnocylindria bacterium | reverse complement strand
TTCGTTGCTGCTCTTCGTCCTCGAGGAAGTACGCGACCGGCTTACTCAATCTGGCGGCGATGAACTCCAGCGACTTCATGGCAGGCCGGATCTTGCCGAGCTCGATCGCGCTCACGTAAGCGCGAGTGAAGTGCGGTGCGCCGAGGGCCGTCTGCGTCAGGCCGGCAGCGACTCTTGCGGTACGGACGCGCTCCCCGAGCTGCTGAAGCGATGGAGAGAGCGGTACCGGGCGACGCGAGCGGGTGCGCGGGGCCGCCATGGAGCTGAGCCTACGGACAGCGGCCGCATAAGGTCAATAGCCAATCGACACGGGAGCTAGAGCCGGACGATCGGCGGATGCTCCGGATCCTGGTAGTGGAAGGTGTCAATGAAGCGGAGCTTGCCTACTCGGCGGGTCATCAGCACGGAGTGGGTGCGAACGCCGCGGCCGAAGAAGCGCACCCCTTGGAGAAGCTCTCCGTCCGTGACGCCCGTGGCGATGAAACGGAGATCCTCCCCGCTCGCGAGATCCTCAGTGCGGTAGATCCGCTTCTCGTCGCTGACGCCCATCCGCTTGGCTCGCTCCCTCTCCTCGGGACTCCGAAAGGCGAGGCGCCCGAGGATCTCGGCTCCGAGGCAGCGAAGCGCGGCCGCGGCCAGCACCCCCTCGGGAGCGCCGCCGGTGCCCATTACGGCGTGCACGCCAGTACCGGCGACCGCGACGGAGATGGCGGCGGTGAGGTCGCCGTCGTCGATGAGCTTGATCCGCGCGCCCGCCTCGCGCACTTGGCTGATCAGCTTCTCGTGCCGTGGCCGGTCGAGGACGACGACAGTGAGGTCGCCGACATCACGGTTCAGCGACTCCGCGATGATCTTCAGGTTCTCGGCGACGGGACGGTCGAGATCGACCTTGCCCTTCGCCGGCGCGCCGACGACCAGTTTCTCCATATACGTGTCGGGCGCGTGCAGCAGGCCGCCTGGCTCCGAGACCGCGATGACCGCGGTCGAATTGGCGCGGCCCTTGGCGACGAGGTTCGTTCCCTCAAGCGGGTCGACCGCGATATGCACCTCGGCGCCATCTCCGCGTCCGACCCGCTCGCCGATATACAGCATCGGGGCCTTGTCCCGTTCACCCTCCCCGATGACGATCGTGCCGCTGAACGACGCTTCATCCATGGCCCTGCGCATCGCCTCGACCGCCGCGTGGTCGGCGCGGTCCGTCTCGCCGTGGCCCATCCAGTGCGCCGCCGCGATCGCCGCCTCTTCCGTGATGCGGACCAGCTCGAGGCTCGGGGTGCGGAGGTCCGAGACCTGCGGTCCGGCGGTCATGGCGCGGTAACGCTAGTCGGTTTGGTCGTCCGTCGTCGCGTGCTGTCAGGTCCTCCGGTCGTAGGGGTTGCGACCCGCGCCGGATGTCTCATTGGGCCGTCGTCCCTTCGTCACGCCGGCATCTCCGCGCGGCCATCGGCGACTCGCAGCCGGCGCCCGAGGTCGATCGCCCGCGCCAGGCGTTCCGCAGCGGACTCGATGAGCGCCTCAGCAGCCGCCATCGCCGCGTCGAGGGTCATCGGGCCGTCGGTCGTGACCTCGAGCGCGTCAAGGCCCGTCGTGAACAGAGCGCGGTACCCGGGTGCCGTTCCTCCCGTTATCGCCGCCACGGGGCGCCCCGCCGCATGCGCGCGTTCGATGACGACGCCGGTCAGCTTTCCGTAGCCGCTCTGCGCATCGACGCGGCCTTCGCCGGTGACCACGAGGTCGCACGCGAGGAGACGGCGTTCGAACCCCGTGGCGTCCAGCACGAGGTCGGCGCCCGAGCGCAGCCGGGCATCGAGGAACGCGATCAGCGCGGCTCCCAGGCCGCCAGCCGCGCCCGCGCCCGGGACGTCGCGGACGTTGCGTCCCACGAAGCCCTCGACGACGTCGGCGTAGTGCGCGAGCGATGCGTCCAGTTCGCGCACGACCTCGGGTGTCGCCCCCTTCTGTGGGCCGTACACGGCGGAGGCGCCCTCTGGACCGAGCAGCGGATTGCGTACGTCGCAGGCGACCTCTATCGAGGGTCGTATGAGGCGCACGTCGGTCTGCCCCTCGATCCGATAAAGATCGCGCAGAGCCAGACCACCTTCGAGAAGATCCTTGCCTTCACGGTCCAGGAAGCGATAACCGAGCGCACGGGCCATGCCTGCGCCACCGTCATTCGTCGCGCTGCCGCCGATCCCAACGACGATCCGTTCCGCGCCGCTCGCGGCTGCGGCGAGGATCAGCTCCCCGGTGCCACGCGTGGATGTCACCCGCGGGTCTCTTTCGGCGTCGGCGAGGAGCGGGAGCCCGCTCGCGGCGGCCATCTCCACCACAGCAGTGTGTCCATCGCCCAGGGTCCCCCACTCCGCGTCGATCGGGCGGCCGAGGGGATCGTGCGCACGGCTCGTCCGAACTGTGCCCCCCGTCGCGCGTACGAGGGCACGCACGGTGCCTTCGCCACCATCGGCGAGGGGCATCTCATCGCATTGCGCGTCCTTCCACACCCTGCGAACGCCCCGCGCGATGGCTGCCGCGACCGCTACAGCGTCGGCGCTTCCCTTGAACGATTGCGGAGCTATGAGCACCCGCAGAGCGGGGCCGGGGAGCACCGCGCGATACTAGGTCCATGGAACCCCGCATTCGGACGAGCGTTGGCTGAGCGGATCAGGCGCGTCGCGATGCTCTCCGTCCACGCGTGCCCACTTGCCAAGCTCGGCGGACGCGACTCCGGCGGCATGAACGTGTACGTGCGGGAGCTCGCTCGCGATCTGGCCGCCCGTGGGATCGCTGTCGACGTGTTCACCCGCTGGCGCGAGCCCGCCGACCCGCGCGTGCAGCAGCTCGCACCGAACGCGCGCGTGATCCACATCGAGTCCGGACCGATCGGGTACCTGCCGAAGATGCAGGTCTACGAGAGGCTGGACCAGTTCACCGAGTGCCTGCTGGCACAGGTCGAGGCCGAGCAGCTCGAATACGACCTGATCCACGCGCACTACTGGCTGTCGGCCGAGGTGGCGCGCACGCTCGCCGACCGGTGGCGCGTGCCGGTCGTGCAGATGTTCCACACCCTCGGCCTCGTGAAGCGTGAGGCGCTGGACGAGGACGATGACCGGGGTGGGGAGACCGAGCTGCGCGTCGAGATCGAGCGTCGCGCCGTGCGGGAATCCTCGGCGCTCGTCGCGGCGAGCGAGATCGAGGCCGCCGAGCTCACCGAGCTCTACGGGGCCGACCCGCGGCAGATCGCGATCGTGCCGTGCGGTGTGGACTCGCAGCTGTTCCATCCTGTGCGGCAGGCGGATGCAAGGGAGGCGACAGGGCGCGACCAGTGCGAGCGGATCGTGCTGTTCGTGGGCAGGATCGAGCAGATCAAGGGGATCGACGTACTCCTGCGCGCGCTCGGACTCTTGTTCTTTCGGCGTCCCGAGCTTCGCAGCGAGTTGTGTCTGCTGGTCGTGGGCGGCGCACTCGACGCGGACGACGGCGAGGCAGAGACGGAAAAGATCCTCGAGCTTCGGCGACTCGTCCACGCGCACCGCATGGAAGACAACGTGGACTTCGTCGGCTCGCGCGACCAAGACGAGCTCGCCCTGTACTACGCCGCCGCAGACATCTGCGCCGTCCCGTCGCTGACCGAATCCTTCGGATTGGTCGCCCTGGAGGCGATGGCGTCGGGCACGCCGGTCGTGGCAACCCGCGTCGGAGGGCTTCAGACCGTGGTCGCCGATGGTGTGTCAGGTCTGCTCGTGCCGGCGGGCGACTACCAGGCGTTGGCCGAGGCCATCGCCGCCCTGCTCACCGACCACGGGCTGCGAACGCGGCTCGCGGCGGGCGCGCGATCCAGCTCAGCGCTGATCTGGATCTGCAGCCGCAATTGCTGGTCGAGCAAGGCCTGCGCGCGGGCGACCAGCTCGGGGGTAATGGGTGGCAACAC
>JBHEML010000092.1:0-4014 GCA_046262615.1 Candidatus Limnocylindria bacterium | reverse complement strand
GGGCCATGGTGCGCGGACGGCACCGCCAACTCGCACCGTTGCTGCTCCTGTGGACGGTGCCTGCGCTCGTTCTCTACGTCGGCATCCACATCGGCTCGTGGCCGTACACGCTGTCCATCGCGGTCCCGCTCAGCATCGTCGCGGGCCTGGGAAGCGAAGCGATGGTCGCGGCCGCCGGCCGCGCAGCCCGCGTGGCGATAGGCATCGGGATCGGTGCGACGGTCGTGGCCGGCGGCGCCTACTTCCTCCTGGCGGACGGGCAGTTCACCGCGCACGAGATCCGCGTGCGTGACCGCAGTACCGCCGAACGCGTCGCGACGATCCGCGAGAGGTACCGCCCGACCGAGACGGTGATCCTGGCCGTACCGGGATACATGCTCGCGGTGCGGTACCTGCCGGAGTACGCCGCGGTGCTGGTCCCGGACATTGGGGGCGCCGGCGTCACGGCCCTCGACATTCCCCCGACCGCCACCGTCGCCGTCTTGTTCGACGGCGAGCTCACCCTCGACAGCCGCGTGCCAGCCGTTCGTGTGGCTTTATCCGACGGGGATCTGCGTGTCGTGTCGGTCCCGCCCGATCGACGGCTCGCGATCGTGAACGGCGCGCTCGCCTTCGCGCCGCGGTAGAGCGTCCCGCGCGCCGCCACCGCGCTTTCGGCCCGCCGACCCCTGCACGCCGAATCCGTGCCCGGGCGGAGCGCCACGGGGTGCGTGATCACCGTGCATGGATCTCGGCCAGAGCTAGCTTCGCGCGGTGATCGGGATCGCCGCCCCCGTCACGCCACTGGCCTGCTCCGAGGATAGGAAGAGGATGACGGCGGCGACCTCCTCGGGCGTGGCCCACTTCTGTGGATCCGCTTTCGGCATGCGCTCCCGGTTCTTCGGGTGATCGATGGATCCCGGCATGACGCAGTTCACCGTGATGCCCGCTTCCCTCACCTCGGCGGCGAGCGCTTCGGTCCAGCGGACGACCGCGCCCTTCGACATCGAGTAGCCGGCGTTCCCCTTGCCGCCCTTCGCCGCGCCCATCGCGGACACGCTGACCACGCGGCCGTAGCCGCGCGAGCGCATCGGTCCGATGCACGCCGCGGTCGCCGTGACCGTCGTGAGGACGTTCGCCTCCCATGACCTGCCGATCGCCTCGATGTCCGTGGCCGGCGCGGAGGCGAACCCGCCCGCGAGGTTCGCGAGGACATCGATACGGCCCCATGCGCCCATCGTCTCCTCGACGAGGCGGCTCATCGCGGCCGCGTCGGCGGGATCAGCTTCCACGAGTCGCAGCCGCGTCCCCTCGGGGCCATCAGCGGTCGGTCCCAGCGCCTCGCGCAGTTCCGTGCCCTTCGTTACCTCGCGTACCGCGGCCACGACGCGCGCGCCCGCCTCGAGGTAACGGCGCACCACGGTGTGGCCGAGGTTGCCGCTCGCGCCTGTAACGACGACGGTATGGCCCGAAAGACCGAACACGCCGACTACAGTAGTCACCATGACCGTGCTCGATCGCATCGACTCGCCCGCCGATCTCCGGGCGTTGACGAAGCCACAGCTCCTCGAGCTGTGCCAGGAGATCCGCGATTTCACCGTCGACGCGGTGCAAAGGACGGGGGGACACATCTCGTCGAGCCTCGGGGCGGCGGAGCTCACAGTGGCCCTGCACCGGGTGTTCGAATCACCGACCGACAAGCTCGTTTGGGACACCGGTCACCAGGCGTACGTACACAAGATCCTCACCGGCCGGCGTGAAGGGTTCGCGACGCTTCGCCAGTTCGGCGGCATGTCGGGTTTCCTCGTTCGGAGCGAGTCCCCTCACGATCAATTCGGCGCGGGACATGCGGGAACATCGATCTCGGCCGCGCAGGGCATGGCGATCGCCCGCGACCTCCACCGGGAAGACCACCACGTGGTCGCGATCATCGGTGACGGCGCGCTCACCGCCGGCATGGCCTGGGAGGCACTGAACAACATCGGTCACATGCGGACGCGGATGATCGTCGTGCTGAACGACAACGGCATGAGCATCGCGCCCAACGTCGGCGCGATCTCACGGATGCTCGAGTCTCTGCGCGTCGCGAGCCCCTACCGGGAGATGAAGCACGTCGCGAGGCAGGTGCTCTGGCAGCTGCCCGGCGCCGAGGTATATGAGGAGGCCCGGCGCAGGCTCTTCAACAGCCTGAAGGCGCTGTTCCTCCCGAACATCCTGTTCGAGCAGTTCGGATTCACGTACTTCGGCCCCGTCGACGGTCACGACCTCTTCGCGACGGAGCGCGTGCTCGAGAAGGCGCGCGACTTTCCCGATGGGCCGGTGTTCGTCCACGTGCACACGCAGAAGGGCCACGGCTACGTCCCGGCCGAAGAGGACAACCAAAAGTGGCACGGCGTAAGCGCCAAGGGGGCCACGAAGGCGTCGGCGCCCCAGTACACGGCCGTGTTCGCCGACGCCGTGCGTGAGGTGATGACGCAGGACGAGTCCGTCGTCGCGATCACCGCGGCGATGCCGAGCGGCACTGGCCTTACCCCATTGTTCAAGGAATTCCCCGATCGCCTGTTCGACGTGGGGATCTGCGAGCAGCACGCGGTCACGTTCGCCGCGGGCCTCGCGACGCAGGGCATCGTGCCCATCGTCGCCATCTACTCGACCTTCCTGCAGCGAGGATTCGACCAGGTCGTCCACGACGTCGCGATCCAGGGTCTGCCGGTCGTCTTCGCGATGGACCGGGCCGGGATCGTCGGCGACGACGGCAGGACCCACCAGGGGCTGTTCGACATCGCCTTCCTGCGTTGCCTCCCCGGAATCGTCCTGATGGCGCCCAAGGACGAGGGAGAGCTGCGGCAGATGACCTTCACCGCCGCGCGGTACGCGGCCGCGAAGCGGGGACCGATAGCGTTCCGCTTCCCCCGGGGCACCGGTTCCGGTATGGCGCTCGACGCGCCGCTCGAGGAGATCCCGATCGGCGTCGCGGAAACGCTGCGTGAGGGCCGCGACGTCGTCATCGCGGCGTACGGCCATCCGGTGCGAGCGGCGCTCGACGCGGCGGAGATGCTCGCGAACGACGGGATCGAGGTGACCGTCGTCAATGCGCGCTTCGCAAAGCCTCTTGACGCCGAGCGCTTCCTCGCGCTCGCAGCACGCGTGCCGCGCTTTCTCAGCGTCGAAGAGCACTCCGTCAGCGGTGGCTTCGGCAGCGCGCTCGGCGAGTTGTTCGCTGAACGAGGCGCCCGCGTGGACCTCGAGATCCTCGGCGTGCCGGACGAATATGTCGACCACGGCGCACAGGGCTTGTGGCGCCGGCGCTTCGGCCTCGACGCCGAAGGGATCGCGGCGGCCGTTCGGCGGCGCTGGCCCCGGCTGGTGCAAGCCCAGGAGGACGAGCAGACCGCGGGATAGCGGGCATCATCGCCGCGTGGAGGCGCTCGCGTCCCTGCGCGGGGTCACCGTGGTCCTCGACGACCGAGCGGTAGTGCGCGGGGTCGATCTGTCCCTCGGCCCCGGCCTTTGCATCCTGCGCGGACCGAACGGCGCAGGAAAGACGACGCTGCTGCGCGCGATCGCCGGACTGGTGCCAATCGCGGCCGGCACGCGCGAGATCCGCGGCGATCTCCTGGCGTTGGGCCATCGGCCGCAGCTGTTGCGCGGACTCTCCGCGAGCGAGAACCTCATCTTCTTCCAGCGCTTTCGCGGCAGGACGGGCTCGCCGTCGGTGATCGCGGCGCTGGCGGCGTGGGGCCTCGCAGCGGACCTGGGCCGCTCTGTCGAGTCGCTGTCGGCGGGCCAGCGGCGGCGTGCCGCGCTCGCACGCATCGACACGGAACCGTGCGCGCTGACGCTGCTCGACGAGCCCTTCGCCGAGCTCGACGAAGATGCGGCCGCTCTGCTTCGCGTCGCCATTGAACGCGCGCGCGCCGCGGGGCGCGCGGTCGTGGTGGCGACGCACGGACATCCGGAGCTCGATGAGCGTGCGTCGGCAGTGATGCGGATCGAAAGCGGTCAGGTGGTGGCATGAGTGGGACCGGGTGGGGA
>JBHEML010000091.1:0-4108 GCA_046262615.1 Candidatus Limnocylindria bacterium | reverse complement strand
GGGATGCAGTGGTCACAGCCTGCGGAGCGACACGGGAAGCCTCTCGCGGCGGAGATGCTCAGCTCCACGCGATCGAATGCACCCCTCCAGAAGCTAGCAGGGGGCCGCTCGAGCTTGCTACGTCGGAGATCCGCGTTGCTGTCAGGTTGCTGTCAAACGGTCTGCGGCAACCCCTCGCTCGTCCGGCGTCAATGCCTGCAAACATTGACGTTTCTCGCTGAGGCGACGACGGGGATCGAACCCGTGATCGCGGTTTTGCAGACCGCTGCCTTACCACTTGGCTACGTCGCCCTTGAGCGACGAGGCGCCGCCGCTGACGAGAGATTATCCCCGGTCCGGGTCGGGCGGCGGCCGGGATCCCGCGCTTACGTGCTTTGGCTCCTACCCTCCACTGCATTCGCGAACTGCTCGCTTCCGTCCAGCCGATAGGCGGTCGCCAGGAGCCGGGCCTTGTCCGACGCGGCCTCCACGAGACCGATCGTCGAAGCGACGTCGATGAGAAGCAGTTGGGCCTCGCGGTCGGTGCCGCCGCGGCCGATGTACTCCAGCAGCACGTCCGACGCGGCGTACAACTTTCGACCTTCCAGCAGCGCTCGTGGGTGGGGGACCACCGATGACAACGGCGGGGAGGCGACCGGCGGGGATCCGCTCGGTGCGGGCAGCTCCGGCACCGTGAGGGGCGCGGTACCAGGTTCGGCGGGCGGAACAGCAACGGCTTGCAGCCGCGCTACGAGCCCCGGGTCGTCGACGGCCGCGGGCTGGTCCGCGGTCAAGGGACCGGGTGCGGGCTTGGCGCGTTCCGCCGAGGTCGGCTCGCCGAGCGTCCGTAGCGCGTACGACGTCTCGAGCTCGGCGCGATGGGCATCGCCCTGCGCGAGCGCGAGCGCCACGAACCGCGCGTACTCGGCGCGGGCGGCCACCTTGTCTCTGGCGTTCGCGTGGGCGGCCGCAAGGCGACGGTGCGCGGCGTGATCCAGCGGCGCGATCCTCACCGCCTCGCTCAGCAGCTCGATCGCGCGGGCTCGGTCGCCGGCGCGAGTCAGCCCGACCGCGCCGTCGCGGAGCGCGGCCAGCGCGCGACCCGGGTCGTCGAGCGCGATGGTCGTCCGGGCCAAGCCGAGGTGGGCCGCGGCGCCGGCCCCGCCGCGCGCGATGATCTCGCGGTACGCGGCCTCCGCCTTCATGAGCTTGCCGTCTCTGGCGAGGGTCGCGGCCGCGTCGAGCGCGTCGTCGTCCCGGCCGATGGCTGCAGCGGCGCTCGGCGGGAGTGCCTTGCCGCAGGCGAGAAGCGCCGCCGCGAATTCCGCCGCCCGCGGGTCTCCCATCAGGCGAGCCGCGGATCTCTGCGCGTGCGCGGCGAACGTGGGAAGGTCGCGTTCCGACATGGCGCCGGCGCTCGTACCGAGCGCCGCGAGTTCGCGACGGATAAACGCCTGCGCCGCCGGCCCCATGAAGCGTTTCGCCACCGCGAGGATCCGCTCGTCGAGGACGCTCACCGGTCGCCTCCCGCGGCGGCCTCGCCCTCGTCGTTCTGCGCGTAGAAACGCAGCGCGCTGAGAAGCCGGTCGAAGGCCGACGCCACCTCACGCGTGATGTCATCGCCGGATCGCGTGTCGAACCGAGCGAGGTCGAGGTCGATGTCCCCGGTCGATACGCGACTCGCCTCCCTCGTGAGGCGACGCAGGGGGAGCACGAGGGACGTCGTGAGCCAGATGCCAATGAGCATCGACAGGATCACGCCGAGCAGGACCGTCAGCACCGCCTGCGTCGTGGCCTCATCCGCCGATCGCGTGTACGTCGCGAGCGGTACCGCGAGAACGTAAGCCCAGGGCTTGGTCTTGAGGCGTGTGACCACGCCGCGCTGCTCGGCCTCGTCCCCGCCGTACGCGAAGGTCGACCTACCCCCAGCGCCGAGTCCATCGAGCGAAGCTCGCAGCGTCGGAAGAGGATCGACGATGAGCTGTTCCGGTGTCTTGAGACCAAAGCGCTTGTCCGCCGCGAGCTTCTTGGCGGTCTCGGGATCGATCGGCGCGATGGTCGTGTAGATGAGCGATTCGGCCTGCTCCCGGCGGTCCTTCGTCTCCGAGACGGCGATGCGGATGCCGTAGTCGTCCACCAGGAAGGAGTGCGCTCCGGCGCCGACCGAGTCGACGTCGCCTTCGACGATGCTCCAGACCGCCGCGAGGTTGAGGCGCGAGCGCACGACCGCGAGGACCTGTCCCCCCGCGCTCCGGACCGGTGCGGAGAAAAAGATCGCGGGCTTGTTGGTGATGACGGAGTAACTGGGGTCGCTGACGAACGGCGTCCCCGCGGCCATCGCGACGGTGAAGTACTCGCGGAACTTGACGCTGGTGCCTTCGTCGGTGGCGATCGAAGCGGCCACGATCGTCCCGCCCTGGTCGACGACGGCCACCGATTCGTATTCGGGCGAGCGCGCCGCAGCCGACTTCAGCGCATCCCGCGCGCTGACGCGAAGGCCCGGGTCGGCGGGGTTCTGAGCGAAACGGACCACGTCGGGAAGGGCGCTCACGACGACGATGTCCCCGAGCCGGTTCACGAGATACGCATCGATCGCGGCGGACGTCGAGGTGTCGCGCTGCTGAATGTTCGTTACGCCGAGCTGGGTCAGGTGTTCGCGGGTGGCGTTGATCGACACCGCGCTGACCAGGGCGATGGGCACGACGCCGACGACCAGGAGGGCCGCGAGCACCTTGTGCCAGAAGGCGATCCGTCCGCTGATGCGCATGCCGCCTCCCGCCTCCGCTGGGCCCGTCCAGTCATATCCAACGCACGACGGGGCTCCGAGTGACGCGTCCGCCTGGGTCTCCCGGTCGCGCGGCGGGGCGCGGAGTGACGAGTTCGCCAGGGTCTGCGGGCGCGACGATCCGGCCGCCGGCCGGTTCGTGCGCATGGCACCGATCGTCCGGGGCGAGCACGGTCGCCTCGCGCGGGGCCACAGCCGGCGCTACCGGGCCGTCACCGCCACGGGGCTGGGGGAAGCCGCCGCCCGGCCGGCCCGTCGCGCATCGCGCAAAAGGCCGCGCAGCAGCCGCTTTGACACCTCGAAGTCGTCGTGGTCGGTGGGCGTGAGGCCGAGCCCCGCCTGATCGACGCGCCACCAGCACTCGAATCCCCAGAGCCGTTCCTCGCCGACGCGCAGGCGTGGATAGCCCGTATCGGGATGCCGCGGCTCGCCGGTCTCGAGATCGAAATACCCGTCGAAGGCCGCGGCCGCTCCGGTGCGGTCGGGTTCGCCCTCGCGGCAGTCGAGAAGGACGACGCAGCGCGTGCCGGGACGCACCTCGTCGGGCGAACGCGGACGGCGTTGGCGCGCTCCGCGAACCGGGACAAGGCGCGGCGCCGGACGCGAGGGTGGCGTGAGCGGCGCCGGACGCGCGGGTGGCGTGAGCGGCGCCGGGGCCTGCTGCGGGCGCGGGGCGGCCGAGCGGCGGCCGCGGCGGCCGCGGAAGCGCCGTCTTCCCGGTTCGTTCTGCACGGAGCGAAGTGTACGGACGGCGGGACCTCGCGCGCCCCGCTTACCATGACCGTTGAGGAGAGGGAAGTGCACGAGGTCTTCGACGAGTTCAAACATCAGCTGCCGGACATCGATCCGCAGGAGACCGACGAGTGGATCGAATCGCTCGATTCGCTCGTAAAGGCAGCCGGGCCCGAGCGCGCGCGCTTCGTCCTGTACAAGCTCCTGAAGCGGGCGAGGGTCCTGCACGTCGGGCTCCCGCCGCTCACGCAGACCCGGTACATCAACACCATCTCCCCGGAGCAGGAGCCCTACTTCCCGGGCGACGAACGGATGGAGCTCCGCATCCGCCGGCTCATCAGATGGAACGCGGTGGCGATGGTGCTGCGCGCCAACCACGACTACGCGGGCATCGGAGGTCACCTCGCGACGTATGCCTCCGCGGCGAGCCTGTACGAGGTCGGGTTCAACCACTTCTTCCGCGGCAAGGACGACGGTCAGGCCGGCGACCAGATCTTCTTCCAGGGGCATGCGTCCCCCGGCATCTACGCCCGCGCGTATCTCGAGGGCAGATTGACCGAGGACCAGCTCGGGCACTTCCGGCGGGAGGTCGTCCCGGGCCAAGGACTGTCC
>JBHEML010000090.1:0-4436 GCA_046262615.1 Candidatus Limnocylindria bacterium | reverse complement strand
CGGCTAGGTTGAGCAACTCGCTCTTCGGCGCGCCGTGACACCACCCGACGATGCGGCCGAGCCGCTGGGCGACGAGCCCGCGTGCGCGCCCCGAGCGGATGAGATCACTGCGCAGCGCGCGGTTCTCCTGCTTCGTGCGCCGCGAGAAGCCCTCGTCCAGCTTCTCCGCGCAGTAGCACTTCGCCCACGCGGCGTGTCCGCGTAAGCGACCAGGTCGAAATACCGCATCACATCGTCGTGCAGCGCAGGCGTGACCGTCCGGATGTCCAGGTCCTGCACGGCCGCCGAGTGTCGCACACTCGGAACGATGCTCATCTGGTCCGTCGGGCACGGCGCGCGCACGCTCGACGCCTTCGCTGCACTGCTCAACAGCGCGCAGATCGAGACGCTCGTGGACATCCGCACTGCGCCGTACTCCGCTCGCCACCCGCACTTCAGCGGCGTACCGCTGGCGGCCGCGCTACGCGAGCGCGGGATCGGCTACGAGCACCGCAAAGCGCTCGGCGGGTGGCGCCGCTCTCCGCCGAGCTCCCCGCACGCGGCGCTGAAGGAGCCGGGCTTTCGCGGATACGCCGACCACCTGGCCGACGGCGCGTTCGTCGCGGCGTACGCGGACCTGCGCGCCATGGCGATGGACAAGCGCGCCGCCTTCATGTGCTCGGAGACGCTCTGGTGGAAGTGCCATCGGCGGATCCTCGCGGACCGCCTCGTCGCGGACGGGTGGGAGGTGAGGCACCTGATCAAACCTGGCGCCGATGCCGAGCCCCACCGGCTGTGGGATCTCGCACGCGTCACCGCCGACGGGCGACTGGTGTACGACCAAGGCGAGCTGACACTGTTCCGCGACGCCTGAGTTGAGACTTGGCCACCGCCTCGCCGGTGAAGCCATCGATCTTGTGATGGATGTCGAGGCAGACGGGCACGGCACCTCTGGCGCTTGAACGGGTCGTTTGGCCGGAAGTCACAGTCTCCGCCGCCGTCGACCGCTCCACGTTCAAGGGCAGGGCACCGCGCCATCGGAGGCGCGGCCGGGGCTCCCAACACGACCGCCGCGTCGCTCGGACGGACCGCAGCCGGCGCGCCACGCCGGAATGCGCCCCCGGCGGCGGCGCTCAGTCCCGCGGCGGCGAGTACTCCGAGAGCGCGACGAGGAATGGCCGCGTGCGTCCGGCCTGGATCGTGAGCGGCCCGCCCTGGCCCCGCTTGCGGAACACCGGCAGGCGCAGGCCGTGGAGGCGCTCCGTGCTGCGCTCCCAATGCGTCGAGCACACGGGGCAGTCGAAGTCACCGTCCGCCATGCGCTCGCCGTGCCGCAGCAGGATCTTCGCGCAGCAGCGATCGACGTTCGGCTGCCGCCCGTCGACCGCCGCGAGATACGGGAACTCCGCCTGCGGACCGGACCTGGTCCGGCGCGCGAACTGCGAGCCGTCGCCGCGGCTGTACGTATCCGCTTCTGCCTTCTCCCAGGTGGTGCCGCACTCGGGGCACGCGAACCGCCGGCCGGGCTCGTAATAGCCGCCCCACTCCACGATCCAGTCCTCGCAGCAATCGGCCAGGATGACGCGCTGGTCGCTCACGATCGCCCGTCCCCGTTCACCGCGCAGAGCCAGCGGAGCAGGGCCTTTTGCACGTGCAGACGATTCTCGGCCTGGTCGAAGACCGCGCTCTGAGGCCCGTCGATGACGTCATCTGTGATCTCCTCGCCACGATGGGCCGGGAGGTCGTGGAGCACGATCGCGTCGGGCTTCGCGTGCGCGAGCAGTTGGGCGTTGAGCTGGTATCCGTGGAAGGCGCGGCGGCGGCGCTCGTACTCCTGCTCCTGGCCCATGCTCGTCCAGACGTCCGTGTACACGACGTCGGCACCGCGAACGGCCGCGACCGGATCCGTGCCGAGCTCGATCCGCGCGCCCGTCTCGCGGGCGGCCGTGGCGGCGAGCTCCCCGTATCGCGGTGACGGCCCGTAGCCGTCCGGAGTCGCGACCCGCAGCGTCATGCCCGTCTTCGCAGCGCACAGCATCAACGAATGCGCGACGTTGTTGCCGTCGCCGACATAAGCGGCGACGACGGCGCGTGGATCCCCTTTGCGCTCGCAGATCGTCAGCGTGTCGGCGAGCCCCTGGCAGGGGTGCGAGAGGTCCGAAAGCCCGTTGATCACCGGGGCGCTCGAGTGGCGCGCGAATTCCTCGGTCGTCTCGTGGGCGAAGGTACGCAGCACGACGAAGTCGACGTAGCGGCTGACGACGCGCGCGACGTCGGCGACGCTCTCGCGCCGACCGAGCCCGACCTCGGCGGGGGAGAGGTACACCGCGTGGCCGCCGAGCTGCACCATCGCCATCTCGAACGAGAGGCGCGTCCGCAGGCTTGGTTTCTCGAAGATCATGGCGAGCGAACGGCCGTGGAGCGCATCGGCATGCGAGGATCCACGCTTCAGCGCCAGCGCGTCGTCGAGGAGGGCCCGGAGCTCGGGCACCTCGAGATCCTCGATCGACAGGAAATGCCGCTTCAGGGAAGTGCCCTGAGCGCCGGCCGCGAGCGATCGTCAACGAGCCTCAGCAGCGCGTCGGCGACGCGCGCCGGATCGTGCCGGATGCAGTCCTCTTTGTTCCATAGGTCGCGCGGCCCGCTCCACTTGTCGACGATCGGCGCGAGGACCGGCGTGACCCCGAGCGCGCGGATCGCCCCGATCTCCTGGACCGTGGGTTCGAGGTACGGCAGGCCCATATCGGCGTAGTGGTGCCGCAGACGTGCCGGGAGCGGGTCGTCGTTCAGCAGCACCGCGTCGAGCCCCGAGCCACCGAGGTACTCCAGGACAGCGCCCACGTGGTCCGCCAGCCCGAGGGTGTCGGTCTGTCCCGGCTGGCGCGTCGTGTTGGCCACGTACACGACCCGGGCGTCGGTGGTCGCGATCGCCCTGGCTATTTCGGGGACCAGAAGGCACGCGCAGACCGTGGTGAAGAGGCTGCCCGGCCCGAGGGTGACCAGGTCCGCTTCCGCGATCGCCTCGACCGAGCCCGCGGTCGCCTCGACGTCGCCATTCTGGAGGTAGATGCGCTCGATGGGTGCCTTGCCGAGCGCGCGGACGTTCACTTCCTCCTCGACGTACGTGCCGTCGGTCAGCTTCGCGCACAGGTGGGTGTTGTAGAGCGTGACCGGAAGGACGCGGCCGCGCAGGCCGAGCAGGCGCGACGCCTCCTCGACCGCGCGCAGGAACGAACCCTCCTCCTGGGTCAGGGCGGCGAGGAACAGATTGCCGAACGCCATCCCGTTGAGCTCCTCGCTCTTGTCGGTCTCGAACCGATGCGCGAACAGGCGGCGCAGCACCGGGTCTCCCTCCGCGAGGACGGCCAGGGCGTTACGGACGTCGCCCGGGGCGGGCACATCGAGCGCAATGCGGACCTTGCCGGTCGAACGCCCCGAATCCGTGACGGCGATGAGCCCCGTGATGTCCTCGGTGTACCGGCGCAGCCCCGCCATGACGGCCGGAGCGCCCAGACCACCTCCGACGCAGACGGCCTTCAGTTGTCGCATCCCGTGCATGTTGTCAGACCCCGCGCCATGTGCCAGGAAGCGGGAACGAAAGACCCCCGCCCGAGCGGGGGTCACGGCGCCGGCCCGCGGTGGGGCTCAGCTGGCTCTCCGCCGTGCGGATCCGAGCGCCGCGCTGACCGCCTCCTGGCGCGCGACGAGCTCGGCGCGCCACGCCTTGCGGCGATCCATCGCGTCCTTGTACCCGTGGTCATAGGCCGCGATCGCGAGGAAGCCGATGATGATCAATCCGAGAGCGACGCCGGCGATCAGCCCGAACGCGAAGAGCATCATGTCCGCTGTTCCTCCTGCTCCCACTGGAGCCATATCGGACCGGAGTGAAAAGCAACCGGCGTGCCAGCGGCCCCGCCGGGGTCCGAGCGGCCGCCACGCCCGTCGGCGTGCGCGTCCGGCACGACTGCGCCGTGCCGTCGTCCTTTCGACTTCCCGAGTGCAACCTGTGGGGCGGAATCAGCACCTTCACGGCTTGCGCCTGGTCCTTCGTGACGCCGATCTCGGGAAGGTGCACAGGCACAGCGTGAGGTCCGCGGCACCGGATAGCCCTGCCGCCCGTAGACTCGCGTCGGTGCGCCTGTCGCTGATGCCTCGAAAGAGCATCTTCTTCGAGCTCTTCACCCAGCACGCGGAGAACGCGCTCGAGGCCGCTCGAGCGCTGGAGGCCCTGCTGACCGATTACACGGAGGTCGAGCGCAAGGTCCGCGACATCCACGCGATCGAGCATCACGGCGACAAGCTGACCCACGAGATCATCCGCAACCTCAACGAGACGTTCGTCACGCCGCTGGACCGCGAGGACATCGTCGACCTGGCCTCCAGCCTCGACGACATCACTGACCTCTCTTACGACGTCGCCGAGCTCGTTTCGCTGTACCGCGTGCGCGAGATCCGTC
>JBHEML010000089.1:0-4765 GCA_046262615.1 Candidatus Limnocylindria bacterium | reverse complement strand
GCCAGGGCGAGCGCGAGGACGATCGACAAGGCGGGGACGGCGACGACCCTCCACGCGCCGAGCAGGCGACGCGCGAAGATCACGCGGCCGCTCCCGTCGCCATCAGGCGGCCCACGCGGTCGCGACTCGCTTCGGCCGCCGCCAGCGTCGCGACGATGCTGCCGCGGTACATCACGGCGACACGGTCCGCGAGCTGGAGGACCTCGTCGAGCTCCGCCGACACGAGAAGGATCGCCGTACCGGCGTCGCGCTGCGCGAGCACCTGGCGGTGGATGAATTCGATGCTCCCGACGTCGAGACCGCGCGTCGGCTGATCGAGCACGAGCAGTCGGAGATCCGCGCGGAACTCGCGCGCGACCACGACCTTCTGCTGGTTTCCTCCGGACAGCGTTCCCGTCTCCACCGAGGGCGACGGGGTGCGGACGTCGAACCGTTCGATGAGCCCCCGGGCGCTCGCGTCGATGGCCCGACGGTCGCGGAGAAGACGTCCGACGCCGCGCGCCAGCGGGGCGTCTTCGTAGGTCGTCAGAGCGAGGTTGTCGCGAACGGAGAACGCGAGGACGAGCCCGGCGCGCTGCCGGTCCGCCGGCACGTACGCGAGTCCACGATCGCGCCTCTGCCGGATCGATCCCTTGGTCACGTCGCGGCCGTCGATGTGGATCGTCCCGGATGCGGCGGCGCGCAGCCCCACGACGCACTCGACGAGGTGTTCCTGCCCGTTCCCGGCGACCCCGGCGATGCCGAGGATCTCGCCCGCTCGCACGTCGAGGTCCACCGACCGCACCGCCTCGTGTCCGCGGTCACCGGCGACCCGCAGCCTGTGCACGGCGAGCCTCACCTCGGCGGGGCGGGAGCGCCCCCGGTCGACCCGGAGCGAGACCTCGCGGCCGACCATCAGCTCGGCCAACTCGTCGGCGGTCGTCTCGCGAGGCTCGCGCTGGCCGACGACCTTGCCACGCCGGATGACGGTGATCCGGTCGGCGAGCTCCAGGACCTCCTCGAGCTTGTGGCTGATGAACACGATCGCAGCGCCTTCGTCGGCCAGACGCCTCAGGACCGTGAATATCTCACGCGTTTCCTGCGGCGTGAGGACCGCCGTCGGCTCGTCGAGGACGAGGATCCGCGCGCCTCGATAGACCGACTTCAGGATCTCGACGCGCTGCTGCTGCCCGACGCTCAGCTGCTCGGTGCGCTCCTCCGGCGCAAGCGCGAATCCCAGCCGCTCCGCCAGCGCTCGGACCCGCCGCGCGGCTTCCGCGCGATCGAGAACTTGCGCGGGACCGACCAGCTCGCGCCCGAGCACGACGTTCTCGGCGACAGTGAGGACTGGTACGAGCATGAAGTGCTGGTGGACCATGCCGACTCCGCGCGCGATGGCATCCGCCGGGTCGGCGATCGTGACCGGATGTCCGTCGATGGCGATCTCACCCGAGTCCGGAGCTACCAGTCCATACAGGATGTGCATCAGCGTCGACTTGCCGGCACCGTTCTCGCCCAGGAGCGCGTGGATCTCGCCTGCGCGCACCTCGAAGTCGACGGCCTCGTTCGCGAGCGTTCCCGTCGCGTACCGCTTGGTGACGCCGCGCATCGACAGCACGGGCGCGGCGCCCGGCGGGCGTGCGTTCTTCGCGCTCTTCATTTCGCTCCGGGATCAGGGGATCGGCTTGAGCTTACCGGCTTTCATGTCAGACAGTGCCTGCTTGAGCTTGTCCTCGAGGCCCGCAGGGACGGGACTCAGATTGCGGAGCATCGAGTAGCCGATGCCGTCGTTCGTCGCGTCATTGAAGAAGTTGCCGCCCTGCTTCCCCTTCTCCTTCCACCGCTTGAGCGCGGCCGTCACAGTCGCCTGAAGCCGCTTCTCCGCGCTCGTGACGATGCACGCCTGAGCGTCCGGCAGCGATGTGTACTGGTCCACGTCAACGCCGATCCCCCAGATCTTCGCGCTGCACGCTGCCCGGAGCGCGCCCGCGCCCGTGAGACCAGCGACCTGGAAGATCACGTCGGCCCCCTGGCCGATCATCGTGCGCGCGGATGCCTCGCCCTTGTCCGGCGCGTTGAAGTCCTCGGTGTAGTTGATCAGCACCTGCGTGCCGGGCCGCGTCGCCTTGGCGGCGTTCTCGTAGCCCTTGATGTAGTTCACGACCGGAGGCACGTCAGAGCGGCCACCGACCGCCCCGATCTTGCCGCTCTTGGTGAGCGTCGCGGCGACGATCCCGACCAGGTAGCCCGCCTGCGCTTCGTTGTACTGCAGTCCCTGGTAGTTGTCGGGCGGAGTGCCCTTGCATTCCTTGTCGCTGGCGTCCTTTGGAACGCAGACGAACTGGTCCACTCCGATGAACTGGATCCCCGGGTTCTTCTGGGCGGCGGCGAGCGTGTCGGTCCCGATGAGGAAGCCGATGGTCACGATCGCGTCGTACTTCTGGTCGACGAACTGCTGGATGTTCTGCTTGTAGTCCGCGACGTCCTTGGTGACGATGACTTGTGGCGTGGCGCCGACCGCCTTGGCGCCGTCCTGCACGCCCTTCCACGTGTACTCGTTGAACGACTTGTCCTCGAGCTGGCCGATGTCGGTGACCACGCCGACCTTCGTGGCAGCGGCCGGCGCACCGCTGGCCGCTCCGCTGGCCGCTCCACCTCCGCTCCCGCCGCCGCCGCAGGCGACGATGAGGACCGCGCTCAGCACGGCCAGGGCCAGCGGACGCTTCATCGTGTCAGTCTCCTTCTTCATCCTGGATCGGGCGGGATCGCGTGGTCAGGCACCGGCGCGGAGTTTACAGGCGGACGCCGGGAGCCTCATTCCTCGAACGTACGATCCACGCGGGCGATCGACACGGCGCGTCCGGTCGCATCGTCAACGTCGATGAGGACGCTGTTGAAGTCGACCGAGCCCTCGGCTACCTCGAAGCGCCGCGGCATCCCGGTGGTAAAGCGCTCGACGATGATGTCGGCCCGCATACCGAGGATCGAGTCTCGGGGCCCGACCATCCCCGTGTCGCATACCAGCGCGGTGCCCCCGGGAAGCACCCGCGGGTCAGCGGTCGGGACGTGGGTGTGGCTGCCGACCACGGCGGAGAAGCGGCCGTCCAGGTGCCAGCCCATCGCCAGCTTCTCGCTCGTGGCCTCCGCGTGCCAGTCGAGGATGCGCACCGCCGGCGCGCGCGCTCCGAGCTCGGCGAGCAGCGAATCGACGGCGCGGAACGGGTCGTCGTGCGGCGCCATGAACGTCCTCCCGATCGCGTTCACGACGAGAGCGCCGCCGATGACGACCCAGCCGGCTCCGGGGTTGTTCGCGGGCAGGTTCAGCGGGCGGATCGCGTACGGCAGCTGCCCGATCTCATCCTTGAACGTGCGCTGATCCCAAACGTGGTTGCCGTTCGTCACGACGTCCGCGCCTGCGTGGTGCAGCTCTTCGGCGATCCGCCCGGTCAGCCCGGCGCCGCCCGCGGCGTTCTCGCCGTTGACGATCGCGAGATCGACCGCGAGCTCCGCGCGGAGCGCGGCCAGCAGCGCGCCGACCGCGGACCGGCCCGGCTTGCCGACGACGTCGCCGACGAAGAGCACCTTCACGCGGTGTTACTTCGCGTAGTCGACCGCGCGCGTCTCCCGGATCACCGTGATCTTGATCTGCCCCGGATACTGCAGCGTTTCCTGGATCCGCTGGGCCATGTCGCGCGCGAGGCGAGACGCAGAGAGGTCGTCGATCTCCCCCGGCTTCACCATGACGCGCACCTCACGGCCCGCCTGGATCGCGAACGACTTTTCCACGCCGGGGAAGCTGTTGGCGACGCTCTCGAGCTCGGTGAGGCGCTGGATGTAGTTCGAGACGATCTCGCTGCGCGCTCCCGGACGCGCCGCGCTGATGGCGTCGGCTGCGGAGATGAGCGTCCCGACCATCGTGGCGGGCTCCACATCCCCGTGGTGACCGACGACGCCGTCGATCACGGTCTGCGGAAAGCCGTACCGGCGCAGGAGCTCCCCGCCGATCACGGTGTGCGGCCCCTCGACCTCGTGGTCGATCGCCTTGCCGATGTCATGGAGCAGTCCGGCGCGCTTCATGGTCTGCTGGTCGTAGCCCGTCTCGGCCGCGAGCATCCCGGCGACGTGCGCGACCTCGATCGAGTGCCGCAGCACGTTCTGCCCGAATGAAGTCCGGAAATGGAGCCTCCCGAGGAGCTTCACCAGGTCGGGGTTGATCCCGCTCAGGCCGAGCTCGTAGACGGCCGACTCCCCCGCCTCCTTGACGATCTGGTCGATCTCGGTCTTCGCCCTGCCGACCATCTCCTCGATGCGGGCCGGGTGGATCCGGCCATCGACGAGCAAGCGGGCCAGAGCCCGCTTCGCCACCTCCCGCCTGATCGGGTCGAACCCCGAGACGACGACGGCCCTCGCGGCCGATGATCCGCCCCTTCATGTCGTCGCTCGGCAGCTGTACGACCGTCACCGTGTGCTCCGTCGTGTGCTCCGCCGCGTACCGCTGGATGGCCATGGTGATGATGTCGCGGGCCTTCGCGTCGGCCTGCTCGCGCGCCTCCAGCTCGAGCTCCCGCACGCGGTGGCCCGTGATGTCCCGCATCTCCTCCTCGACCCGTTCGAGGAGGAGCGCACGGGCCTCGTCCTGGCTCAGAGCGGCGACGCGGGCCAGTTCCACGCGCTGCTCGTCCTGGAGCTGGACGATCTTCGTCCGCTCAGCGTCGAGGATGGCCTCTCGCTCGGACAGCCGGCGGTCACGCTCCTCGACCTGCGCGATCTTCGTGTCGAGCTGCTC
>JBHEML010000088.1:0-4897 GCA_046262615.1 Candidatus Limnocylindria bacterium | reverse complement strand
CTGTTACCCCCGATTGGGGGTCATGTGCGCCGAGCAGGCTGTCCGCGGCGCTGAGGCGACCGGACTTGATGCTTCCAACGGGAGGGGAGGCTCAAGGCGAGGCAGCTTTCCTGTGCCTCACGAAACGTGCTCCGGCAATCAGAGGAAAGCATCAGCGGGTTACGGTGACCCGATGCGCCGCGCCGATCCGTGGCTCGCGATCGGCCTGGTGGGCGTCCTCGCGCTTCTGGTCGCGGCTCTGTACGGCGATCGACTGGCGCCGCACGAGGACATCTTCAGCCTGCTCGAAGGTCCTGCCGGCGAGCCCCGTCCGTTCGCCCCCGGGGGGCTGTTCCCGCTGGGCTCAGACACCGCGGGGCGGGACCTTCTGAGCCTGATCCTCATCGGCGCGCGGACGACGCTCGCGATCGTGGTCCTCGCCGGCATCGCGCGTGTCGCCGCGGGGCTCGCGCTGTCGCTCGTGGCCAGCTGGTGGGCGAGACCGCGATACGTGCTCGACGCGCTCGCGGAGGTGGCCAGCGCGATCCCGGCGACGTTGGTCGCCGTGCTCGCGATCCTGGCGCTCTTCGCCAGCGACCCGCATCCGGCGGGGTTCATCGGCGCGCTTCTGGTCACCGGCTGGGCAGGCCCGTACCGCGTCTTCCGAGCGGAACTTGAGCGGCTGGGCGGGGCGCCGTTCACCGATGGCGCGCTGACTCTCGGCGTCCGTCGCGGCGCGCTGTTCGCGAGGCACCACCTGCCGCACCTGGTCCCGATCGTGGCGCTCCAGTCGAGCCAGCACATCGCCGCCGCGCTGGTGGCGCTCGCGGAGCTCGGCGTGCTCTCGATCTTCGTCGGTCCGACGCGCTCGCTGGATCTGACTGAGTCGCTGCGGGTCGTTCGTCAAGGCGGCTTCCTCGTCGTCCGTCTGTCGGAGATACCTGAATGGGGCGGGCTGCTCGCCAACGCGCGCGGCATCGAGAACCTGTACACGACGCGGTGGGTGTTCCTCGTGCCGGGCCTCGCGTTCGCGCTCACCGCGGTCGCGTTCGGGGCGCTCGGCATCGGGATCGCCAGGCAGTTCAGGCGCCGGAATCTCTTCGACGACCTCGCGTCTGGGCGCACGGCGCTGGTCGCGGCGGGCGTCGCGGCGCTCGTCGCTGGATCGTTCCTGGTACCGGAGCGCTACGCGGCCGCGAGCGACTGGGCGCGCGCCGCGCGGGACTCCGTGTCGGCGGACGTTGGCGTCGAGCGGGCCTTAGCCGCGGCAGGGCTCCAGCCGCTCGGCGCCAGCTACGCGATCGAGGGCGCGACGACGCGTCTGGGGCAGGTCGCCCCTTCTCGGCTGGAGATTGGCGAAGGCGGCGCCGCGACCCGGCTGCGCGAAGGGTTCGGAGTGGCGGGCGATTACCAGCCTGTGCTGTACGACGCCGCAGGCGGCGGCACGCTCGATGTCCCGGTGGTCTTCGCGGGGTGGGGCATCGCGCCTTCCGACATCACGGAGCTGGCGGTCGGCGCGTTCTCGCCTCCGGACCTGGGCCGGGCCGTGAAGGACTGGGCAGACGATTACGCGGCCGTCGATGTCCGCGGCAAAGCGGTGCTGATCCTGCGCCTTCAGAGCGTCCTCACGGGGCCGCGCGCGACGCAGGGGCCCGACTTCCAGTCGACGGTCGCGAATGCGCTGAAGCGCGGAGCTGCGGCGGTGCTCTACGTCGACCCGCTGCGAAAGACCTACCCCCCGGTGGCGCGGGTCGGCGGCCGCGTGAACCCCTACCTGCGCCTCGCCGAGGTGGCGCCGCTGGAGAACGCCTCGCGACCGCCGGTCTTCGCCCTCGACGTCGCCGCGGCGGACCGGTTCATGGGTGGCAGCGTGCCGAACGCGACCGAGATATACGCAAGGCTGAGCTCCGGCGGCGTGCGCGCGAGCGATCCGAGCACGCGGACCTCGCTCGCCCGCGCGCTCCCCATCACCGCGCACATCGAGCTGCCGATCGCGCTCGTCCGTTCGACCTCGCGGACGCTCGCCGCGAACACGCCCGCGCCACCCGGCACGCCGCGGATCGTGGTCTGGGCCGTGGCGCCGGATCCCGACGACCGCTCGAACGCAGCGGCCGACGCGATCGCCGCCGCCGCGCGAGCCGTCGGCGCGCACCCCGGGCCGGCGGTCACACTCGTCGCCTTCGACCCGTCCGCCGACGTCACCGCCGACGCGAAGGCCGTGCGTCAGCTGCTGGCGGGCGCGCCGATCGAACTCGTGCTCGTCGTCCAGTCGTTGCTCGGTGGCCAGCTCCAGTTCCAGACTGCCTATGGCGACCTCGTACCCGTCATCGACCGGTACGCCGATCTCGCCGGGGCGCGGTACCGGATCACGCGCGGCACCTCGCCGATCGACCTTGTGCAGTGGCCCGGCGTCGCAGCCTTTGCGACGACGCGCTCGGTCGTCATTCGCGGCGACGGGACGGCCGGCGATGTCCGGGCCGACGCCGCCGCCTTGATCGGCTACGCCATCGGTCGGCGGGCGCTCGGCGCCCCGGAGCTGCATCCGTGAAGGTCCTGCTGCGGCTCGGGCGCGTCCCGCTGGTCGCGATCGTGGTGTGGGCCGCGGTGGTCGGCATCGCGCCGGTCGCGATGGCGCGGTACCCGGCGTTCTCCATCCAGCAGGGAGCCGCATTCGGCTGCGCGGCGCCGCCGAGCCGTTTCCCCGGGACGATCGTGCCTGCGCAGAATCCGTGCGAACGGCCGCTCAGCGAGGTCTACGACGCGCCCCTGCCGAATATCGTCGCCGACGCCGCGCTGCGGAGCGCAGTCCTCCTGGCGGGAGCAGCGCTGCTGGCCCTCACCGTCGGCTTGGCCATCGGGACCGCGGCGGCGGTGCTGCGCCGCCGCGCGCTCGCGAGCGGGTCGCTGATCGGCGTCACCGGCCTCGCCGCCGCGGTCCCATCGTTCTTCGTCGCGTACTTCCTGCAGCTGAGCGTCATCGCGTCGACCGGAGCCACGGGCCACCGGCTGCTGCCCGTCTTCGGCTTTGGCTATGACGAGCACATCGTCCTTCCCCTCCTGTCCATCGCGGTGCCCGCCGTAGCGGTCACGGCGCAGCTGACGGCCGCTCGCATGAGCGAAGTGCTCGACGCCGACTTCGTCACGACGGCGAACTCGAAGGGACTGCTCGGCAGCTGGATCCTCCGCGTGCATGTCCTGCCGCATGTCATGCCCGTCGTGCTTGAGGCGCTCGGCAGCGGACTGCGCATCTCCGTGGCGAGCCTGCCGATCGTCGAGTACCTGTTCGTCTGGAACGGCATCGGCTACATCGCGTTACAGGCGATCGCCGCGCGCGATCCCGCGGCGCTGACCGCGAGCGCGCTCGTGATCGCGGCGCTGTTCTCCCTCGTCAGCGCGATCGCAGATCTAGGCCGGCGGAGCCTCGCGAGGGCTTAGCGGTTCAGTCCCCGAGTGGGCGCAACACCAGGCCAGCGGGCGCCTTCGGGTGGAAGTACGTCGTCTTCTGCGGCAGGCGCTGCCACGCGTCCGCGACGCGCCGCAGCGTGGTCGCGTCGACGGCGCGCAGGAGGATCGCGCTCGTGCCGTTCGTCGCCCGCGAGGCGGCGCGCTCGGCATCGTGGTCGTACTCGACCGTCGCTCCGGCCGCACGCGCCGGCTCGAGGAGCAGGTGTTCCGCCTGCGCGACCGGAAGCGTGCGCCAGGACTCCTGGAGCGCGGAGAGGTCAGCGTCCGCACGCGGGCGCAACTCCGTGAAGCCGCCTTCGCGCACGAGGACGATGCCCGGCTGCGTATCGCCGAGTGCTCCGGCGTCTATGGGCGCGGCGTCGAACGCACGCGCGACGAGCTCGTCGAGGACGGCGTCGCCGCCGCGCACGACGCGGTGCGTCGCGAGGATCAGCAGGCCCGGGTCGTCAAGCGGACAGAGGTACGCGAGGACATAGTTCGGGCTGTCCTCTTCGATCTCGATGTGGCCCGCCTTCCGCTCGTCATCGAGATACGTCAGCGCGGTCTCGTAGCGATGATGACCGTCGGCGATGTACACCCGAGCGTCCTTGAGAAGACCCGCGAGCTTTCGCGTCAGCATCTTGTCGTCGAGGCGCCACACGAGGTGCCGCTCGCTCCCGACGCGCGCTTCACCGACCATGGGCGCCGGCCCCCGGCTCATCCAGGCCTCGAGCGATCGCGCGATCTCGCCCCGTTCGTCCGCGAACAGCCCGAACACGGGACTGGTGTTCACGCGCGTGGCGCGAAGAAGGCTGAGACGGTCGGCCTTCGCCTTCGGGAACGTCAGCTCGTGAGGACGGACGATGCCACGTCCCTCGTGGTACAGGCGCAGCGCCCCGAGGAATCCGCGCCGCCGGATGCGCTTTCCGGCGTGCTCGAAGTAGTGGTCGTGGAGGTAGAAGGCCGGGGTGTTGTCGTGGCGCAACACACCGTCGCGGATCCAGCCATCGAGCGTCTCGGTCGCCTTCGCGTAACGATCCGTCTGCCCCGGCTCGTCGCGGCCATACTCGACGCGCACGACGTTGTAGGGGCTCCGCTGGTACAGCTGGTCCCGTAGCTCGTCCGAGATGACGTCGTATGGCGGCGAGACGAGGTCGCCGAGCGGCCCCGCCTTCGCTTCGTCATAGCGCAGCCCGTGGAAGGGAACGACCTCGGCCATCGCGCCCGATCGTAGGTCGGCGGGCCGCGGCGGGCATCGGCACAATTGCGCGCGTTGTTCGGATCGCTCCGCGCGCTCGTCGTCGGCATGGGCGGGGCCGGGCTGCGCCACGCCGAGGCGCTGCGTGACATCGGGGTCAGGGTGGCCGGCCCGGTCAGCGGGAGGGAAGCAGCGGCGGATCCGTCGCCCCTCGCGGATGCCGACGTCGACGTGGTGCACGTGTGCGCGGCCAACGACCTCCACGCGCCGCTGGTC
>JBHEML010000087.1:0-5023 GCA_046262615.1 Candidatus Limnocylindria bacterium | reverse complement strand
GCCCTGCGCAGCGCGCGTGCCCGCTGGTCGGTGTGGCGTCCCGCTTCGACGGCCAGGAGCTCGGCGAGGTCGGCGTTCGTCAGCGAAGGCGCGTCTGGCAGAGGCGGCCTTCGGATGGTGCTACTTCTTGGCGGCGGTCACACCGGCCTGCTGCAGCACCTGGCGCAGCTGAGCGACATCGTCGGCGGAGAACGCGATGCGGTTATTGGTCGCGACGTAGCTGCGGCCGAGGTTGATCTCGGCGTCCGCCACGCTCTTCAGGATCCTTCCGAGGGATCCGGGACGGTCCTCGGCCTGGACGAGCACGACGTCGCGCTCGTCCTTGCAGGTGAAGCCGGCCTTCTCGACGGCCCGGCGCGTAGCCGCGGCATCCGCGGTGAGCACGTGGAAGGTGCCCTGCTTGCCCGTCGCCGACGGGACCGCGCAGAACCCCTCGATGTTGATGCCGGCCTCCGCGATGGCGGCGCACGCCTTCGCGAGCGTGCCCGGCCTGTCCTCGAGGACCACGGTCAATTCCTTCGTCGTCTCCATCCTGACTCCCCTTTACTTCGCGTCCTTTGTGCCGGTCCGGGGTTGGCGGCCGCCTCTGCCGGGGTGAGGATGGCACCGCCGGCGTCGCAGGTAAAGGGAGCGCTGGGTCGCCCGCAAGCCGACCGCGAAAGTCAGGCCGCGGGCTTCTCGAACTCGTAGCACTCGCACGCGAGCTGCTCCAGCCGTTTTGCGTCCCGGACGCGGAGCCGTCCGTGGCGGTAGGTGATCAGCCCGGCGCGTTGCAGCGCTCCGGCCGCCACCGTGACCGTCGCCCGCCGGACGCCGAGCATGGTCGCGAGGAACTCCTGCGTCATCTCGAACTCGTCCGCGCCGACCCGGTCTCTGGTCATCAGCAGCCACCTGGCGCACCGGCGCTCGACGGGGTGCAGCGCGTGGCAGGCGGCCGACTGCCCCACCAGGACCAGGTAGGCCCGCACGTAGCGGGTCAGCACGGATCGCAGCGTGCCGCGTTCGACCTGCGCCGCTAGCGCCTTGGTGTTCATCCGGTATGCCGATGCGGAGGCCTGGACGATCGTCCGGCTCGAGTCCTCGGTCGATCCCAGGAACGCGGGAACTCCCACAAAGCCTTCCCTACCGGCCATCGCGATCTCGAGCCCGCGTCCGTCGAGCATGGACTTCACGATCGAGAAGACGCCGCTCGTGGGGAAGTACACGTGCCCGATCGGCGCGAAGGGTTCGTAGACGAGGTCGTGGAGCTTGAGATCGACCGGCTTCAGGTGCGCGCGCATCCCATCGAGCTCGTTCTTGGGAAGGGCCCGCAGCAAACGGTTCATCTCGGGGCGGTGGCCGGGAGCGGCAGCACCATCGCGCTTCGCATCCATCTGGCATTCAGCGTATGGACCGGGGGCCCCATCTGGTTACCGAGGGTCACGCGACCGACCGCCTCGATCTGCCCACGCGAAAAGCCGCCGTGGATCATTTCGACACGTGTGCGGTCGCGTACCGACGCGCGACCCGACGCGCCCTAGCCTGCCCGGCAGGGAGGTGGCATTGGATACGACCGTCGGCTCATCGGCGATCCACTACCTTTGCACCCATCCCGGTCACGACGGCCGCCACAACTCCGGCGCGGACAAGCTCACGATCTTCGACAGCAGGTGGGCGTACTGCCGCGCCGATGCGCGGCTGGGTGACCACGAGTGGTCACCGACCGGCGGGATGGCGCTCGAGATGCTGGCGTCGCGTTCAGGCGGTCGTCCGCTCGCGCCGCCAGGAACCCGTCCGCCATCGGTCACCACAAGAGAACGCCCGCAGGAGACGCGGATCCGGCGTTAGGCCGCGCTCCGCTCCTCGTGCGGCGGGCTCCACGCGTACATCTCCAGTGCGCTGACCTCTTCGAAGCCAAGCCGAGCGCAGACGGGAGCTGAGGTCGACCGCACGGCTTGGATGATCGCTGAACTCGAACCGTCGGCATGCGCATCAGCCAGCCTGCGCGCGACCAGTGCCGTGTACGCGCCCTTGCCCCGGTGTTCCGGCAGGGTCGCCGCCCCGCCCAGCAGCACTGTCTCCGAGTCGGGGATGTGGACGAGCGAGCTCCACGCGATCGGCTCGCGCCCTTCACCCTCGTACGCGAAGTAGCAGCGGGATCGCACACGTTCCGACGAGCGCGTCATCGCTTCCGTGAGCATCCGCGCGACATCGCCGGGGAGCCCGTAGGAGGCCGCGACGAGATCGACCGCGCCGGCGAGCTCGCTGGCAGCGGCCTCACGCACGCGCACTCCGGGCGCCACGTCGATGGGCCTCCGCAGGTCGAGAAGGACCATTCCTGCCATCTCGTCCACCTTCACCAGGCCCGCCGAGACCAGATGGCGCGCGAGGTCGGGGGGCTTGGTCGCGGGCCCGGTGACCCAGCCGAACGCCGCGCCACGCGCGCCGAAGAGGTCCCGCACCTCGGCGACGCGCGCGGCCGCGTCCTCCTCGGTGAACCGCGCCACCCCGACGAGGTTCGCGAGCGGATGTGACAGCCGGCTGACGCGTCCGAAGACGCCCGGGATCGGGAGCGCGTCGAAGACGCCCGGTGCCGGGGGAAGAACGTGAAGGCTCGTCTCGATCGTTTCCACGAGCCACTCGCGCGGTGGTGTCCCCACGAAGCGTTCCCTTGAACCTCGCCCGCCTTCGGACGCGCTACGCGGGACTAACGCGAGGCCGAACCTCGCTTCTTGGGCATCACGGCGTCCTTCGCCTGCTTCGCGACGCGAAACTTCAGGACGCGCTTGGCCGGGATCTGGATCTGCTGGCCGGTCGCCGGGTTGCGGCCCGTGCGTGCCTTGCGATCGACGAGCACGAACTTCCCGAGACCCGGAATGGTGAAGCCGTTCTTGGCTTCCTTGTACGCGAGCTTGGCCTGCTCGTCCATCACCTCGTTTATCTGCTTCCGGGTCAGGCCCGTCTTGTTCGCGATCGTGTTGATCGTCTCCGCCTTGGAGAGTCCAGGCACGATTTCCTCCTCGGTCGCGTCTTACTGCCGCGCCCGACGGTCGGACGCGAGCATTTCGGCGTGTTAGCGCAGCATTCTGTACGAAGCCGCGCGGCGACGCATGCCAGCCCGGGGGATGGCCGACCTCCCGAGCCTCGCGATGGCGGCCGGCCCGTAAACTTCGGCCATCCCACGAAGGCGGGGGTGATGCACATGGGAGCGATCGACGCGAGCAGCGGCGCGGCGCTCGAGGCGCTTGGGTCCGAGGATCGGACCTTTCCGCCGCCTCCGGAATTCGCGGCGCGGGCGAATGCGGCCGACGCATCGATCTACGAGCGGGCGGAGCGCGACTTCCAGGGATTCTGGGCGGAAGAAGCGAGGCGCCTCGAGTGGTCGAAGCCATTCACGCGGGTCCTCGAATGGGAGGCGCCGTACGCGAAGTGGTTCGCCGATGGAACGCTGAACGCGTCCGTCAACTGCCTCGACAGGCACGTCCGCGCGGGCAAGGGCACCAAGGTCGCCTATCACTGGGAGGGAGAGCCTGGCGATTCGCGGACCGTCACGTACGCGGAGCTGCTCGCCATGACGCAGCGGTGCGCCAACGCGCTGCGCGAGATCGGGGTCGTCAAAGGCGATCGGGTCGCGATCTACATGCCGATGATCCCCGAGCTGCCGGTCGCGATGCTCGCGTGCGCGCGGATCGGCGCGCCGTTCACCGTGGTGTTCGGTGGCTTCTCCGCCGAGGCGCTGGCCGGGAGGATCAACGACTCCGAGGCGAAGGTCCTCATAACGGCTGACGGCGGCTATCGCAAGGGAGGCGTCGTACCGCTGAAGAAGAACGCCGATGACGCGCTCGCCCAGACCAAGACGATCCAGAAGGTGCTCGTCGTCCAGCGCACGAAGCAGGACGTGCCCTGGAGCCCCGAGCGCGACTTGTGGTGGCACGAGGTCGTCGATCGGCAGAGCGACGAATGCGCGCCCGAGGAGCTCGACGCCGAGCACATGCTCTACCTGCTGTACACCTCGGGCACCACCGCGAGGCCCAAGGGCATCGTGCACACGACGGGGGGTTACCTCACCGGCGTGGCATCGACGCACCGGCTCGTGTTCGACGTTAAAGACGACGACGTTTACTGGTGCGCTGCCGACATCGGCTGGGTGACCGGCCACAGCTACATCGTCTTCGGGCCGCTCGCCAACGGCATCACCAGCGTGATGTACGAGGGGACCCCCGACTTCCCCGACAAGGACCGCTGGTGGTCGATCATCGCGAAGCACAAGGTCTCGATCCTCTACTGCGCCCCGACCGCCATCCGCACGTTCATGAAGTGGGGAGCCGACTATCCCGGCCACCACGACATGTCGACGCTGCGGCTCCTCGGTTCGGTGGGGGAGCCGATCAACCCCGAGGCGTGGCTCTGGTACCGCGAGCACATCGGCGGAGGACGCTGCCCGATCGTCGACACCTGGTGGATGACCGAGACCGGGTGCATCCTCATCACGCCGCTCCCCGGGATCACGACCACGAAGCCGGGGAGCGCCACCTTCCCGTTCCCCGGGATCAAGGCCGACGTCGTCGACGAGGAGGGCGCGACAGTGCCGCTCGGCGGAGCGGGCTACCTGGTGCTCGACCGGCCGTGGCCGGCGATGCTGCGCGGCATCTACAACGACGACGCCCGCTATCGCGAGACGTACTGGAGCCGCTTCCCCGGGAAGTACTTCGCCGGCGACGGCGCCAAGCGTGACATGGACGGGTACTTCTGGCTGCTCGGCCGCGTCGACGACGTGATGAAGATCTCCGGACATCGCATCTCCACCACCGAGGTCGAGTCCGCGCTCGTCTCGCACCCGAAGGTCGCCGAGGCGGCGGTCATCGGCCGCGAGGATCCAGTCACGACGCAGGCGATCTTCGCTTTCGTGACGCTGCGCGGCGGCGTCGAGGAGGTCGAGTCGCTGAGCGGCGAGCTGCGCCAGCATGTCGTGTCGAAGATCGGGTCCATCGCCCGCCCCAAGACGATCATGTTCACCCCCGAGCTGCCGAAGACGCGGTCGGGG
>JBHEML010000086.1:0-5040 GCA_046262615.1 Candidatus Limnocylindria bacterium | reverse complement strand
GCCTTAGATCGGCCAGCGCTTCCGGGTGGCGGCGCATCGTCCGCGCATCGGCCGCACCCTCTTCCTCCGCTTCCCGTATCACGGCCGATCGTGAGGAGCGCGCCCGGCGCTCCGAGGCGACGGCTCTGGGCAGGAATACCAGCTGCGCACCACCGGCGCGCAGGCGGTACGCATGGTCCATGCACGCCTCGTCGGCAGTTCGCGCTCCCGATCCCTCGTGCGAGAGGAGCCTCGAGCGCTCCACCGAGACGTTCCCGTCGCGGCACTCCGCCGGAGTGAGGTCTCCTCCGGCAAGCCGGCTCCGGCGGTCCGCCCTCATCGCGGCGGCGCTTCGGGCGAGGGCGCCTGCCGGGTCCGACACGTCAACGATCACGCGACCGTGGCCCACGACCCCGGTGCGCTCGCGATGGAGCCGCTGGTGCTCGGCAATGAGCTCGCGATCCGCCGTCATGTCGTCGAATAGCAGGAGCACGATCCTTCCCGAGGCGGCCAGCGCTCCGTCGCGCCATGGATCGCCCGTGCCAGGCGGCAGACGCAAAACACGGAACGCGAACGGCAGCTTCGAGGCGGAGTGGTCGACGCCAGGCGTCGGAGAGCCACCGCGAACGATGACGACGACCTCGTAGCCGCCTGTGACCGCACTCTGTCGCGCCAGTGATTCGAGGCACCTTTCGAGCCGCTCGCCCGACGCTCGGGCCGCGATGAGCACGGAGAGCTCCAGCGTCGCCGCCGGCGATGCGTTCACCGCTCGAAGAGCACGGCCGATGCACCGGTGGCGACCACTATCGAGACATCGAAGCCCCAGTGCGACCAAACGTGCGCGATGGGTCCGGGCTGCGATCCGGCGCTCATATGAGGCGGGCCTCGGCGAGGGCCGCGGCGAGATCGGCGCGGCGGGACGCCATGTCTAGGGCCGGCACTGCCGGGACCGCGCCCCGCACCGCCTCGAGCGCGCGCGCTAGGCCGGCGACCGTGTCGGCGAGGCCGGTTGCGGGCACCGTCCGGGTCGCGAGTATCGGTGGCCCGCCGCGATCGAGGCAGACCGCTGGCAGTCCCCAGCTGATGGCCTCGCCTACGGCCCAGCATCCTTCGTCGTGCAGGCTCGGAAAGAGAAAGACGTCACCCTCCTCGCGCATCGCTTCGCGCAGGCGGTCGCGGCTTAGCCATCCGCGGAAGGTCACCCGGTGGTCGAGCCCGAGCGCGCCGCAGAGACGTCGAAGGCGGCTCTCCTCCGCCCCGTCGCCGCAGATCACCAGTCGCCACTCCGGCAAGAGCCGCATGGCGTGAAGCGCGAGCGCGACGCCCTTCCAGGCGAGGAGTCGGCCCGCGAAGAACGCCGTTGGCGGCGAGGCGGGATCGCGTGGCGGGCGGGCAGGAAGCCTCGGCTCGTCCATCACCACGTTGGGAAATACGATCGCCTTGCTGCGGTGAGGCTCGGGCAACCACTCCCGCGTTTCCGGATTCTGCACGAGGATCAGCCGCGCGCGCTCCCACGCGATCCGCGCCACGGGATTGGCATGCCGGCCCAGGAGCCGCCCGCCGGTCCGGGCGACCTCATGCATGGTGCCCGACGCGCCGAGTGCCGGCACGAGCCGCCACGGTGGACCGAGCCCGCCACCGACGGGCCCGTACACGAACGGCGGACCGATCTGCGCCGCGAGCGAGCCGAACCACGCGTTGGCGTAGGTCAGGTGCCAGGCGAGGTCGAATCGGATCTGTTGATGAAGATCACGCGCGAGGCGAAGCGCGCTCCGCTGCCAGAGCAGGTACTCGACACGGCCCCACAGCGGATGCGTCGCCCAGCTGCGCCTTTCCGCGAGTGGGGGATCGTCCAGATGGATGAAATGGAGCGAGGCGCGCTCCGGGATACGCTCGAGCGCGCGCGCGATCGCATCCACGCGTGCCGGGAACCGGCGAACGATGACCCACGTCTCGCCGATGCCGGCGAGCATCCTGGCCCAGAGCCATCCTGTCCCAGGTTCCGACCCGGCCCCCGGTTCGCAGGAAAAGGCGAACGCGACGATGCGCGGCCGCCCGAGGGAGCGGGCGCCGACATCGGTCGGCCCATCGATGCCGAGGCTCGTTCGCACTCGCGTCAGCTGCTCAGTGCCGCGCGTGCGCGCGCCACCAGGGGACCGGGATCCCGCAGTGACTCATAGCTGTATGCGGTCCGCGGTCTCGGCAGGACCTGCCGGATCGCTTCCGCGCGTCCGATCGTGCCGTGGCGAACGGCGGCCAAGATGCTTCGCACGTCGCCTTCGATCCACCGGAAGAAGACGCCTGCCCGGCCCCGCGCCCGTGGGGGGCGAAGGCCCCTCATGCCGTCGCAGTGGATCGCCACCAGGTTCACCCCGGAGGCGACAGCGGCGGGGAGCGCCGCGTGGATGCGCGGATTCACGTCGAGCAGGAACTCGCCTGCGAGGTCGACGTGGAAGGGCCCCTCGTAGCTTCCGAGGAGATCGACCAGGCGCGCTTCCAGCCGGGTGTCCGGAGTGACGGTGAACGCGGAGGCGACTGTCCCGCAGGGGAAGGGCCAGACGCGGACGTACCGGAGGTGGGCGGCGGCGATGAGCTCTCCCCGGGACATGACGCCGATCACGCCCCGCAGACCGTCGCTCATGAAGGGCTGCACGAGGAGCGGGCCATCGCCGATGTCCGCGCGCGACAGCTGTTCGCGGGAATCGAAGCGGCGTGCCAGGAATCGCTTGAGGTTCGGTTTCACCACGCACGGGTAGTCGAGGCTGCCACTCCCTGCCACCAGCTCCTCGCCCGTCGCGAACACGCGCGTGCGCGGCACCTGCAGGCCAGTCCCTCGCGCGGCCTCGGCCCACACGATCTTGTCCTGCAGACGGCGCACGGACACGTCCAGCGCATCGAGCGCGGGCTCGCTCGCCGGCAGGGCGGTGAGGTAACGCCCAGCCGACAGCTCGCGTGCGACCGCCGCGGCGTATCCGCGGGGATCGCTCTCGGCGGCCGGAACGGTCACGCGGCGCACGCAATATCGCGAGGAGGCCGCGAGCGACGGGCCGCCCGACACCGTGACTGTGGGCCGGTAGCCGGCCGCCGCGAGCGCGCGCACCGCGGCGACCGCGGCACGCGAGAGGCCCACCTTCTGACCCTCCGTGACGAGGACCGCCCTTCGTGGGTCGCTCACCGGCGGGCCACCCGCTCTCCGGGCGGCCGCCAGCCGGCCGGCGCCACAGAACGGTCAGCCTCCATGCAGGACGTGCTCCCGCCGGACCTCAGCGAGCCACCGCGGGCGGTCCCCCGGGATGCGCCTATGGTCTCCGAGGAGCGCGCGCACGATGGGGCAGCTGCGCGACCCGCGGAGCCTGAACCAGGCACGCCGTGCGAGCAGCCTCGGATGCCGCGGGCCGCGAAGGATCGCCCATGTCTCCAGCGCCATCATCGCGCGCCGATCCCATCCCCCGGCGGCGGCCGCAGACGCCGCGGCCAGAGCGCTCGGCGCCGCGGGCCCGAACAGCGGCGCCGCCAGCCGGGCGCCTTCCGGGTCCAGGCGCAGCAGCCTCCGCACGTCCTTTGCGGCGAGGCCCGCCTCGTCGGCCCTGCCACCCGGCCGGGCCCCGTTGAGGACGAGCTTGAACACGCCCTCCGCGCCCGGACGCAGCCTTCGAAAGCCACGCGCATCGAGTTCCGCCAGTGGCAGAAGGTCCTCGGTCCGGAAGAGGATCGAGCCGCGGAAGACTTTCGTCTCCTTCACCCCCAGCTCGAGGATGCTCCCGGAGTCGGCGGGCAGGGCGAGCAGGTTCAGGCCCCCGGGAATGTGCGGGCAGACGGTCGTCGGCAGGAGGCGCTCCTCGGCCGCCCAGGCGCGGAACGCGGTCGAGATCTCCGGCCATTCGGCCTTCATGGCGGCGGAGTCGATGTCGCCGATGCCGGCGAGCGCGGCGTCGGCGTTCTTCCAGACGAGCCACGAGCGGGTCACGGCGGTGAGCGAGCGCATGAGGGGAAGCCAGAGCGCTCCAAAGTCCCGCGGCGTTCGGGCCGGCGGCTCGCCGCTGCGCGAACCGCCCTTCTCGTCCGCGCGCCCGGTCGGCGCGGTGTGCGCGGCGGCGCGGGTGCTCTCCGGGTCCACGCAGTCAGCGTAAACGGGGCGCCGGAGCGACGGTGCCGACCTCGATGAGCCGCCGCCGTCCGGGCAGGATCAGGAGACGCGATCCTGGAGAGACTCGACGCGCGCGCTCCCGCTCGCCTGCCCGTGCGCCGTGCCGGAGGCGGCGACCGCATCGCCGGTACGCTGGGTCCTTGACCGCGATGGGACGGAGCGCCGCGCCCCGGCCTCTGGCGACCGCGCTGGCCTTCTGCCCGACGCACCCATGAGGCACTGGTTGACGCCCGCGCGCAGGGTCGGATGGGTGGTTGGCGATCAGGCCTTGTCGAGCCTGACGAACTTCGTCCTCGGCGCCTTGATCGCGCGCAGCGTCAGCGCCGAGGACTTTGGCGTCTTCGGGATCGCCTTCACCACGTACGTCACGGTCCTCGGCGTATCCCGCGCCATCGCGACGGAGCCGTTCGTCGTTCGCTACCCCGGAGCCTCGGTGGCCGAGCTCGACCGGGGCATGCGCGCCGCCACCGGGACCGCGCTCGCGGTCGGCGCCGTCGTCGGTACCCTCATCGCCGTGGCGGGGACCGCCATCGGCGGGACTCTCGGAGGCGCCATCGTCATCCTCGGGGTGCTGCTTCCTGGCCTCTTGTTGCAGGACTGCTGGCGCTTCGTGTTCTTCGCGCGTCGCATGGGAGCCTCGGCCTTCCTCAACGACCTGATGTGGGCCCTCGTGCTGATCCCGGCGGTGCTTCTCGCGGTGAGCTCCGGCCATGACACGATCGGATGGCTCCTGGGGGCCTGGGGAGGAGCGGCGGCCGTCGCCGCGGTCCTCGGTCTCGCGCAGTCGCACGCGGTACCGCGACCCCAGGACGCGCTGCGATGGATGCGCGAGGAGCGTGACCTCGTGGCGCCGTTCTTCGCGGAGCTGGCGGTGCGCTCCGCAGTGGGGTTGCTCCGCACCTACGGGATCGGTG
>JBHEML010000085.1:0-5064 GCA_046262615.1 Candidatus Limnocylindria bacterium | reverse complement strand
GTGCGGCGCGGTGACCGCGTCGGAGTGGTACGCCTTGCCGAGGATCAGCGCGAGGCCCACGACGGCGTAGGTCCCGAGGGCGAGGCCGGTCGCGAGCGCGTCGCGCGTACCCGGTCGGATGCGGGCGACCATGAGGAGCGGGAACAGCGCCACGACCGCGAGCGCCATCAGGTCGTCGGGGGCGAGCCCCAGCGAGGACACCACCTGGTGCCTCTCGACGACCGCGCCGACACACGTCACCGCGAGCAGACCCAGCCCGATGCGCCGCAGACGCTCGTCCGCGTCCAGGGAAGGCCGGCCCACCACCGTGGCGGCGAGGGTGGCGAGCGCGAGAACTGAAGCGACCGCGAGGATCGGCGGAAAAGAGCCGCCATAGGGATCCTCTCCGAAGAAGCGCAGCGCGGGCGTCCAGAGGGCGAAGCCGGCGGCGACGACGGGCCGGAAGGGACGCGACGTCGCGAATACGCCCAGGGCGGCCGCCGCCACGAAGGCGGCCATCCCGACGATGCTTCCCCACCCCCCGACGGCGGCCGCGAGGTACGTGGCCGCGACCGCGACGAAGGCGATCGGCAGCGCCCCGCGCACGGGCCGCCGCGGGGTGGCGAGAAGGACGAGCCCGAGAAAGACCGCGTACGCGAGCGCGAACGCGACGTCGTCTCCGCCCTCGTCGGCCGCGTTGCGCACGGTCGCCGCGGAGACGACGCCTGTCGCGGTCAGGACGAGCGAGGCGCGGACCACGGCGCGGCTGCGCGGATCGCTGACGTGCTCGGTCTCCCGCACGACGGGCAGCTTACCGGGCGGTGGCGAGCCGGCGCCGGTCCAGCACGAAGCTCGCCGCAGCTGCCGCCTGCGTCAGAAGGCCCACGGTGAGGACGATGCGCGCGAGAGTGATGGCGTCGCGGGCCAGCACGACCATGAGGGCGAGCTGCAGCGCCACCGCGACCGCGAGCAGGAGACCGACGCGCATCTCGCCCCGCCCGATGAAGTACGCGATCCAGAGCGTGAGGAGCGCGTTGGCGAGCGCCGCTATGCCGTACGGGCCGATGATCGCGACGGTGGCGGGGTACTGCGAACCGACAACGATGCCCACGAAGAACGCGGGGGCGATGAGGTACGCGAGGGTCACGGCGCCGCTCGTGACGACCACGAAGCCGAGGGCCAGGAACAGCATTCGAGCGTTGTCCTCGCCTCGCGCGTGCGCGTTGGCTGTGCGTTCAAGAAGGATGAAGCCGACCGCTATCGGAGCGAACAGGACGATCTTCGCCATGGTGATGGCTCCCGCGTACGCGCCCGCATCCTCGGCCGAGAGCAGTCCGCGCATGAGCAACGCATCCATGTTGGTCAGCGCCGAGTACGCGAGGAGGACGATCGCCGCGAGAAGGAAGAAGCGCGTCTCGGCCGCGGCCAGCGCGACGGGGTGCGCCGCGCCGCGCGCGGCGCGCAGCAGCGGCCAGAGCGCGATGAGCGAGCCGAGGACACCCGCGATCGGAGCGCTCGCGGCGCCGATGAACGCGCCGTTCACGCCCAGCGCCGCGAGGACGAGCGCGGTCCCGATGGCGAGCCGCGCCGCCGCCTGCAGAAGCAACAGCGCACCGAGCCACATGAACCGGCCGAGCCCCTGGAGCAGGCCCTGCGTGAAGGTGAGCATGCCGTTGAAGAACAGCGACACGCCGAGTAGCGCGACGGTCAGCGGAGGCAGCGCGAGCAGCGCGCCCAGCGGGAGCGCGAGGACGACCACCAGCAGGGCAGGCGGTCCCGCGACGACGGCGATGCGGCGCAGCCAGCGAAGCACGAACACGTGAAGCGCGGCCGTCTCGCCTCGCGCGCGGTACTGGGCGGCGAGCTTGGCGGTCGCGGATTGGATCACCTGCGTGCTGATCGACTCGAGGATGAGGTAGCCGAACAGGGCGGTCAGGATCGCGTAATCGGCCGGCGCGAGGAGCCGGGCCATCACGAATTGGTAGCCGAACGCGAGCACGTTGGCCGCCGTTGTCGCGACGTACAGGAAGAGCGAGCCGCGGTGCGTCGCGAGCGCGGCGCGCATCGCCGCGGACTCTAGCGAGTCGCTGCTAGTGGGTGTGCGCTCCCACCGGCGCCAGAGGCGCCTTCGGCGCGACGGAGAGGAAGTTGGCCACCAGCTCGGAGAACTCCGGCGAGAGGTACTCCTCGATCCTGCCGTTGTCGGCGAGGTTCGCGATCACGGGATCGATGGGGATCTTCGCGAGGAGCGGCGCGTTCGCCGCGATCACCAGCTTCAGCCCCTGTGAAGGACCGAAGACCTCGTTGCGCGACCCATCGGGCATCGTCACGTACGCCATGTTCTCGACGATGCCGAGGATGTCTCCGCCCAGCTGCTTCACCAGTCGCACCGCTTTGGTCACGACCATCGTCGCCAGAGCCTGGGGGGTGGTCACCAGGATGACGCCGGATATCGGGAGCGCCTGCATGACGGTGAGCGGCGCGTCGCTCGTGCCCGGCGGGAGATCGACGATGAGGAAGTCGAGGTCGCCCCACGCGACGTCGCTGTAGAACTGGCGGATCGCGCCCGAAACCATCGGGCCGCGCCAGATGACGGCCTCCTCCTCCCCGGGAAGCAGGAGGTTCATCGACATGATCGGGACGCCGCCGCGCGACGAGGGCGGGACCAGCGTCTGGCCGCCGGCCACGCCGGGCTTCTCACGCACGCCGAACATCCGCGGGATCGATGGTCCGGTGATGTCGCCGTCGAGGACACCGACGGAGAGGCCCTCCTTCTTCAAGCCGACCGCGAGCAGCCCGGCGACGAGCGACTTGCCGACGCCGCCCTTGCCCGACATCACGGCGATGACGTTCTTGATCCCCTGCTGCTTCGGCGCCATGCCCTTCGGGCCGCCACCACCGGCGGCCACCTTGCTCGCCTCGGGCAGCCCCTGCGGCAGCTTGCCCGTCTCGGCGAAGGTGTTGAGATCGCGCAGCAGCTCGTTCAGGTCGACGCGCCCACCACCGTGGCCGAGGGCGCCCTGACGGATCGTCTCGCTCTTGCTGATCGCGCACGACGCGCAGCCGAGTCCGTACCGCGCGAACAGGCGCGCGGTGTCGGGCCACCGCTCGGTGACGGACGCGATGGTCATGTCGGGATCGATCAGCGCCAAAAGGGGGAACCTCCGGACAGGGGTCGCGCGATCTCGAGTGTACCGCGCGACCGTTCAGATGCTGGTCACGGCCCTCGTCACGCCGAAGATGAACGCCGCGCCCACGACGGTCGCCACCATCACCAGCGGCGACCGCTCCTTTCGATGCGCTTCGGGAAGGAGCTCCGCCGCGCCGACGTACAGGAAGAAGCCGACGAAGGTGCCGAGGATCGCCCCGAGCGCCGGGCCTTCCACGGTCAGCAGGAACGCCGACAGCGCGCCGACCACGGGCGCGAGCGCGTCGACCACGAGCCAGCGAAACGCGGTCCGCGGTTTTGCGTCGTTCGCGAGGAGGATCGAGACGGTCCCGATGCCGTCCGAGAAATCGTGAAGTACTACCACCAGCGCGACGACGAGACCGAGCTCGGTACCCGCGTGGAACGCCGCACCGACGGCGACTCCGTCAAGCAGGCTGTGGATCGACATCCCGCCGGCACCGAGCGTGCCCACGTGCTCATGGCGCTCGACAGCGATCCCCGCCTCGTGGCCGACGTGCAGCAGCGTCAGTCGCTCGAGCAGATAGAACGCGAGGAAGCCGATGCCGGCGAAGATCATCGCGGAGTCGATGCTGCCGAGCTCCCTCGCGGACTCGGGCGCGAGGTCGAAGAACGCGGCGCCGATCCGCACGCCGGCGCCGAGCGCGAGGATCACGCCCAGATGGCGCACGGTCCGAAGAGCGATGAGCCCGCCCGTCATCGTCGAGACGAACGTCGCGAGCACGACGCCCATGACGATCACTGACGGTCCGCGCAATCGCCGCAGACGCCCTCGATCTCCACGGTATGGACGACGGCACGAAAGCCGCGGTCCGCCGCGAGCCGGCGCAGCCTGCGTTCGAGTCCGGGCTCTGGGAGTTCGTCGACGCGGCCGCACGCCCGGCACACGAGGTGGTGGTGGTGCTGCGGCGCGCACGGGGTGTAGCGCTGGCAGCGGGCGCCGCGCTCGATCCCGTGGATGCGGGCCAGCACGCCCGAGCGCACCAGGAGGTCGAGCGTCCTGAAGACGGTCGCGCGGCCGGCGCCGCGCGCCGCCAGCTCGGTCACGAGCTCCGCCGCGGTGAACGGCTGCCCTTGCCTGAGCGCCGCGGCGATCACCCGGGCGCGCGGTGAGGTGCGCCTGATGCCACCGCGCTCGAGTCGCGCGATCACGGCACGCGCGGAGCCTCCGGCCATTGAGACTGAGTATCAATGCGCGCCGCCGCGAGCGTCAACACGCGCCTCACGATCAGGAACGGCGGCCGGGGGCGATCGCGGACGTGGACGCGAGGCGATGCGCGTCAGCCGCCGGAGGCCGCATGGCGCGGCGACCGGCGGCGGTGGTGCTGCTCGCGCAACTGGTCCATGTTTGGCCCCAGCGCGACGCGACAGTCAGCCGGCGCGGCACAGCTCGGCCACACCTTCGGAACGGTCCATCTCGAGACCTCGGAGCTGGCCGATCGGTCTTTGGGCACGCAAGGATGTCCGTGCGGCGGCCGCGGCGGCGGGTCAGCGGCGGGCGAGCATGACGGCGAATGCCGTGGTGATCGGGACGCAGATCACGAGGCCGACGCTCGCAATGAGGACGGACAGCACCGCTCCGGCGACCGTCTCGCTGTTCAGCGACGTCGCCAGTGGCGAGTTCCCCAGCGACAGCAGGAGCAGCAGAGGCAGCGTCCCGCCGAAGTACGCGAGGGCCAGGGTGTTCACGAGCGAGCCGATGTGGTCGCGTCCCACGTTGAGCGCGCTCGCATAGAGGGCACGGCCGCGGATCTCGCGGTCGACCGACGCGATCTCGAATGTCGCCGAGGCCTGACCGACCGCCATGTCGACGAGCGCACCGAGCGACGCGAGAAGGACGCCCGCAAAGACCAGGCGCGACAGGTCGATGGGAGTCGCGACCGCTAGGAACACCGCCT
>JBHEML010000084.1:0-5165 GCA_046262615.1 Candidatus Limnocylindria bacterium | reverse complement strand
CACGGAGGGACCCTGCAGCCCGTCGCGCAGCGTCTCGTCGTCGAGCTCGACCGCGCGATAGTCGGCGCGCGCCGCCCTGCCGTCGCGGTTCCAGTCGTAGATGAGCCGGTCGACCTCGGACGCCATTGGCGCGCGTCCTTTGCTAGGCGCGGGTGCCGTCGGGGAGGGGAGCGTCCTCGGCGTACACGTGGCGCAGCGTGTCCTCCGGCCGCGGGTCCGGGGCCGCCTCAGCGGCGTCGATCGCGCGTTCGATGTTCACCGCGATCTCGGCGCGCATGGACGCGAGCTCGGTCTCGGGCACGCCCTGCCCGCGCAGGTATGCGGCGCACTTGTCGATGGGGTCCTTCGCGAGCCACTCGCGCAGGGTGTCCTTCGAACGGTAGCGGCTGTCGTCGTCGTCGGAGGAGTGGGGCTGGTAGCGGTAGCACTTGACCTCGACCAGGCTCGGGCCATCGCCGCCGCGCGCGCGGTCGGCTGCGGCGCGGACCTTCTCGTAGACGTCCAGCACATCGGTCCCGTCCGCGACCGCTCCCGGCATCGCGTACGCGGCCGCACGATCGGCCACGTTCGCGACCGCCATCTGCTTGGACTGCGGCGTCGAGATCGCGAAGAGGTTGTTCTCGATGATGAAGACCACGGGAAGTTTCCGGACCGAGGCGAAGTTCAGCGCCTCGTGGAAGTCGCCGGGGCTCGTCGCTCCTTCGCCGCCGAAGGTGAACACGATGCGATCCTCGCGCTTGATCTTCGCGGCAAGCGCGAGCCCCACCGCGTGGGGGAACTGGGTCGCGATGCAGACGGAGCCCGTGAGGATGTTCGCGCGCGGGTCGCTGAACTGGTTCACGATCTGGCGGCCCGCGGAGTTGGGGTCGGTCGCCTTCGCGAACACGCCGAGGAACTGGTCCTCCGCGGTCTGGCCGAGCACGAGCGCGACTCCCATGTCGCGGTAGTACGGGGCGACCCAGTCGACCCCCTTGCGGATACACCACGCGGCCCCGACCTGAGCGGCCTCGTGGCCATCGGCGACCCCAACGAACGCCGCCCGTCCCATCCGGTTCAGCTGCATCATCCGCTCGCCGAGCATCCGCGTGAGCAGCATCGCCCGGCACATGCCCTTGACGTCATCGACGGCGATGCCGAGCGCCTCGTGGCGGGGCGGCGTTTCCTTGGTCTTACGCGTGTTGGTCCCGACTGCCACCAGGATGCTCATGGTAGTCACGCCGGTCGCGGCCAGCCGGGCGCAACGCTTTCGCCTATGGCACCATCGACGCACGGCGATGAGGCTCGCCGCACCCGAACCGCCGCTCCGCGGCTGATGGCCTCTACCACGAAGTTGAGTCGGTGGTAGGGGTCTTTTCGCACCCGCCGCCGCGGGAGGTGCGCATGGACACGCTGCTCGTCGCCACGATCCTCGCGCTCTGCGTCCTCGTCGCGTCGATGATCAGCGTGGAGATCGGCATCTCGGTCGCCATCATCGAGATCGCGTTCGGCGTCCTGGCCGGCAACGCCTTCGGCATCGCCACGACGCCGTGGATCGACTTCCTCGCGAGCTTCGCCAGCATCGTGCTGACCTTCCTGGCCGGTGCCGAAGTGGATCCGTCGCTCCTGCGGCAGAAATTCAAGGAGTCGCTCCTGATCGGCGGCCTCTCCTTCCTGCTGCCGTTCGTGGGAGCCGGCCTCTTCGCGTATTTCGTCGCCGGCTGGGACCTGCGGCAGGCCGAGATCGCCGGCGTGGCGCTGTCGACCACGTCGCTTGCGGTCGTGTACGCGGTGCTCGTGGAGACCGGCCTCACGAACACGGAGATCGGCAAGATCATCATGGCCGCGACGTTCGTCACCGACTTCGGCACCGCGCTCGCTCTCTCCCTGTTGTTCATCACGCCCACGCCGTTCCTGGCGCTTTTCATCGCCGTTTCGATCGCGGCGATCGTCGGCATGCTCCTGCTCCAACGTTGGTTCTTCGCGCGGTACGGCGACCGGGTCATCGAGCCGGAGATCAAGGGCGCGTTCTTCGTGCTCTTCCTGCTCATGTGGACCGCCGACCTCGCGAAGAGCCACGCCGTTCTCCCGGCGTTCCTCCTCGGCCTCGCCGTCGCGCGCGTCTTCCAGCAGTACCCGGAGCAGCACCGCCGCTTCCGCGTCGTCGCGTTCTCGCTCCTGACGCCCTTCTTCTTCTTCAAGGGCGGTCTGAACGTCAGCATCAGCGCCTTGGCGGGCAGCGTGCCGCTGCTCATGGGTTTCTTCGTCGTGAAGATCGGCCTCAAGTTCATCGGGGTCTTCCCGGTGGCCCTGCGGTACGTGCGACCCCACGCCACGTACACGACGCTGCTAATGAGCACGGGTCTCACCTTCGGGACCATCTCATCGCTCTACGGCCTGAACGCCGGCATCATCGATCGCACGCAGTTCTCGATCCTGGTCACCATCGTGATCCTGTCCGCGACGGTCCCGACAGCGATCGCGCAGCGCTTCTTTTCACCGCCCGTGTACGAGCTGACGCCGGACGACGTCGTCGCGGTGGAGGACGAGGAGTTCGGTCACCGGCGAGCGCGCGCCGCGATCCCCCTGCCGGAGCATGCCGGCGACGGCGAGTAGATACGGGCCGGCCGGGAGGTCCGACCAATCCGGGTCACACTCGCGGGGGCGCAAAGGGGGAGCTGCCCGGCGCGAACCGCGCGGTCGAGCGCAGAGGGGCCGATGCGGCACCGCGCGCGGGCCGTGGGCTCAACAGTGCTTCGTCGCCCGATCGCCAGCCGGCTCGGCCTGGTCGCCGAGGACGCGACCCACGAGCAACCGCGCCGTTCCTCCTTGGATGATCAGCGTGAGCAGCACGATCCCGAAGCTGATCTCCTGGAGGAGCACGCGCTCGGGGACGCTCGGCGGGATCGACAGCGCGGCGGCGAGGGCGACCGCACCACGCAGACCCGACCAGAAGAGGACGTGCGACCAGCCGGCCGGAGAGCGCCGGCCCCTGCGCAGCCGGAGCAGGGCGAGCGGCACGTAGACGATGCTCGCGCGGGCGGCGACGACCGCGAGGGTCCCGGCGACTATGCCGACGAGCGCTCCGCGAAGCGCCGGGATGTCGATCGCGAAGCCGATCAGCAGGAACGTGACGGACGTGAGGGCGAACGCGAGCGTGCCCCAGAACACGTCGAAATCGCGGACGATCGGGGCGCCCGGCGCGTCGCGGCGCACGAAGACGCCGAGGGTGGTCCCGCTCACGACGGTCGCGAGGATGCCGGAGAGGCCGAAGTGCGCGGCGATCTCGTACGTGCCGTACGCCAGCACCAGCGAGCTCATCAACTGGATCGCCGAGTGCTCGGTCCTGCGGATCAGCTGCGCCGCCAGGTATCCGCCGACAAGTCCAGCCGCCACGCTCACCGTGATCGTGATCGCGAACAGACCGACGGCGTCGCCGAACGTGAGATCGCCGGCGACCGCGCGCAGTGCCAATGCGAAGAGCACCAGCCCGGTGCCGTCGTTGAGGAGGCTTTCGCCTTCGACGAGCGTGCGCAGCCGCACCGGGACGTCGAGTCGCCGCAGCGCCGCGATCACCGCTACTGGATCGGTCGCGGCGGTGATCGCCCCCACGATGAATGCCAGGGGGAAGGGCAGCCCGAGCACCGCGTGGAGCGCGAGCGCGACGACGCCGGCCGAGAGGAGGACCCCCGGGATCGCCAGCGCGACGAGCGCGGTTAGCACCCTGCGGATGTCCCGCCACTCGAGCGCGTACGCCGCTTCGAAGACGAGCCCCGGCACCAAGACCAGAAGCACCAGGTCGGCGGAGATCGCGAGCCGAACGGTCGGGAACAGGATCGCTCCGCCCAGCCCGACGAGCACGAGGGCGATCGATTCCGGCAGGGGGCTGCGGTGAGTGAAAGCGGCGACGACTGTCGCGACTAGCACGAGCGCCGTGACGACCTGGGCGGCGGCGAGGAGGTCGGTCGTCATCGCGCGGGGTCGCTGCCGGAAAGCCGGGGCATGTGCGTTCTCCTGCCGACCAGTCTTCCCGGCACACCCTGAGATCGCGGGCAGTCTATCGGCCGTTGCGTGCGACAGGCCCGCGGGACCCCGATCGCCGCCGACTCGGTCATCGTCGGTGAGCAGCGGCCGCGGCGACTAACGAGCGGCGTGGTCCACGGTGCGAAACACGACAGCGAGGACGAGGAGCCACGCGCCGAGCGCGGCATGCGATATCGCGAAGTAGGGTTGCTCGACGACGACCGCGAGCCCCGCCGGCAGGACCGCGATCGAGGCGGAGGAGAACGCCGCGAGCGCCGCGGCGGCCACCGCCAGCGCTCCCGCGGCGGCGGTGCCGACACCGAAACCGGCAGGCAGCGAGCGCGTCTCCGCTGCCATCTTGCCGGTGGTCCACCACCACACGCCGAGCAGCAGCAGCGCCGCCGGTTCGAGGTCGACGTTCACGGATCCGGCCAGCCCCATCGCGACGGCCGATGTCCCGGCGATCGTTCCGAGGATCGCGCCGCTGTCACGCCGCGGCGCGCTCCGGACGTGAATGACGGCGATCGCGGGCAGGATGAAGCCGTACCCGACGGCGATGAGGAAGTTGCGAAGGTATGGGAAGTACAGGGCGCCGACGGCCACCAGCGCGATCTGCGCGACGGCCGCGAGCACGGCCCACCGCCCCGCCTTCCGCCGTGCTTCCGCCTCGATCGTCAGTGCGCTCAGGGGGCCGGCCTCCCCAACGGTATCGGGCTCGCCCGCCTGGCGGCTCATCGCATGGACGCGCGCGGTGCCTTCGCTACTTCCGCTTTCCCCGCTCGTCGTACTCGTAGAAGCCCTTGCCGGACTTCACGCCGAGCTGGCCGGCCGCGACCATGCGTTTGAGCAGGGCAGGCGGCGCGAGGTTGGGGTCCTTGAACTCGTCGAACATGATGTTCGCGACGTAGAGGTTCACGTCGAGACCGGTGTAGTCGATGAGAGCGAGAGGTCCCATCGGATGACCCGCTCCCAGCATCATGGCCTGGTCGATCTCCTCCGCGCTCGCCACGCCCTGCTCTAGCGCACGGACGGCGGCGAGCATGTACGGCACCAGCAGCCGGTTGACCACGAACCCGGTCGTGTCCTTGCACACGATGCCCGTCTTGCCGAGCCTGGCGACGAAGTCCCGGAGGGCCGCGACGGTCTCATCGCTCGTGGTGATGGCT
>JBHEML010000083.1:0-5178 GCA_046262615.1 Candidatus Limnocylindria bacterium | reverse complement strand
CGAACGCCGCGCGATAGTCCGTTTCGGTCGTGGTCACTTCGAGGCGCCGCAGCTCGTCCGCGATCCGCAGGAACTGGCGGCGTCCACGCCGGGGCAGGAGGTACGAGCGTACGGCGTCGGAGAAGCCCATCAGACCGACCTCGTCGCCCTTCGCGGTCGCGAGGTATCCGAGCATTAGCGCGGTGTTCACGGCGTGGTCGAGCTTCGTCAGATCGCCGAGCGTGCTGGCCATCATCCGTCCCGCGTCTACGAGGATGAGCACACGCTGCTGGCGTTCGGTCTCGTACTCGACGCTGATCGGACGGCCGCGCCGCGCCGTGGCCGTCCAGGAGATCGAGCGCGGGTCGTCGTCCGGGGTGTATTCGCGCAGGCGTTCGAAGAGGCTGCCCGCGCCGGCCTGCCGCGCGCGCCGCTGTCCCGGGTCGTACGCGAGGCCTCGCCGGAGGCTGACCTCGTAGCGACGGATCTCGCGCAGGTCGGGGTATACCCGTGCCTCCGCGGCCGCCGCCTCGCGTCCCTGCACCGCGACGAGGCCGAGCGGCGCGTTCCAGCGCACGTGAATGTCTCCGAAGGCGAACGTGCCCCGGTGGCGTGGGCGCGCGACGTAGTCGAGGTCGACGACCGCGCCCGCGGGCACGTCGAACGGCATGGAGCGGCGGTCGACCGCGAAGGACACGGGCGGGTCGTCGCGAACTATCCCGCGAACACGGCTTGGCGACGCGTTTCGCAGCCGCACGCGGACCTGGTTCGGCGCGGCGAGCGACAGCTGCGGCTCGCTGTGGCGCACCGCACTGAGACCGCCCGCGCGGACGGCGGCGCGAAGATCCAGCGCGGTCAACACCCCCGCCACCACGGCGACCAGCGCGCCGAGCCATACGAAGGCAGTGGATACGCTTCCGAGCGCGATCGGCAGCGCCGCGATCAGGAACACGACGAGTAGCCGCGGCCGCGGTATCGGCAGGATGCGAATGCGAATGTTCACGAGGTCAACCTTGGACGCGAATGTTCACGGGGTCCAACCTCGAACGCGACTCACCATTGGGCGGGGCTCAGCGGGGCACGTCGAGGCGCGAGACGACCCTTCGGACGACGGCGTCAGCATCCAACCCTTCGATCTCGGCCTCGGCACGCAGCACGAGGCGGTGGCGCAGCGTTGGCAGCGCCAACGACTTCACGTCGTCCGGCGTCACGAAATCGCGGCCTTCGATCGCGGCCGCGGCCTTCGCGGCCCGGAGCAGGTGCACCCCAGCGCGCGGGCTTGCACCCAGCAGAAGGTCGGGCGAGCGCCGGGATTCGGCGACGATGCGCACGACGTAGTCGAGGACCGAGTCCTCGACGGTCACCGCCTCGACCTCGGCCCGGCACGCGGCGAGAGCGTCCGGCGGAAGCGGCGCGATGCGCTCGAGCTCGTCGAGCGGCACGCGGTTGTCGTGGGCGCGCAGGATCGCGCGTTCCTGTTCGGGCTCGGGATAGCGGACGACCGCCTTGAACAGGAACCGGTCGAGCTCCGCCTCGGGCAGCGGATACGTGCCTTCGTACTCGACCGGGTTCTGCGTCGCGAGGACCAGGAACGGGTCAGGCAGCGGGTGCGCGTCACCCTCGAGCGTGACCTGTCGCTCTTCCATCGCCTCGAGCAGCGCCGACTGCGTCTTCGCCGGCGCGCGATTGACCTCGTCCGCGAGCACGACGTTCGCGAAGATGGGGCCACGCCGGATGCGGAATTCGCTCGTCGCGATCTCGTAAACGGACGTGCCGACAATGTCGCTGGGCATTAGGTCGGGCGTGAACTGGATGCGCTTGAACACGCCACCGATCAGCCGCGCGACCGTGCGCGCGAACAGCGTCTTCGCAGTGCCGGGCACGCCCTCGACGAGAACGTGACCGCCCAGCGCGAGTGCGATGAACGCGAGGCGGACGGTCTCGTCCTGGCCGACGACGATGCGGTGGACCTCGGTAGCGAAGCGCGCCGCGGTGTCCTGCGCGCGAGCGGCGCTGAGCGTCACCGCGTGCCCGGGGCGCCGAGGCCGGCCAGCAGCTCGTCCACCTGGCGCACGGTACGAAGGAGCCGCGCCTCGGGCAAACGCCCGCCGAGCTCGGCGTCCAGGCGCCGGGCATCGTCCGCCCGCCGCGCATCGCGCATGGCGAGCGCGGCGATCATCCGATCGACGGGAACCTCGGGATCGAGGCCCGCGGATCGTGCGAGCGCACGCCGCAGGTCGCGCCTGACCCGGCGGCGAACGATCTCCGAATGGCCGGACCGCCTGAGGAGTCCGGCGAACCCGCGCACGTACTCGAGGCTCGAGCGCGGCGGCCGGGGGTCGAGCGGCACCGGCGGTCCGAGGCGGCGGCCGGAAGCGAGGAGGTACACGAACGTCGCCACACCCGCGAAGATCAGCGCCTGACCGGGCCACGTGCGCTCGAGCACCACGAGGAGGCTCGAGGAGGGATGCGCTCCGTGGTGGTACTCATCGAAGGCCACGACCCCTCCGCGCTGGAAGGCGGTCCGGGCGAGCGCGAGCGCGAGGCGCCCGTTGTCTTCCGATCCGATGCCGGCGTTGATGAATGGGCCGAGTGACCCGCTGACGAACGCGAGGCCGCCGCCGCGCTCGGTCTGCGTAAGGAGGGCGGCCGGTGGGCTGGAGGGGTCGCGGATGAGCGGAAGGCCGCCGGCGACCTGGCGGCCGGCGTCGATCACCACGCGACGTACCGGAGGCATCCCGAGCGCGAGCGATGCGACGTCGCGCGTGCCGGGCAGCGCGAAGCCCGCGAGGCGCACGCCGAATGCCTCGAGGAGCCGCTGCTCCTGGAATCCGAGCTCGCTCGCGACGACGAGCGTGCCGCCGGCCGACACGAAGTCGCGGATCGTCGCCACGTCCGCATCCGAGATGCTCTCGCTGGCGCCGAGAATGAAGAGCACGGTCGCCGCCTGCGGCACCGAGAAACGATCGCCCTGCACGACAGAGGTACGCGGGCCCATCGCCTCGATGTAGCGTCGCAGGGCACTCGCACCGCCGGGTCCGTCGTCGTACACGGACGCCGACCGCCCGAGGGCATCGCCCTGTTCCGAGCTGCCGGCGGTCGCGATCGCGAGAGCCAGGCTCGCGATCGCCAGGAGCACGCCGCCGATGTACAGCGGGTGGATCCGTCTCATGCGGTCGTTCGTTCCGGGAGCGCGGCCGACCGCCATCCCGTCGTGTGTGCGCGGATCGGTCTCATGCGGCGACGCGCAGCGCGAGCGCCCGCGCGCGGTCCGCGTCGGCGGGACTCGGATCGCGGAGCCCGAACCACGCGCGCTCGTGAAGCGCCACGAGCTCGCGCAGCGCGCCTACCTGCGGGATCCCGTCGGCACGCAGGAGCAGCTCGTGATCGGTTAGCGCGGGGTCGTACCGGATCGCCTCGGCCGCCGCGAGCGAGGTCAGCGCGTAGAGGTACAGCTCGTGGAGCGCGTCGCGGTCGCGGCGCGCGGCCCGTGCGGCGTCCGCGAGACCGAGGTGGTGCGCGGGATCGGGCGACCGCGATGCGCCGCCCGCGGGGAACACCGCTTCCGCCCGGACGCGTTCGCGCAGCCCCGGTCCGAAGATCGCCGCGAGCACAAGAACGATCGCGACCGCGAGCCCGGCGACGGCGATTCGCCCGACAGCCCCGGGGTCGATGCCCAGCTCCTGCAGTCCTACCAACACACGGGTCACCACCGCGTCGACCCCGCGTTGGAGGACCGTCGCGAGCGATGGTGCGCTGGCGATCTGGCGCGCCGCGAGGACGTCACGCAGGCGCGCGTCGGCGATCGCGGGATCGACCGTGCCGGAGGGACTCCGGGCGAAAGCGATCAGCGCATCGATGTGCGCCAGCGCCTGCGTTAACTGCGCATCGCCGGTGGTGATGCCGTCCGCCAGAGGCGCGTCGTCCACACGCAGTGTCGTGACGGCGTCCGGCCGCACCGCTTCGGTGCGTCGCAGCAACTCACGGGCACGGTCGACGAGCGGCTGCCGCGCGCCCGCGGCGCTGGACCGCGCCTGCGCGAGCAGCGCTCGCGCGTCGCCTAACCGCACTTGGTATTCCGCAAGGGTGAGCGTGTCGGCGGCCGCCATCCCGCCTCCCGCGTACCAGAGGCACAGGATCAGCAGGGCGACACGCGGCGCTAGGGGCGCGGCAGCGCCTCGGCGGCCAGCTGCAGGTCGAACGCCTCCTTGCGCACGCGGAGGTCGTAGTAGAGGACGGTGAAGGTCGCCCATTGGATCGGCGCCCAGAGGATGCTGACAGCGAGGTTGGCGACCTGCTGGAGCACCGTCCGCACGGTCGGGTCGGCGACGACCGTGGCGAGGAGCACGGTCGACAGAAGTACGCCGAGGATCACCTGGAGGACCAGCAGAAGGAACAGCAGCCCCAGCACGCGCCAGCGATGGCCTGAGGAGAGATGCCACGAGCGCCGCAGGGTGGACAGCGGTCCGGTGCCCTCGAGGGTCGCGACCGCGGGGGCAATGAGCCAGGACGCGAGCAGGAAGAACGTGGCGACGACGCCGAAGATGGCGAGGAGGGCGATAGCCGCGCCGTTCTGGATCACGGCCATCGCGATGATGAGCAGCGTCCAAAGAACGAGGACGGCGAGGACGCCCAAAAGGCCCGAGCCGATGAGCCGCAGCGACGCGCGAAGGCCTGCGCGGAATGACGAGCCGATCGTCGACTGGCGGGCCAGGTAACGCGCGGCGGCGGCGTCGACGAGGGCGCCGCTCTGAACTGCACCGACGACCACCGCCATGACCACGAATATCACCAGGAAGGCCGCGATGCCGCTGATCGCGGTGGCTACCCGGGTCAGAGCCGCCGGGTCGGTGGCGCCAGGAGTGAGGAGCGGGCCGACGGGTGCCAGCGCCCGCGTAATGGCGAGACCGAGCAGTGCTGAACCGATGCCGAGCGCCAGCGACGGCACCGCGGCGAGCGCGATGAAGAGCAGCGGGCGGCGACGATAGATCGTGATCGCGCGATCGATGACGTCGCCGACGCCCAGCGGACGCAGCGCGGGCACGGACCGGCTTATGGGAACGGACGTCGTCACGGCCGCAATGCTAGGGGCGAGTCATCGCGCGGCTGCGATGGGGCGGTGGCCGGTGCGTTCGTCCAGTACGCACGTCCAGTACGCATCCGCTGCGGGCTCCGACGCGCTTATCGCCGCGATGGAGC
>JBHEML010000082.1:0-5207 GCA_046262615.1 Candidatus Limnocylindria bacterium | reverse complement strand
CTAGAGGACGGCGAAGCGGCGACCAGTTCTGCGCGCGTGTCCCCTCTGGCGCCTGCGCTCGAGCTGACGCGCCACGTCGCTCGGTCCGCATCCCCGGTACAGCAGCTCGGTCGCGCGGCGGGCGCCGCTCTTTCTCGTCCATCTCGTCCTCCTCGGCGGTGCGTCTCCGTCGCGTAGGCTATTGAGCGAGGCGGCTTCAACATCCGACTGTCAACGATGTGATGGCGGTTTGGATGTCAGCGAGGTGCTGACGGGAACCCTTACTGATCAGCGGATCCATTCTCTCCGGCTTCGCGGCCCGTCACGCGGCATGCGCTCCGTCAAGGCGATCGTGAGCCGGCGCGCGAAGTTTGGGCAGCCATTTGGGCAGCCATCAGCGCGAACAGCTGCGGACAGTTGCGGACGGCTGTGGAATCGAAAAGCTCGAAACGCGGCAGGAATGGACGGCTGCGGACCCGCGTGGACTATCGGCGAAGCCCTTTCAAGGAAGAGGTCAGGGGTTCGAATCCCCTCCGGGCTACTGAATTCGTTCGGGAAATCGCTGGTTTTCGTCGCCCGAGAGGCCGGCGCCCGTCTTGGGCAGCCATTTGGGCAGCCCTTTTCTCTGGTGAGGTCCCTCGGTTGCGGCTCGAGTTGGTCGAGTCCGAGGGATCGGGACGTTTTTCAGGTCTGGCGCAGAGCGAGTCGATTGGGCCACAGGGCGACCCAGTGGAATCGTCCGCTTCTCGCACCCAGGGCCGCGACCAGTTGTATCCGGCGCTCGAGGGGTTTCGTGTCACGGTGCTCTACGTGATGGATCTGAACAAGTCTGTTCAGATGCACGCCATCTACCGCACCGGCGGCTCCATCGCAGACGCGCGGATGACGCTGGCATCGTCGGCGCACGTCGATGCCGCGTGCCTTCCCCGGCGAGAGCTTCGGCTCCGTTTCCGCCGTCACCGGCCCACCTCCTCGTGTCACGCCGATGGTCCCACCTGCGCGGGACGGCTCCCTACGCGTGCAGTGGGGCGGCCTGCGCGAGCAGTGCGTCGACGCGGTCCCGGTGGCGCTGCGCGAGGGGGTCCGTGTAGAAGGCGCGCACTTCATCCAGGATCACGCGCGCCTCATCGCGCCGGCCCTGGTGCAGGAGGAAGCGCGCAGCGTGCTCGCGCGCCTCCGCGAGCACATCGCCCAGCCCGCTGGGCTCGAGCAGCGCGACCGCTTCGCGGAACAGCCGCTCGGCGCCTGCCGGGTCCCCTTCCGCCTCGTGGACCTCACCGAGCGCGATCAGCGCGATGTAGCGGGACTCGATGTCGGTCCTCATCGCGACGGCGCGCGCGGCCTCGGCCTGTGCGCGCGCCGCCGTGACGTCACCGAGGAGCATGAGTGCGCGCGCCAAACGCGCGCGTACCTCCGGGATCTGGCCCTTCTGCCCGCGCCGCTCGAAGATGTCTGCGGCCTCCACCAGCGCGTCCCGCGCGCCGCCGGCGTCCCCCAGCGCGAGGAGCGCCTCACCGAGCGTCCAGCCGGTGGCCGCGATGCGGGCCGGGAGTCCAGCCTCGCGCATCAACTCCTGGGCGCGCCGTGCCTCGACGACCGCGGTGGCTTCATCACCGACGTCAAGGGCATGCTGCGCTCGCACGTTGTGCTCGATCCCCCGGAAGACCTTCGACCGATCGGGGAGCGCCGCGATCGCCTCGTCCACGAACGCGCGGGCCGCAGTCAGGTCGCCCCGATACACGGCCGCCTTCCCCAGCCAGAAGAGGATCAGGCCGAGCCACCTGGACCCGGTGCGCGTCGCGTGCTCGTGCGTCTCCAGCAGGCTCCGGTACATCGCCTCGATGTCGCCCCGCCAGTACAGGTCGAAGGCGCGCTGGAACATCGCGCGCGTCAGCGGGTCGGGGTCACCTGCCTCCCGCGCCGCCTCGACGGCTTCGGCGAGCGTCGCGGTGGCGGCGTCGGGCTCGTCGCGCATCGTCTCCTCCCTGGCGCGGAGCGAGAGCAACTCCGGGAGGACCTGGTTGGGGGTCGCCGCCCTCGCGGCCTCGATCGCCTCGCCGATCTCGCGGTCGGACGCCGGCTCGGCCGTTTCGTCGCGCGCGAGCAGGATGCGGCCAGCGATCTCCGCCCGCTCGACCGGCGTGGGCGCGACCGACTCGCCGACCCGGGCGACACGCGCGTACAGGTTCAGGGCCGCGTGCGCATCGGCGCGCTCATACGCGGCGCGCGCCGCCTCGAGGAGGAGGCCGAGGGCGCGTCGCCCGAGCTCCTCGCACCCGGGGGCGCCGAGTTCCCGCGCGAAGAGGTAGGCCTGCTCGGAATGGAACGCGATGATGTCGGCGATCTCATGCCGCCGGTCGCCGAGCGAGTCCTCGAGCCAGCGGCCGTAGCGATCGTGCAGCCGCGAGCGCTCCGACTTGGGGACGGTCGAATAGGCGACGTCCCTGATCAGCACGTGCTTGAAGCGGAACACGCGCCCCGATCCGAGCGCGCTCTCGTCGGCCTCGACCAGCAGGTCGCGCCGGATCGCGTCGCGCAGCAGTCCGGGGTCCGGCGCGCTGCCGTCGGCGAGCGCGGTGAGGGCGTCGGTCGAGAAGAGCCTGCCGGCGAGCGAGGCGCGCTGCAGCAGCGCCTTCACCTCGGGCTCGACACGGTCGAGGCGGGCCATGATGAGGCCCAGCAGCGTCGGGGGGACCTCGACCTGCGCCAGCGACGCGTTCGCGGTCCAGCGGTCCGCCCGCTTCTCGATGCGGCCCGTCTCCATCAGCATGCGGAGGAACTCCTCCACGTAGAGCGGGTTGCCCTCCGAGCGCGTGACGACGTCGCTGCGGACCTGCTCGGGGAGATCGTCGATCGCGAGCAGCTCCGCGATGAGGCGGCGGGTGTCCTCCCCGGTGAGCGGCGCGAGCGTGATGGCCGCGGCGTTCGCCGCGGCGCTGCCCCACGCCGGCCGCACCTCGCGGAAGTCGGGACGTGCGAGACAGAGGAGCAGGAGCGGCGCGCGCGACCATTCCGCGAGGCTCTCGATGGTCTCGAGGAGACCCGGCTCGGCCCAATGCACGTCCTCGAACACGAGCACGAGCGGCGCTGCCGCGGCGCGACGCTCGAAGTAGCGGCGGACCCCGAAGGTCAGCTCCTCCCGCAGCTGGTCCGGCCGCACGTCGGGCAGCGCCTCCTCGGCGCGTTCGAGCCCGGCGAGGACGCTGACGCGGCGCGCGACCGCCTCGGCCTCCTCTGCCTCCTGCGGGAAGGCCGCGAGCGCCGCGGCGCGGATCTTCCGGATCGCGACCTCACGCGGGTCCGCGATCGCGATGCCGGCGTCCTCCCGCAGGATGAGCTGCACCGCGTAGTAGGTGATGCCCTCGCCGTATGGCAGGCAACGGCCGCTGCGGACCCGCTGCGGTCCGATCGTGAGGATGAGCTCCGATGTCAGGCGCGACTTTCCCGATCCCGCGGGCCCGTAGACCGTGACGAGGTGCGGCTGACGGCCACGCGCAACGCCTTCGTGCGCCCGCACCAGCGTCTGCAGCTCGTGATCCCGGCCAATGAGCGGCGCGTGGAACCCGGGGAGCCCGCGATGCTGCTCGGGCACCTCGGTCGCGACGCGTTCGGCCGGCCACGCTGCGAGCCGCCCGATGCCCTTCGCCTCGACGCCGCGTGCGACGCCGTACTCGATCCCGCCGGCCGTGAGCCTCCGGGTGAGGTCGCCGACCACGATCTCTCCGGGAGCGGCAGCCTGCTGCAGGCGGGCCGCGGCGTTCACCGCGGGTCCGGTCACGAGGAACTGCGCGCTCTGCGCGGATCCGGTGACGGCCTCGCCCGTGTTCACGCCGATCCGCACGCGCAGCGCCGGGCCGGCGCCCGGATCCGCGAGCGTGATCCGGTCGCGCAGCGCGAAGGCGGCGCGGACCGCGCGGTCGGGATCATCGTCGTGGGCGGCCGGCACGCCGAAGACGGCCATGACCGCGTCGCCGATGAATTTCTCGACGGTCCCGCCGTGCGCGCGCAGGACCTCGCTCGCCTGATCGAAGGCGCGGCCGAGGGAGGCGCGGACGACCTCGGGATCGTGGTCCAGGCCGAGCTCGGTCGAGCCGACGATGTCCGCGAAGAGGACGGTGACGAGCTTTCTCTCCTCAGGCATGAGAGCGAGTTTAGGCGGGCAACCCGCCCTGCTAGGCGTGAGCGGCCGCCGACGCTCAGCTCGTGCGCTAGGCGCCAGGAGTTCGACGGCCGGCAATGTGTTGACTGGTCATGGCCTTCGCCCCAGGTGTCGCTTCTCGAGGGCCTAATTCGCGGTGCCGCCCTCCAGTGGCATCCGAATGCCCCCGAGGAGCAGGACTGCAAAGTAACCATCACCGCTCGTCGCGATGTTGTGGGATCACGGCGCCGAGCACTACCCGGACGACCACGCCAAGGTTGTCGCCACGGAGCGCGGACCAGAGAGGGCGACGTAGGTCGACGATGGCCCTCATGACAGAGGAGAGTTCTGGCGCGGCGCAGCGCCGCGGAGGCGATGGCCAGGGATCGATGCGCGCACCTACCCCACCTATATCGAGCGCCGGACACTCGCGGCGCGGCTGCGCGCGCCGAAAGGAAGAACTCCACGCGCCGATGCGGACCTTGGAGTGGTTGCGTCACGCGCGTGATCAGCCGAGGCGCAGGTGGAGGAGGCGCCGAAGCTCAGTGATCGGGGCGGGATGGTCGTCTACGCGCAGGTCGATGGGCTGCGTATCGGGTCGGTCCGCCTGCGCTGCGTCGCGAACGATGAGCAGCGCCGCCGACTGCGTCCCCCGGCGGTCACCGCCGTGCTCCTGACCCGCAGCGAGGGATGCGACGAGCCGCTCGGCTCGCATGAGTGGTTCAGGTAGCAGCCCGGCGGGAGCAGCACCGCGCTCCTGTCGAAGTCGAGCTCGGTGAGGTGGCGACGGTCTTCGGCTGGCAGAGTCGCCAACATCCCGTTCGGCACGACGCGCCCGTGGCGACGACGGAAGATGAACTCTCCCTTGCGGAACGCTCGCAGGGCGAAGACACCCTTGCCCTTCGGACCCGCTTCCAGGACCACGACGTCCTCGATCATTGTGCGCCGGGCCGAGCCAGCGCCAGGGCGATCGCCGCTTCGAGCCCGGCCTGCTGCGCCTCGATCGCGAGCAGCCGCCGGATGACCGTCTCATCGGTCCCGGCGCGCAGTTCCAGCCGCATCTGGAGTTGCAGGCCGCGTCCTTTCATGT
>JBHEML010000081.1:596-5222 GCA_046262615.1 Candidatus Limnocylindria bacterium | reverse complement strand
GCCGGATATTATCCGCCGCCCGCCACCGGCCAGTCAACAGGAGGGAATCAGTACACGGCCATCTCCGTGTAGGTACCCCACACGGCCTTCAGGGCGTTCACCATCTCGCCCATCGAGCACCGGGCCTTCACGCACTCGATCGCTATGGGCATGAGGTTCGCGCTTTCGTCCTCGGCCGTCGCGCGCAGCTCCTCGAGGAGCTGTTCCGCGCGGGCCTCGTCGCGCGCGGCTCGGACTCGCCTGAGCCGCTCGATCTGATTCCGCTCGGTGGCCGGATCGATCTTGTGCGTCTCGATCGCCTCCTGGCCGCCCGCTGTGTCGACGTGGCGGTTGACGCCGATGACGGGCTTCTCGCCACTCGCCTTGCGCTCGGCGATGCCATAGGCGAAGTCGGCGATCTCACGCTGGAAGAAACCCTTCTCGATCGCGGCGACCGTCCCGCCGATCGACTCGACGCGTTCCAGGTACTCCCACGTCGCCCTCTCGATGTCGTTCGTCAGCGCCTCGACGTACCACGAGCCGCCGAGCGGGTCGACCACGTTCGTGACGTTCGTCTCATCGGCGATCACCTGCTGCGTGCGCAGGGCGAGCGTCATCGCCGATTCGGACGGGATCGCGTACGCCTCGTCGAGGCCGTTGGTGTGTAGCGACTGCGCTCCTCCCAGCACGGCCGACAGCGCCTGGAGCGCGGTGCGCACGACATTGACGTACGGCTGCGGCTTGGTCAGCGACGCGGCGGCGGTCTGGCAATGAAAGCGAAGGCGCATCGACTCGGGCTTCGTCGCGCCGAACTCCTCCCTGACGATCTTCGCCCACACGCGCCGCGCCGCGCGGAACTTCGCGACCTCCTCGAAGAAGTCGCTCTGGCTCACGAAGTAGAAGGCGAGGCGCGGTGCGAACGCGTCGACGGGCACGCCGTGGTCCACGACCGTGCGCAGGTAGGCGCGGGCGTTCGCCATCGTGAAAGCCAGCTCCTGCACCGGTGACGATCCGGCCTCCGAGATGTGGTAGCCGCTGATGTTGATGGGGTTGTACCGCGCCATGTTGCGGGCGCAGTAGACGATCGTGTCGCGCACGATCCGCATCGACGGGCGGATCGGGTACGTCCATTCCTTCTGCGCCATGTACTCCTTGAGGATGTCGTTCTGGATGGTCCCCGACAGCTTGTTCAGGTCGTGGCCGCGCTCCTGGGCGACCGCGACGTACATCGCGAGGAGGATCCACGCCGTCGGGTTGATGGTCATCGAGACCGAGATCTTCTCCAGGTCGATACCGTCGAAGAGGTCGAGCATGTCGTCGAGCACGTCGACCGCGACGCCCTCCCGCCCCACCTCGCCGGCGGACATCTCGTCGTCCGAGTCGTATCCCATGAGCGTGGGCATGTCGAAGTCGACGGAGAGGCCCGTCTGCCCCTTCGCGATCAGGTACTTGAAGCGCCGGTTCGTGTCGCTGCCCGTGCCAAAGCCGGCGATCTGACGCATCGTCCAGGTCCGCCCGCGGTACATCGTCGGGTACGGGCCGCGCGTGTAGGGGTAGGCGCCCGGCAGCCCGATGTCCTCCCACGGCGTCTCGGCCACGTCGACCGGGGTGTACACGCGCTTGACCGGGCGGAGCGATCCAGTCAGGGCCTCCTGCTTCATCTCGGGTTGGCGCGCGAGGAACGCGGCGAGCTCGGTCGCCTCCCAGGCGCGAATGTCGTCGTCGATGGCCGCTCGGGCATCGTCTGCGATCCAGCGCGTCCGTCTTGTCGGTGCCTCGTCCAGCTCTGACATCAGCTCCTCCACTGGCCACTCGTGCGTCGGGTCCGCGAGCCGCGTCGTTTCGGCCGTTCAGGCGACGCGCAGCAGCTGCTCCGCCGCCGACGCCGGGTCCAGCCGGCGGGCGCAGACGTCGTCGACGGCACGGTCGAAGGCTTCACCCCGCGCGGGCCCCTCGAGATGATCGACCAGGATGCGCTGCGCCAGCGCGCGCACCTGGCGCTCGGCCATCGCCCGCGCGCGCGTCGCGAGCCCGCCGCCATCGGTGAGCGCCTTGCGGTGGCGGGCGATCTCGTCGGCCAGCTCCGCGGCGCCCTCGCCGCTGGTGGCGATGGTCCGCAGGATCGCCGGGCGCTGGGCGCGGGCGCGGCCGCCGAGGCTCAGCATCGAACGCAGCTCCGCCACGGTCCGGTCGGCGCCGTCCCGGTCGGCCTTGTTCACGACGTGGATGTCGGCGATCTCCAGGACGCCCGCCTTCATCGCCTGCACATCGTCGCCGAGCCCCGGGACGCTCACCACGACGACCGCGTGCGCGGCCGACGCGATCTCGATCTCGTCCTGGCCCACGCCGACCGTCTCGACGAGCACGTGGTCCATCCCCGCGGCGTCGAGCACGGTCACCGCGTCGGCGGTCGCCCGGGCGACGCCTCCCAGGGCGCCGCGGGTCGCCATCGAGCGGATGAACACGCCGGGATCCGACTCGAGGCCGGCCAGCCGGATGCGATCGCCGAGGATCGCGCCGCCCGAATAGGGGCTCGACGGATCGACCGCCACCACTCCGACCGTCGCGCCGCGGCGCCGCAGCTCGACCGTGAGCGCGTTCACGAGCGTGCTCTTGCCGCTGCCGGGCGCGCCGGTCACGCCGACGACCCACGCCCGTCCGCTCGCCCGGAAGAGCTCCGCGATCTCCTCCCCCACGCCTGGCGCGCGCGTCTCGGCGCGCGTGATCATGCGGGCGATCGCCCGCGGGTCGCGCGCGAGCACGCCGTCGACGACCGACCGCGTCGCGCTCGTCACGTCCGCAGGATGTCGCGCCGGTCGACCACGCGGCGCGCCTTGAACTCGGTGCGCTCGAGCGTCCCCGGCGGCACGACGTCGACCCGCGCACCCACGCCGAGCACCGTCCGCAGGCGTTCCTCGGCGGAGCGGCGGAACCCGGCGATCGCGCCGTCACCCATCGCGTGCAGCTCGCGGTCGGCCTCGACCTGCACCGAGAGCTCGTCCATCGCGCGGTCGCGCGATACGACGATCCGGTGCTCGCCGCCGTAGTGGTCGAGCGCCATGACGATCTCGTCGATGGCCGAGGGGTACACGTTCTCGCCGCGCACGGTGAACATGTCGTCGATCCGGCCGTAGATGCCCTTCGGCAGGATCGGGTACGTCCGCCCGTCGGCGCCCGGGCCCGCCTCCCACCGGGTGAGGTCGTTCGAAAGCAGGCGGATCATGGGCTGGCTCTGCCGTTCGAGGTGCGTGTACACAGGCGTTCCCTCCCTGCCGTAGGGCACGCGCGTCAGCGCGGCCGGATCCACGACCTCCGTGTACACGACGTCCTGCCAGCAGAGCATGCCCGGCTGGCCGTCTGACTCGGCGAGCGTCATCCACGGGGACATCTCCGCCATCGAGCCGCAGTCGAACACGCGGCCGCCATAGAGGTCCTCGATCTTGCCGCGGATCGCGGTCACAGACGCGCCCGGCTCCCCTGAAAAGAACAGGATCCGAATGCCGAATTCGCGCGGCTCGATACCCTCGCCCCGCGCGACCTCCGCCAGGTGCAGCGCGTAGGACGGCGTCGCGTAGATCGCGTCGGGGCGCATCTCCTTCAGCCACATGACCGCGCGGAGCGTCTGCCCCGGCACGCCCGCGCCGAACGGGAACACGCGCGCGCCGAGTCGCTCGGCGCCGATGAGCGCTCCCCACGATCCCATGTACAGGCTGAAGAACGAGGCGATGAAGACGGTGTCCCCGGGACGCACGCCCATTGACCAGAGGATCCGCGCGTGCGCGTTCGCGATCGCGCGCCAGTCGGCGTGCGACACGCCGAAGGCCGTCGGCCGGCCGGTCGTTCCTGATGTGCCATGGATGTGGGCGACCTCCGCCTCAGCGACGCAGAGGTAGTCGCCGAACGGTGGATGGTCGGCCTGCGCGAGGCGCAGCTCCTCCTTCGTCACCACCGGAACACGCTCGAAGTCCTCGAACGAGCGGATCGCGCCCGGATCGATCCCCGCGTCGTCCCACTTGCGCCGGTAAAAGGGAGCGCGCTCGTACGCGTATCCCATGACCGCTCGGATCCGCTCGAGGATGAGCGCGTCGCGCTCCTCCGCCGGCATCGTCTCGCGGCGCCGGAACCAGTGGCGTTGCCCACGCTCGGGTACGAAGGTTTCGTCGTACGCCGGCGGCCACGACCACGATTCCACCGCCGCGTCTCCCTAAGCGGTGGCGCGGCGGGCGTTCAGGGCGTCGCGGACCGCGGCCACGACGGAGTCCGGAGTGCTGTCCTGGCCGAGGATCTCCGCGACGCCAAGGCGCTTCAGCTCCGCGACGTCCTCGTCGGGGATCACGCCGCCGCCCAGCAGCACGATGTCGTTCCAGACGCCGCGGTCCTTCATCGCCGTGATGAGCCGCGGGAACACCGTCATGTGCGCACCGCTGAGGATGCTGACGCCGATGCAGTCGACGTCCTCCTGGACGGCGACGTTGACCACGTCCTCGGGCCGGCGGTGGAGTCCGGTGTACACGACCTCCATGCCCGCGTCGCGAAGCGCCCGCGCGACGATCTTCACCCCGCGGTCGTGGCCGTCGAGGCCGAGCTTGGCGAGCAGCACGCGGATGGGCGCACTGGCGTTCAGCGTCACATCTGCTCCACCCAGTC
>JBHEML010000081.1:0-586 GCA_046262615.1 Candidatus Limnocylindria bacterium | reverse complement strand
CCCGCCATGCCGGTGCGTCCAAGGGAGGGCCTCCCCCGCGGATCCTCTCGCCGGACTGCGGCCACTCGGCCACGTGATCCGCGTGGCGCAGGCGATCCATCGCCTGGAAGTCCCGATCGATGATCGCCCGGAAGTAGCGCTCGACGACTTCACGATCGCTCAGCTCGGTCACGGCGTCCTCCCCCAAGATGGCGCACCTGGTCAGGCGGCGGCGTCCAGTCCCATCTCCGCCGCGAGCGCATCCGCCTGCGCCCGGCGCTCCACCGCATCGGCCTCCCGATCCGCGGAATCGAGCACGTCGGCCCAGGCGCGCAGCGTGCGTACCAGGGCAGGGCGGGCGCCCATGGTAGTGAAGAGGTCGGCGGCCGCAGCGAAGTCCTCGAGGCCCGCCTCGCGCGCGTCCTCCGAGCGCGCTCGCAGCGTGCCTCGAAGGGTAAGCAGTGTCCCCTCGTCCCATGCGTCCCTGGTTTGTCGGTCGGACTCGATCGCCCGGTCCAGCTCTGCCAACGCCTCCGGACCGGCGTCCCCGAGCATCGCGCGCGTCCAGTGGAGGGTCCCGAAGACGCGATTCCGCCATGGGTACAGG
>JBHEML010000080.1:0-5429 GCA_046262615.1 Candidatus Limnocylindria bacterium | reverse complement strand
GCCAGTGGCCGACTACAGGCCGCACGCCGGTCGCCGCCTCCGACTGCGCGATCTCGTTCTCGTGGTGAGGGTAGATGAGATCGGTGCCGCCACCGTGGATGTCGACCCGCGGGCCGAGGTAGCGAAGCGACATGGCCGAACACTCGAGGTGCCACCCCGGCCGTCCCCGGCCGCTCGGGCCCGGCCAGGTCGGCCCGGACGCCACGTGGCGCCAGAGCGCGAAGTCGGCGGGGTCGCGTCGAGCGGCGTCGTCGAGCGCGGCGTCGTCCTGCTCGGCGGTGATCTTCGCCATCTTCGCGCGGGAGAATCGGGACAGCTCGCCGTAGTGCGGGTCCCGCGAGACGTCGAAGTACACGCCGCCATCGAGCTCGTAGGCGATCCCTTGCTGCCGGAGCGTTTCGATCATCCCCTTCATCGCCGCGAGCTCGCGCGTCGCGTGCGGCAGCACGTCGGGCCTGCGCCAACCGAGGCGCACCATGTCGCTGATGAACGCGCGTTCCTCGCGCTTTCCGAGCTCGCGCCAGTCGATGCCGTCGCGCGCCGCGCGCTGCAGGATCGACTCGTCGATGTCCGTGATGTTCTGCACGTAGCGCACGCGCTTGCCACGCGACTCGAGCAGGCGGGCGAGCACGTCGAACACCAGGAAGGTCCGCGCGTGGCCGAGGTGCGTCGTGTCGTACGGCGTCACGCCGCAGACGTACATGGAGACGGTGTCGCCCCTGGGACGGAACGGATACACGCCGCGCCGGCGGGTGTCGTAGAGGCGGAGCACGAGAAGGTGACGATATCCTCGCTGCCGGTGGCTCGCTTACCCGATGCCGATGCCGTTCTCGCGACGCTGCGCGCGGTCGGGTCGCCGCCGACGGCGCCGTTTCACGAAGCGCGCACGCTCGCGGCGATCCGCCGGGAGCTCGAGGCGCGCGGCCTCCCGGTGCGTGCCGACCGCTACGGCCAGCTCTTCGCGCGGCGCCACCAGGGCGATCCGCGTCGCGCCCTCGTGCTCGTCGCGCACACCGACCATCCCGCGTTCGAGGTCGTGTCCGCGCAGGGGCACGCGGGCCGCGCCCGCGTCCGCGGCGGCCTCGATCCGCGCTGCTTCGCATCGCCGGTGCCCGTGGTGGTGCACCACGACGACGGCCGCGAGCCGTTCCCGGCGGTGCTCGACGACTTCACCTTCGACCTCGACCTCGTCAATTCCTCCCCGGGACACACCCGCATCAGGGCCGATCGCCCGCTCGAGCGCGGCATGTGGGCGGTCATGGACATCCCAAGCCTCGAAGTACGCGGCGACGACCTCGCCATGCGCGCCGCGGACGACCTCGCGCTCTGCGCCGTCGCCGTCCTCACCCTCGACGCGCTCGCGACGGAGTCCGCGGCGTTCGACGTGCACGCCGTGTTCACGCGCGCCGAGGAGCCGGGCCTCTACGGTGCGCGGCTCATCGCTGCGGAGGGAAGCATCCCCGCGGAGGCATTCGTCGTGTCGCTCGAGGCGAGCCGCGCGCTGCCCCATGCGCCTGCGGGCAGGGGCGCGGTCGTTCGCGTCGGCGACTTCCACAACACCTTCAGCAACGAGGCCGAGCGCTATCTGCGAGTGGCCCAGGAGCGTCTCTATCTGCGCGGCATAGCGACGCAGCGGGCGCTCCTCACCGGTGGGACGTGCGAGGCATCGGCGTTCGTGCGCCTCGGCTGGACCGCCACCGGCGTCGCGCTGCCGAACACCAACTACCACAACGCCGGCGCGGAAGACCGCTTCGTGCCCGAGGTCGTGCGGCTCTCCGACCTGATGAGCGGGATCGCGCTCCTCGCGGAGGCGGCGACCGCTGCGGGCGCCGACGAGAGCGAGTCGTGGTGGCCGACCGCGGAACAGGTGCCTGCGGAGATCGCCGACCTGATGCGCGGCACGGCGCGGGCGATCAACGACGAGGACGCGTGAAACGCCGGTCGAGTCCTCCACGCTCGGGGACGACGCTCAGCCCTCCGGGGCTACCACCGTCGCGCGTGTCCGTCGGTCGCCGGCGCCACCGTCACTGCTGCAGCTTGGGGTCGAGCACGTCGCGCAGGCCGTCGCCGAGCAGGTTGAACGCGAGCACCGTCAGCAGGATCGCGAGGCCTGGAAAGACCGAGAGCCACGGGGCGTTGATGAGGTGAGTCGTGCCGTCGCGGATCATGTTCCCCCACGTCGGGGTGGGCGGCGAGATCCCAAGGCCGATGAAGCTGAGGCTGGCCTCGACGCGGATCGCCGATGCGGTCCAGACGCTCACCAGGACGACGATCTCACCGACCATGTTGGGCAGGACGTGCTGGCGCATCACCCGGAGGTGACCGGCACCTACGGCGCGAGCCGCGGTGATGAACTCCTGCTCTTTGAGCGACAGCGTCGCGCCGTGCACCACGCGCGCGAACGGTGGCGACAGCAGCAGACCGATGGCGAGGATGACTTTCTCGAGGCCGGGACCAAGCACGGCGAGGACGGTCAGCCCGAGCAGGAGGCTGGGGAACGCCATGAGGACGTCGACAGCGCGCATCAGCAGGCCCTCGAGCTTGCCGCCGCTGTATCCGGCGACGAGACCCATGAGCGTTCCCACGCTGCCGCCGAGGACGACGGACGCAGTGCCGATCACGAGCGAGATGCGGCCCGCGTGGAGGATTCGCGAGAGGACGTCGCGGCCGAACGCGTCGCGCCCCAGAAGAAATACGTCGTCCGGTGGCTTGAGACGGCCGGCACCGTCCTGCGCGAGAGGGTCGTGCGAGGCGATCAGCGGGGCGAAGATGGACAACAGCGTGATGATCACGGCGATCCCGAGACCGACCACCGCCGCGCGGTTGCCGAGGAAAGTGTCCCACATCCGCCGCCGCTGGCTCCTCGTCGGCGCGGGCACGACGACCGCGTCACGACCGCCGAGGCTCGCTGCCGCGTTCACGCTCAGCCCCTGGACTTGACCCGCGGGTCGACGAAGCCGTACGCGAGGTCCGTCACGAGGTTGATGCCGACCACGAACAGCGCGTAGATCACCATCGTGGATTGCAGGGTCGTGTAGTCGCGCTGCAGCATCGCGCCCACCATGAGCTTGCCCAGGCCCGGCCGCGAGAACACCAGCTCAGTGGTGACGGAGTCGCCGATCAGCGCGACGCCCCAGATGCCAGTGAGCGCGACGATCGGGATCAGCGCCGAGCGCAGCGCGTGGCGGGAGATCACGAAGCGTTCGCGGATGCCCTTGGAGCGCGCCGTCCTGACGTAGTCCTGGGTGAGCACGTTGAGCATCGCCGAGCGCGCCAGCCGCGAGACCGACGCGGTCATCACCAGGCCGAGGGTCAGCGCGGGAAGGATCAAATGGGTCAGGCTGTCACCCACCTCCGTGAGATCGCCACCGCCGATGGCGGGCAGCCACTTCAGCTGCACGCCGACGAGCAGGATCAGCAGGACCCCGAGGTAAAACGCCGGCACCGAGAGTCCGACCAGCGAGGCGACCCGGCCGACGTAGTCCGGCAGCCCGTTCCGCTTGGTGGCCATGTACACCCCGACTGGAATGCCAAGGGTCACCCCGACGAGGAGCGCCGCGAGCGTGAGCTCGAGCGTGTATGGCAGGTTGTGCGCGATCTGATCGCCGATCGGCGCGCTGTTGATCATCGACGTGCCGAGATCGCCCCGGGCGATGTCGGCGAGGAAGCGCAGGTATTGGACGGGCAGCGGATCGTTGAGGCCCAGGCGCGCGCGAAGCGCGTCGACGGCGTCCTTGGACGCGTAGTCGCCCAGGGCCGCGGTGGCCGGGTCGCCGGGGAGCACGCGGACGACCAGGAAGACGATCGTCAGCACGCTGAGAAACACCGGGATCGTCAACAGGACCCGCTGCGCGATGTAGCGGATCACGTCGGCTTACTTCTTCGCGAGCTTCGTCGTTTCGTCGATGCCGGGATAGAGCGCGAGCACCGACTTCAGCTCGTGGCCGTAATCGACGGTCTTCTTCCGCGCGTAGACCTGGTTAGTGAACATGACCGGGTAAGCGGCCATGTCCTGGAGGATCCGGGTCTGGGCATCCTTCCACAGCGACGTCTGCTTGGCGGTGTCCGCGTCGGAGCGCGCCTGGTCGATGAGCGCGTCGACGCTCGCGTAGTGGGAGAAGTTGGTGTTCGGCTTCTTACCGCTGACGACGATCGCGTCGGAGTGGAAGAACTGGCTCAGGTACACGTCGGCGTTGGGCCGGAAGGCCACGTAGACGACGATCGGGTTGGTGTCCATGCGGATCGTGCTGTGCATGCTCGCGTGGTCGACGACCTTGAGGTCGATCTTGATGCCCACCTTCGCGAGCTGGGCCTGCATCGACTCGTAGACCACGCGGTACGACGGCAGCTCGGAGGTGACCATGCTCAGGGAGAACCCGCTCCCCAGTCCCGCGTCGGCCAGGAGCTTCTTGGCCTTCTCGCGATCGGTCTTGTACTCCAGTCCCTTGGCCGCCACCTCCTGCTGCGTGAGCCCGCCGGGCATGAACTGGGCGGGCACCGGCGAGAACACGGGCTCGCTCACGCGCGCGCCGGTAAGCGCCTGGAACTCCGCGCGGTCGAGCGCGTACGCGATCGCCTGGCGCACCGGGAGCTTGTCGAGCGGCGGGATCCTCGCGTTGAAGTTGATCGTCACGACCTCGCCCACGCCGAAGATGTCGACCTTCGCATCGGGGTTGGCCTCCATCTTCTGCACCCAGGCGATATCGGCGGTGCCGTTGGCGACGTCGAGCTGGCCGCCTAGCAGCCCGAGCTCGCGGCTGGTCAGGTCGGGCATGTACATGAAGTCGATGCCGTCGAGCTGGGGCTTGCCGCGGAAGTACGCGTCGTTCGCCACGAGCTCGACCTTCTCTTTGGGGCTGTAGCGTTTGAACGTGAACGGCCCGGTGCCGACCGGGTGCGTCTTGAGGCCGTTTGCACCGAGCTTCTCGGCGGCCTTGCGGCAGAGGACGTAGCCGCCTGAGTAGTTCGCGAGCTTCGGGAACAGCAGCGCCTTTGACAACGGCGAGTCGAGCGTCACCTTGACGGTCGACGCATCGACCGCCTCGACCTTCATCCCGCTGTAATCGCCGGCGTAGGCGGACCGGTCTTTGTCCGCGGACTTCTGGAGCGAGTACACGACGTCATCGCTCGTCAGCTCGTACGCCGGAACACCGTCGGTCGGCTGGCACATCACGCCTTTGCGCAGCGTGAACGTCCACGTCTGCTTACCGGCATCGGTCTTCGGTTCAGGCAGGCTCTCGGCGAGGTCGGGCTCGAACTGGGTCCCGTCGCCGGGCTTGAAGCGGATCAGCGCGTTGAACACCATGTCGACGAGGCTGCGGTCCTGCGTGCCGCTCGCGAAGTGCGGGTCCAGCGTTCCCACGTCGGCCGCGCTCTGCCCGAAGCGGAGGATGCCCCCGGTGCGGCCGGCCTGCGGCGCGGTGCTCGCC
>JBHEML010000079.1:0-5482 GCA_046262615.1 Candidatus Limnocylindria bacterium | reverse complement strand
CATTCGCCGGTATGCACGCCCGCCCGGATCTCGATGCCGAGTGTTTGGACCGCGTCGCGGACGGCGAGCGCGCAGCGGACGGCCCTCGCCGGGCCGTCGAAGGTCGCGAAGAATCCGTCAGCGGACGTGTCCACCTCATTTCCGTGAAAGCGGCGGAGCTGCGCGCGCACGAGCGCATGGTGACTTTCCACCAGAGCCCGCCAGCGCCGGTCGCCGAGTTCCGCGGCCTTGGCCATGCCGTTGACGATGTCGGTGAACAGCGCGGTCGCCAGGAAGCGATCGCCGTCGGGCGGCGGGCGCACTCCGGTGAGGAATTCCTGGATCTCGTCGAGGACGGTCTGCTGGTCGCCCACGTGCGGGATGTGGTCGTGGCCCGGTAACTCCACGAACCTTGCGCCGGGGATGCGCGACGCGATGTATCGGCCCTCTTCGATGTTCGAATCGCGGTCTCCGGTCCGGTGCATGACCAGGGTGGGCACGTGGATCGACGGCAGTACGTCACGAACCTCGATGTACGTGTTCATCCGCCCAAGAGCGACCGCGGTGGCAGGTGTCGCGCTGCGGCCCTGCATCGTGGCCATCCACTCGCGAAACCGCTGATCGTTCGCGACGCTGGACGCGATCGCTCCCGCGGCCACCTTGCTCGTTCACTGCCCCCACCTCCGCCTGGTGCGAGCGGTCCGCGCGCAGGAACGTCCCGACGAGAGAGGCGCGATGAGCGCATGTGCATGCTGTTCGCCGCCACCTTTCCGCAGAGGACACGAGCCCTCGTGAGCTCCCAGGTCATCTCGACATTGGATACCCAGCCGGCGGCGCAAACGAGATCGAATGGGCCATCTCCGACGACCTGGTACGCGATGTTGAGTAGGCTGCTGCGGCCCCGGCTACGGCCCCTAAGAAGAGCCGCCCGCTTTCCGGTGACCCGCTCTGTGGAGATGGGGGAGGGTCGAACTCCCCGTCCAGAGCCCTTGATCGGATCGCTTCTACGAGCGTGTTCGGCGCTTCTTCATCTCGCGGGCCCGGTCGCGCACCGACGCGCTACGGGACCTCGCCAGGCCGTGGATCTTTGGCCCGCCTACCGGCCGATCGGCGGACCGCACCTCCGCTTTTGACGCCCTTCCCGGCCCGCGGAGGTGAGACCGGGAGGACGCTCACTGACTAGGCAGCGAGTGCGTAAGAGTTGTTGCCAGTTACTCTGGCTGCCGTTCGGATTTCCGAGGGGGAACGGCGTTCCTCGGCTCGCGACGATCCGTTCGCCTGCCCTGTCGAAACCACGCATCCCCGTGGCCCATTTCAGGCGCCCACATTGTACCCGCTCGACAGACGCCCAGGCGTCACTCCTTGTCGGGCGGTCGCTGCCCGAAGCCCTGTGGCCGCGGCCGCACGCCGCCCGGTCGCGGGCGGAACGGACCACGGGGGCCATACCCGCCGGCCGGTCCCGGGGGCCGCGCGCCGAAGTCGCGGACGCCGCCCGGAGGCTGCGGCCTGAAGCCGGGCGCCGGGCGGAAGGGCGTGGGACCTCGCGCACCCGGCGCCGTCGAGGTGATCACGACCCGGCGGTTCGGGTCGATCCCGACGGATTCCGTCCGGATCCCTGCCTGTCCCTGTACCGCGAGGTGCACGATGCGCCGCTCGTACGCGAGCATGGGCTCCAGCGTCACCGCCTGGCCGGTCGCGCGCACGCGGCCCGCCACACGCTGCGCGATCTCACGCAACTGGTCCTCCCGCCGGCGCCGGTAGCCCTCGATGTCCACCGGGATGTGGATCGTCCTGCCTACCTTGCGCGAGGTGATCGCCGACGTGATCTGCTGGAGCGCGACGAGGTTCTCGCCGCCACGCCCGATCAGAACACCGAGGTCGTTCCCCATGACCTCGATGCCGTCGCCACCAGCGCCGTCCTCGATGGCCACCTCGGCTTCGACGCCCATCTTTCCCAGAAGCTCCTCGAGAACGGTGACCGCCGCCGCAAGCTCTTCGGGAAGCGCGGGCGGCGACGCCGCGACCTCTTCGACGGGACGGCGCTCGGCGGCGGCTGGCGCGTCGGGCCGCCGCGGGACCACGGCCTCATCCTCGACCGGCTCGGGCTCCGCCTCCGCCTCATCCTCCTGGAAGGAGAGCATGACGCGAGCGTCCTCGCCGCCGAGGCCGAGCATGTTCGAAGGCTTGCCGCGCTCGAGGACCTCGATGTCGACATCGGAGCGCTTGCGTCCCAGCTGGATCAGCCCGCGCTCGATCGCCTCTTCGACGGTCCGGCCGCTGAATTCTTCCCCACGTAACGGACTCAACGTCTGCGCCCCTTTTCTTTCTTCGCCGCACGCCGGCGCGATCGCGCACGCTGGGCACCCGGAGCATCGATCGGGGTCGCGACCTCGCCGCGTGGTGCATCGCCCATGTCGACGCGGGCCTCGACCAGCGCTGCCTGCTCGCGCGCGCGCATGCTGCGATCCGCCGGCGTCGGCACGTTGCGCAGGAACGGGGCGAACCGCACGAGCCGTCCCCACCCGGTGACGACGTACTGCTGCGCGATCTGGAAGATCGTGCCCGTCACCCAGTACAGCGCGAGTCCCGCCGGCAGACCGGATGCGATAACTACCGTGATGGCCGGGAAGTAATACATCATCGACTGCATCATCCGCTGCTGCGGGTCGACGCTCTTCGGTTGTGCGGCGGGCTGCGCCATGATCGACGCGATCAGCTGCGTGGCGCCGGCGATGATCGGCAGGATGTACAGCGGATCCTTGTGCTGCAACCCTTCCGTCAGCCAGGGCAGCCAGTGCGCCGAGGTGTCGACGCTTCCCGGATTCGGTACGAAGGGCAGCAGGATCTGGCTCAGCTGATCGCTGGTGATGCTCTGGAACTGGAGCAGCGCCGCGTACACAGCGAACAGGAACGGCAGCTGGACCAAGAGGGGGAAACACCCCATCGCGGGGTTGTACCCGCGCTCCTTGTACAGCTTCATCTGCTCTTCGCTCAGCTTCTGCCGGTCCTTCCCGTGCTTCGCCTTGAGCTCGTTCATCGCCGGGGCGAGCTCCTGCATGACGCGCTGGGATCTGATCTGCGAGACGTACAGCGGATACAGCAGGAGCCGGATCGCCACCGTCACGAGGACGATCGCGAGACCGAAGTCGTGGAGCAGGTCGTACGCGCCGACGAACAGCGAGAGCATCGGGTGGACAAGGAAGAAGTTCCAGATCTCGGTGATGTTCATCCCGCCCGCCTCGCAGGCACGGGGTCGTAGCCACCCTGGCTCAGCGGGTTACAGGAGGCCAGACGGCGCGCGGCCAGGCCGACGCCACGGATGGCCCCGTGACGCTCGATCGCCTCTAGCGCGTACTCCGAGCACGTCGGCGTGTAGCGGCAGGTCGGTGGCAGCAGCGGACTGACAGCACGCTTGTAGAAGAGCAATGCCCGCACGAGGAGCGCATTCACGCGAGCACCGCTTGCAACTCGCGAACCACGGCCGCCCGCAGCGCAGGCGCTGAGGCCTCGCGCACCGCCGGCCGGGCCACGATCAGGATGTCGGCGGGAGCGGTCGCCGGCCACTCCTTGAGCGCGACCCGGATCGCCTCTCTGATCCGGCGTCGCGCACGGTTACGAGCCACCGCGGTGCCGAGAGCGCGCGACGCGGACACGGCCAAACGCAGGTCGCCGCTCGGAGAGGGACCGAAGTGGATCACGAACAGCCGGTCGTTGCGCGAGGTGCCCTGACGGCGGACGCGCGCGATGTCGACGGTTCGCCGCAATCGCGCGGCGCGCATCCCGCTCCCGCCGCTATCGGCCGCAGGGCGAAAGGGCCGAAGATCCCCTCATCAGACGACGGTGAGGCGCTTGCGACCTCGCGCGCGGCGCGCGGCCAGCACTTTTCTTCCCGCGGTCGTCTTCATGCGCGCACGAAAACCGTGCACGCGCGCACGGCGACGGGTCTTCGGCTGGTAGGTGCGCTTCACGATAGAGCCCCTTCTCCGACCTCGAGGACATCTCGCCCTGACGACGACTCCGATTGGGATGCCGCCGCTTGCGGGAAAGTCTAGCAGCCTCTTATAGTTCGCGGGCTTCCACGTTTCGTACTTTCCGCGGACTACTTCTGGACGACGTGCCGGTGCGGCGGACGACGGCATCGATGTGAGCGAGCTTGGCGTTGGGGAGCGTGTGGTGCGAACGGGGAGCGGGGAACTTCCGACGTTGCGACAGCTATGGCAGGCCGCCCTCGGCGAATTGCAGCTGGGCCTGTCGCGCGGCAACTACGACACGTGGCTGAAGGACACGCACATCGTCTCTGAAGAGGACGACATCTACTGCGTTGGCGCGCCGAATGCGTTCGCCCGGGAGTGGCTCGAGAAGAAGTACCGCGGTCAGATCCGCGACGCTTTGCAGCACATCGTCGGGCGCACCGTGGACGTGCGCTTCATCACGGCTCCGGGAGGATCGGTCGTCGACCGGCCGGGCATCCGTCCGCCGACGCCCGCTGAGGCGCCCCCCGTGCCTGCGCCGGCGGCCGACCGCCGCGACAGTGCTGGCGCCATCCTCAATCCGAAGTACACCTTCTCGACCTTCGTCGTCGGATCCAACAACAGGCTCGCCCACGCCGCCGCGCTGTCGGTGGCCGAACGCCCGGGGCATTCATACAACCCGCTGTTCGTCTATGGAGGGAGTGGTCTCGGAAAGACGCACCTCATGCACGGGATCGGGCACGCCGTGCTGACGCGTCATCCGAAGAAGCGCGTGGCCTACGCCACGAGCGAGAAATTCACCAACGAGTTCATCAACTCGATCCGCAGCCAGAAGAGCGAGGAGTTCCGCGAGCGCTACCGGCGGATCGACGTCCTCCTCATCGATGACATCCAGTTCATCGCCGGTAAAGAAGGCACGCAGGAGGAGTTCTTTCACACCTTCAATGCGATCCACGAAGAGGGAAAGCAGATCGTCCTCTCGAGCGACCGGCCACCTAAGGCGATCCCGCAACTCGAGGATCGGCTTCGCTCGCGGTTCGAGTGGGGGCTGATCGCAGACATCTCGACTCCCGACCTCGAGACGCGCACCGCCATCCTCCGCGCCAAGGCAGAGGCCCAGAGCGTTCCCGTGCCGCCGCCCGTCGTCGACTTCCTCGCACAGCGGATCGTGTCGAACATCCGCGAGCTCGAAGGCGCGCTCACACGCATCCTGGCGTACGCGACGCTCAACGCGGTGCCGGTCACCAGCGAGCTAGCGCAAACGATCCTGCAGAACATCCTCTACAACCCCAGGCGCCAGTCACTGTCGCCCGAGCGCATCGTCTAGACCGTGGCGCGCTACTACGGCGTGCCGGTCGAGCAGCTCCGCGGAAAGGCCAGGGACCGTCAGATCGTGCTTCCCCGCCAGGTCGCCATGTACCTGATGCGCGAGGAGACCGAGGCGCCGCTGCTGCGCATAGGCGAGGCGCTGGGGGGCAGGGACCATTCGACCGTGCTGCATGGCTGCGACAAGATCGAGCGAGAGATGGCAG
>JBHEML010000078.1:0-5552 GCA_046262615.1 Candidatus Limnocylindria bacterium | reverse complement strand
GCGTATCTCGATCGGATGGCCCACGATGCCCTCCGCCGCAGCGACCACGTCCCTCCACGTGACCGGACGAGGACCGCCGATCACGATGGTCGCGTTGCGGGCGGCGGGATGGTCGATCGCGGTGACCGCGAATGACGCCGCATCGCGGATCGAGCTCAGGGAGTGGCGCCGCGCCCCGTCGCCCACGAGGGTGACCGGCTTGCCCTGGGCGACGGGTGCTGCGACGAATAGGCCGCCCGTCACCTCGATGTAGAAGTTGGGCTGGAGGATGGTGTAAGTCATGCCGCTGTCGCGCAGGCGCTGCTCGTTCAGTGCCTTGATCCGCAGGAGCGGCACGGGTGACTGCGGCGAGGCGCCGAGGGCCGACGTGTAGACGAACTGACGAACGCCCGCGGCTTTCGCCGCTTCGATCAGGGTGCGGTAGCCGACGTCGTCGACTGCCTCGAGCGTGTCGGGCGGTCGTCGGATGATCGCTGACGCTGTCGTCACGACCGTGTCCACGCCGCGGCAGGCCGGGCCAAGCGATGCGGGCTCTTTCAGATCCCCGATGGCTGCCGTCGCACCCGCCTCGACGAGCGGCCCAAAGTTGGGTCCTTCGCGCACCAGGATGCGAACATCCTTTCCGCGTGCCAGCAAGTCGCGCGTGATCATTCCGCCGACACTTCCGGTCGCGCCCACCACCAGGATCATTCCCGTCTCCCCTTCGCGAGCACCGTCGCTAAGTGTCGGTCGGGTGTCAATGGGCGCAGGCGAGGGATCGCTGTTGGTCTCGCGCCGGCGCTATCACCGTCGGGCCCATCGTTTCGAGCGCCTTCGTCATCGCGCTAGCTCGCCCCACCGTGCCAGGTGGGCCGGACGGATGGAGGTGCGCCCGCATAATCGCCGCGTGGCAAGGCGGGAACGGCTCGACCGGCTCCTCGTCGCGCAGGGCCTCGCGCCGACGCGCGAGAGCGCGCAGGCGCTGATCCTCGCGGGCACGGTGCGTGTCGATGGCGAGACGGCCCATCGGGCGGGGGCGCCGATCCCCGAAACGGCCGTGGTCACGATCGACGCGGGGCGACGCTACGTCTCGCGTGGCGGGGAGAAGCTCGAGGGCGCGCTCGAGGATCTGGGCATCGACGTGGTGGACAGCGTCTGCCTCGATATCGGAGCGTCGACAGGCGGCTTCACCGATTGCCTTCTCACGCGTGGCGCGCGGCGCGTCCACGCCGTCGACGTGGGCCGGGGACAGCTCGACTGGAAGCTTCGCAACGACCCGCGGGTGTCGGCGCGCGAAGGCCTGAACGCCCGGGAGCCCTTCGAGCTCGCCGAGCCCGTCGACCTCATCGTCGCGGACGTGTCTTTCATCTCGCTGACCCTCGCCGTGCCGCCATCTTTCCGCCATTTGAAGGACCACGGCGACGTCATCGTCCTCGTCAAGCCGCAATTCGAGGCAGGCAGGGAGAGCGTGGGGAAGGGCGGCGTCGTACGCGACCCCGGGATCCGCGCCGCCTGCGTCATGTCCGTGGCGGCCCACTTCGCGCGTGAGGGCGTCGGCGCGCTCGCGGTGGCGCCGTCACGCCTGCGCGGCCGCGAAGGCAACCGCGAGATCTTTCTCTACGCGCGCAAGGGCCGCACGGCCCTCGACGCGGACGCGCTCCTCGCGGCGGCTGAGCGCGCCGCCGCGTGAGGTTCGCCGTCTGCGCGCGCCCGGACCGCGAGCCGGCGATGCGGGCGGGGGCCGGGGCCACCGCCTATCTGCGCGCGGCCGGGCACGAGGTCGCGGCCGTTTCGCTCGACTCGCGGACCTTGGAGGATGAGGTCGGCAACGCCGAAGTCGCGTGCGTCTTCGGGGGCGACGGCACGATGCTCCGCGCCGCGCGCGCGCTCGCCCCGCTGGGCGTCGCGCTCCTCGGGGTCAACCTCGGCCGGCTCGGTTTCCTGAGCGGCACGACCGTCGACGGTTTCGAGCGCACGATCGTCGACGTCGCGGCGGGACGATACGAGACCGAGGATCGCACGCTGCTCGACGCGCGGCTATGGCGCGGCGACGAGGAAGCCGTGCACGTCCTGGCGCTGAACGACGTCGTCGTCGCTCGCGGGGAATTCGTGCGGTCGATCCACCTCGACGTGCGGATCGACGGCGAGCCGTTCACGGTGTACTGGTCGGACGGACTGATCGTCGCCACGGCGACCGGCAGTACCGCGTACGGCTTTTCGGTCGGGGGGCCGCTCATCCTCCCGCACTCGCGGGCGTTCATGATGGTGCCGATCGCCCCGCATCTGTCGTTCGGGAACGCGGTCGTCCTCGAGCGCGACCAGATGCTCTCGTTCGGTGTCCTCGACGAGCCCGCCCGTCTATCGTGCGACGGTCAGGAGGAGCACGCGCTGCGGGTCGGTGACCGGATCGAGGTGTGCCGTTCTGCGACGGTGGCCCGCTTCGTGCGCACGGCGACGATGCCGCCGTTCCTCAGTCTTTTGCGGCAGAAGATCCTCAAGGAAGGGAACTGAATGTCGATCGACACGAGACCCGCGGTGGAGGCCATCCGCGCCCGAACGACGGGCGTTCCGCTCGCCGGGATCGTCCTCGGCTCGGGTCTGGGGGCGCTCGCGGACGAGGTCGAAGACGCCGTCCGCATCCCCTACGGCGAAATTCCCGGTTGGCAGCGCAGCACGGCCCCCGGCCACGCCGGCGAGCTGGTCGTCGGACGACTGGAGGGAAAGACCGTCGCTGTCATGAAGGGCCGGCTGCACTGGTACGAGGGCTACGACATGCAGGCGGTGACCTTCCCCATCCGCGTGCTCCGCGCGTGGGGCATCGAGACGCTGGTCCTCACGAACGCATGCGGCGGCCTGAATCCCGCGTTCGCCGCCGGTGATCTCATGCTCATCGCCGACCACATCAACTTCATGCCGGACAACCCTCTGCGCGGCGCCAACGACGAGGCGCTCGGGCCACGTTTCGTCGACATGCTCGGCACGTACACCGAGGAGCTGCGCGAGCTCGCGAAGACCGTGGATGGCGACCTGCGCGAGGGGGTGTACGTGGCGGTGCCCGGGCCGAACTACGAGACGCCCGCGGAGCTGCGCATGCTCCGCGCGTGGGGTGCCGACGCCGTGGGCATGAGCACCGTCCCCGAGGTGCTCGTCGCCCGGCATATGGGCATGCGCATCCTCGCGATCGCGACGGTCACCGACATGGCGCTCGGCGATCGCCCGGAGCACGTCACCGCCGAGTCCGTGCTCGAGGTCGCGAACCGGGCCGGGCGCCGGCTGGGACAGCTCGTGAAGGGCGTGGTCGCGAAGATGTGACCAGCGCCGTCGAAGCGATCGGGCGCAAGCGCGACGGCGGCCGGCTGAGCGACGAACAGATCCGCGGGCTCGTGGCGGGTTTCGTATCGGGCGAGCTTCCCGACTACCAGATGAGCGCGTTCTGCATGGCGGTGGTGTGGCGCGGCATGGACGCGCGGGAGACCGCGACGCTGACCTCGGCGATGGTGGAGTCGGGTGAACGGCTCGACCTCTCGCGCTTCGGACGGGTCGTCGACAAGCACTCGACCGGAGGCGTCGGCGACAAGACGACGCTCGTGGTGGCGCCGCTCGTCGCGGCGTGCGGCGTGCCGGTCGCGAAGATGAGCGGCCGCGGGCTCGGCTTCTCCGGCGGCACGCTCGACAAGCTCGAGTCGTTCACGGGGTACCGCATCGACCTGACGACCAAGGAGTTCCTCGACCAGCTCGGCCGGATCGGCGTGGTCGTCACCGGGCAGACCGAAGAGCTCGCGCCGGCCGACGGCCTCATGTACGCGCTGCGCGACGCGAGCGGCACGGTGCCCTCGATCCCGCTCATCGCGTCGAGCATCATGTCGAAGAAGATCGCCGCGGGCGCGAACGCCGTCGTCCTCGACGTCAAGATCGGGAGCGGCGCGTTCATGAAAGAGCGACGCTCCGCCGCGGCGCTCGCGCGCGCGATGGTGGCCATCGGCCGGGCGCATGGGCTCGCGGTCACGTGTGAGCTGACCGACATGGACCAGCCGCTCGGCCGCGCCGTGGGCAATGCGCTCGAGGCCGCGGAGGCGATCGCGACGCTGCGCGGACAGGGCCCTGCTGACCTGACGGAGCTCGCGCGCCTCGCGGGCGCCGAGATGCTGCTGCTGGCGCGCCGCGCGCGCACACGCGCCACCGCTCGCGCGCGGATCGACCGCGCGATCGCCGATGGCAGCGGGCTGCGCAAGCTGCGCGAGCTCGTCGACGCGCAGGGCGGCGACTGGCGGATGGTCGACGAGCCCGCACGCCTGCCGCGCGCCGCGAACGTCGTGATCCTGGAGGCGCCGCGCACCGCCTACGTCGCGGCCATCGCCGCCGACCAGATCGGACAGGCGTCGGTCCGGCTCGGCGCGGGGCGCGAGGTGAAGGGACAGCCGATCGATCACGCGGCCGGCATCGTGCTGCACGCGAAGGTCGGCGACCGCGTGGAGCGCGGCCAGCCCTTCGCCGAGGTACACCGCGCGGGACGCCCGTCCGACGACGAAGCGACCGAGGCCGTGCGCACGGCCTTCCGCTGGAGCGCGAGGCGAGTGCGGCCGCGGCGCCTGGTGCTCGGACGCATCACCAGTTCATGAGCCGGACCCCCAATAGACTCGAGTCCTGATGACAGTGTCTCCAGGTGAAGTCCGCGACGCCCGGCAGGGCCGAGCGCCGTCTTCTCGTCACCCCAGTGCGGCGCGCCACTGGCGCCGCGGAGTCCATCCGCGACCGCGTCGGCTCGTCGCATGATCGCCCGCGGCGCCCGCAGCCCCTTCGGGAGCAACCCGGTCATGATCCTGTTCGTCCTGCTGCTGCTCCTCAACTTTCGGAGCATTGGCGGCATCCTCTCGCAGGCGGTCGACGACCCGATCCACTTCTGGAGCTTCATCGTCGCGGTCGTCCTGGGGATCACCGTCCACGAGTTCATGCACGCCTACGTCGCGCACCGGCTCGGTGACGACACCGCCCGGCTCCTCGGGCGCATGACGCTGAACCCGCTGGCGCATCTGGATCTACTGGGCTCGCTGTTCCTGCTCCTGGTCCGCTTCGGATACGGCAAGCCGGTGCCCGTGAACGAGGCGCGACTGCGGGGGACCTTCTCGATCAGCGCGGTGTCGCTCGCCGGACCGGTGACCAACCTCGTCCTCGCCACGATCTGCGCGATACCGCTTCGACTCGGCACGGCCGACGTCCTGGGCAGCGACTACAAGACCGTGCTGGGCAGCATCGTCCTGTACAACTGCCTGCTCTTCGTCTTCAACCTCATTCCCATACCGCCGCTCGACGGATCGCGCGTCGTGTACGGACTCCTGCCGCCGCGCCAGCAGTACTCGTGGCGGACCTACGAGCAGTACGGTCCGTTCATCCTGCTCGCCGTCATCTTCCTGGTCCCATCTCTGCTCGGGATCAATTTGCTCGGGCCGCTGGTCCAGGCGCCCGCCACCGCTCTGGTCCGCTTGCTGCTCGGCGCCCGCGGCGTCGCCTTCTGAACGCGCTCGCGCGCGCGCGTCAGACCTGGCGTTACCTCGGGACGAGCGACGGCGACGAGC
>JBHEML010000077.1:0-5574 GCA_046262615.1 Candidatus Limnocylindria bacterium | reverse complement strand
TCTACAACCAGGCCAGGCTCTCGGCGCTGCGGGTGCCGCAGCTCGCGCTCGTCATGGGCTCGTGCACGGCCGGCGGCGCGTACGTCCCGGCGATGAGCGACGAGACGGTGATCGTGAAGGGCCAGGGGACGATCTTCCTCGGCGGCCCACCGCTGGTGAGGGCCGCCACGGGCGCCGAGGTGACCGCCGAGGAGCTCGGCGGTGCCGACGTCCACGCGCGGGTCAGCGGCGTGGCCGACCACTACGCGCTCGACGATGCCCACGCGCTGGCGATCGCGCGGGACATGGTTGCCCAGCTCGATCGTCCGATCCTCTGGGGGACCGACGTGGCCGAACCCGAGCCGCCGGCGCACGATCCCGCGGACCTCTACGCCGCCATCCCGGCCGACGTACGCACGCCGTACGACGTCCGCGAGGTCATCGCGCGGATCGTCGACGGGTCGCAGCTGCACGAGTTCAAGGCGCTCTACGGCGAGACGCTCGTCTGCGGCTTCGCCCGGATCCACGGGATGCGCGTCGGCATCATCGCGAACAACGGGATCCTGTTCAGCGAGTCGGCGCTCAAGGCGACGCACTTCATCGAGCTCTGCGACCAGCGCGGGATCCCGCTGGTGTTCCTTCAGAACATCGCCGGCTTCATGGTCGGCAAGGAGTACGAGGCCGGCGGCATCGCCAAGGACGGTGCGAAGATGGTGATGGCCGTCGCCTGCAGCGTCGTGCCGAAGTTCACGGTCATCATCGGCGGAAGCTTCGGCGCCGGGAACTACGGGATGTGTGGGCGCGCGTACGGCCCCCGCCAGCTGTGGATGTGGCCGAATGCCAGGATCAGCGTCATGGGCGGAGAGCAGGCGGCGACCGTGCTGTCGCTGGTCGGCACCTTCGCCGGCGACGACGAGCGTGAAGCGTTCAAGACGCGCATCCGCGACCAGTACGAGACGCAGGGATCGCCCTACTACTCGACCGCGCGGCTCTGGGATGACGGCGTGATCGACCCGCTCGACACGCGCGCCGTGCTCGCGCTGGGCCTCGCCGCCGCGCGCCACGCTCCGCTGGGCGAGCCGCGCTACGGCGTCTTCCGCATGTGACGAACGCTGATCGTCGCCGCCTGCGGGCAGCCGGTCACGAGGGGCACCGCTTGCGGCCCTTCGAGCCGGCCCTGTCCGCAGGGCCGCCCGGGGTGCCAACGCGCGAGCCGAAGGCGAGTCGGGATCACGGCGCAGGAAGCGCGATGGATCACTCCCTTTCGGCCCGGACCGCGCCGGCGCCGAGGCCGATGGGCGGAGGCGTCGTCCGGATCGCCGGCCTGCTCTTCACGATCGTCGCGGCGGCGCTCTTCGCGGCCGCGCCGGCGGCGGCCGACGAGGGCTGGGTCATCGAGCGCTTCCACGCCGACATCGCGATCGTTCAGACGGGCGAGCTCGTCATCAACGAGGCGATCGACGTCGACTTCGGCACTCTCGAGAAGCACGGCATCTTCCGCAACATCCCGGTGCGATACGAGTTCGACGCCAAGAACGACCGCGTGTACGAGCTCACGGTCGTGTCCGTGACCGACGCCGCCGGCAAGGCGTGGAAGTACGAGCGCTCACAGGATGGCGCGTACGAGGTCATCAAGATCGGCGACGCGGACAAGACGATCAGCGGGAAACAGACGTACCGCATCGCGTACCGCGTCGAAGGCACGTTGAACGCGTTCGACGACCACGACGAGCTGTTCTGGAACGTGAACGGAGGCGACTGGCCCGTGCCGATGCGCGCCGTATCCGCGACCGTGCGGCTGCCGGGCGCGATCGTGCGTAGCGCGTGCTTCGAGGGGTTCAGAGGCGCGACGGAGCCCTGCCGTGTGGCCGCGACGCCCGACAGCGCCGACTACACCGCGGCTCGGCCGCTGGGCACCGGCGAGCAGCTGACGATCGTCACCGGGCTGCGCAAGGACGCCGTCGCCGCGCCGGTGCCGCTCCTGCGCGCGAAGCCGCGCGAGCTCCTCCAGTACTTCGAGCTCACCCCGCTGATCTTGGGCGCGTCGCTCGCGACGCTGGTCGTTGGGCTCGCGGTGGTCGCGCGACTGTGGTGGCGTCACGGGCGCGACCGCGAGTACCGCAAGCGCCTTTACCTCAACGACGACGGGGCCGAGCAGATCCGCCCGCTGCTGGGACCGGATCCTGTCGTCGTGGAATACGAGCCGCCGGACAAGCTTCGGCCAGCGCAGCTGGGCGTCGTCCTCGACGAACGCGCCGACACGAAGGACTGCACCGCGACGATCATCGACCTCGCGGTCCGCGGCTACCTGACGATCAGCGAGGAGCCGAAGGCGTGGATCTTCAGCAGCCCGGACTGGCTCATCCGCCGCGCCAAGCCAGCCGACGACCAGCTCGCGCCGTTCGAGAAGCGGCTGTACGACGGGCTGTTCGCGGGACGCGAGGAGGTCAAGCTCTCGAAACTGAAGGGCACGTTCGCGCCGACGCTGGCGAGCGCGGAGGATGACCTGTACGCGGATGCGGTGAAGCGCCGCTGGTTCAGCCGCGATCCGCGCACTACCACTCAGCTGTGGTTCGGTCTCGGCGTCGCCGTCATCGCGGCCGGCGCAGGGCTCGCGTACGTATGGGGCATGTTCTTCGGTGCCGCTCTTGTCGGGGTGGCGCTCGCGATCGTCGGTCTGGCGTTCGTCGTGGCCGCCGCATCGATGCCGGCGCGAACCGCAGTCGCGAGCGAAACACTGCGACGAGCGCTCGGCTTCCGCATGTACATGGTCACCGCCGAGAAGGACCGGGCGGCCTTCGCCGAGAAGGCGAACCTGTTCTCGGACTACCTTCCGTACGCGATCGTGTTCGGGTGCGTCGGTAAGTGGGCCAAGGCGTTCAGCGGCGTCGACACGGCGGCCGCGACGAGCAGCTGGTACGCGGGAGCGCACGGGTTCCAGGCGGCGAACTTCTCATCGAACCTCCAGAATTTCTCATCGACCATGTCGAGCACCATCGCGAGCACGCCGGGAGGCCATGGGTCGAGCGGGTTCTCAGGTGGCTCGTCGGGTGGCGGGGGCGGCGGCGGCGGCGGGGGATCGTGGTGACACAACGAGGGCTCCGCAACCCGGCCCGCGGGTTCGAACGGCCAAGTGCCGGATGCTCCACACATCGCACCCGTCCAGGGGCAAGCGCCCAGTGGGCGCTATTGGCGTTCGGCCAGCTTCGCCTGCACCTTGAGCGTCTGACCGCCGCGGGCTACATCGATGGAGATGGTGTCGCCGGCCTTGTGGTCGTTGATGATCCGCGCGAGCGCGGATTCGTCCTTCAGCTCCTGACCCTCGATCGCGGTGATGACGTCGCGCGCCCTGATGCCGGCGGCGGCCGCCGGCGAGCCGCTGCTCACCTGGCTGATGACGACGCCTGACTTCGCGCTCACCCCAAGCTGCGAGGCGATCGACGGCGTCAGTTGCGTATACGAGACACCGAGGAACGGGTGCACGACGCGGCCGGTCGATACCAGCTGGTCCGCTATCGGCCTCGCGCGAGCGATCGCGATCGCGAAACCGATCCCCTGCGCCTGTACGCCCGGCTCCGCCTGCCCCGCGACCAGGGTGTTGATGCCGATCACGCGGCCTTGAAGGTCGCACAGAGGACCGCCGGAGTTGCCGGGGTTGATCGCGGCGTCGGTCTGGATCACGTCGAAGAGGAACGGCCCGGCGCCGCCGGTGTCCGAAGGCTCCTGCACCGTGCGCCCGAGCGCTCCGACGACGCCGACGCTGACCGTCGGGCCCCCCGACAGCGCGAGCGCGTTCCCGATCGCGACGACCCAGTCGCCGACCTGAAGGTCGCCCGAGTCTCCCAGCTGCGCGACCGGGAGGTCGGGGGCGTCGATCTTCACGACGGCTAGATCCGTAAGCGGGTCCGCTCCCGCGAGCTTCGCCGCGAACGAACGGCCGTCGGTCAATGAGACCTGGAGGTTCTGCGCGCCGCTGACGACGTGCGCGTTCGTCAGGATGTGGCCGGCCGAGTCGTAGATGACGCCGGAGCCGACGCCGGCGGGGACCGACTGCGGCTGATTGAACTGATCGATCTGCACCTGCTGATTCGTGATCTGCACCACCGCCGGCTTGACGCGCTTCGCGACGTCGCGGACAGCTGTGTCGAGCCCGGCACCCGCCGGGACCGGCCCCGGCGCGGCTGGCGCCTGCGTGACCCCCGGCGCGGTCGGCGCCGCGAGGGGCGGACTGGCAAGCGGCTCGCACGCCGCGAGCGCCGCCGCGAGGACGAGCGCGCCGAGCACGCGCAGCGATATCACCGCGTTCGAGGGTACAGCCCGCCGCGAGAGCTCGCGGGCTCTCGACGGCATGGACCGCGACCGCAGTCGCTGCCAGCGCGACCGGCGGCGCTCCGTCGGGCGACCCGTGTCCATCCATCGCGACCGCCCCGTCGCTCCGATGCCGCCGAGGACTCGCTATCGTCCTCGGGTGCCTCCACCGGTCCGCCTCGAGCACGACGCGCGCGGCGTCGCGCGCATCACGATCTCGCGCCCCGAGGTGCGCAACGCGTTCGACGCGGAGCTGATCGCCGAACTCACGGCGCGCGCCGGCGACGTGCCGCGCGATGCCCGCGCCGTGGTCCTCGCGAGCGAAGGCGAGACCTTCAGCGCGGGCGCGGACCTGCGGTGGATGCGCTCGACGGTCGAGGCTTCCCGGGAGCAGAACCTGGCTGATTCCCGCGCGCTCGCGATGATGTACGCGGCGCTCGACGAGCTCCCGATGCCGCTCATCGTGCGGGTGCAGGGCGCCGCGATCGGCGGCGGTGCGGGACTCGTCGCGATGGCCGACATCGCCGTGGCGTCGGAGAACGCGACGTTCGCGTTCACCGAGACTCGGCTCGGCATCCTCCCTTCGGTCGTGTCGCCATACGTTGTTCGGAAGCTCGGCCCCGCGTTCGCGACGGCCGCCTTCGTGACGGGCATCCGCTTCGACGCGCATCGCGCGTTCGAGGTCGGCCTCGTGACGAGCGTGGAGCACGGCGAGGGCCTGGATGCCGAGGTCGAGGAATTCGTCGCAGCCGTCCTGGCGTGCGGTCCGGCCGCGGTGCGCGAGGCGAAAAGGCTGGTGCGCGACGTCACCGGGCGCAGACCCGAGGAGGTGCGCGAGCTCACCATCGAGCGGATCGCCGACGCCCGCGTGAGCGTGGAGGGTCAAGAAGGGATGCGCGCGTTCCTCGAGAAGCGCGCACCCCGCTGGCAGCCGTGAGGGCGGTCCTCGTCGCGAACCGCGGCGAGATCGCCCGGCGGATCTTCAGGACCGCCAAGCGCCTCGGGCATCGCACGATCGCGGTGTACTCGGACGCCGACGCGGCGGCGCCGTTCGTGCGCGAGGCGGACACTGCGGTCCGCATAGGGCCTGCGCCCGCACACGAGTCGTACCTCTCGATCGCGGCGATCGTGCTGCTCGCCCTCTACGAGGAGCGCTCGGACGTCCTGATCGCGCTGGTGGCGTCCTTTCCGCTGGTCTTCGTCCTCGCCCTCACGCGCTCGCGGCTCGACAACCTGGCGTGGGGCATCGCCGCCACGCTGTTCGGCGTCTTCTGGATCGGCCTGCCG
>JBHEML010000076.1:284-5711 GCA_046262615.1 Candidatus Limnocylindria bacterium | reverse complement strand
ACCTGGTGGTGGACGTCATCGATCGCGTGCCGGGCCTGCGCGAGCGCGCGGGGCACGTCCGGCAATCGATGCAGGACCGGCGGCTCGCGTGCCGGGCGTACACGCGCGAGCACGGCGAGGACGCGCCCGAGATCACGCAGTGGGTCTGGCCCGGTGCCGGGCGCTGAGCTCGATCGGACGGGCCTCTCCGAAGAGGAGACGCGCGCCCGAAGAGCGCGCGGGCTCGGCTCGACGTGATCGCGGTCTGTACGGTTTCATCGTCGCAGCCGTAGGGCTCCTGGTGACCGCGCCGTTCGTCCGCGGTGCCGCGGGCCCCAGCAGGGAGCGGAGGCGGTGGGTCAGCGTCCCGATCCGAGCGCAGAATCGATGATCGAGGAGGACCTGGTCCGGGGGTCCTCTTCGCGGAGGCTCTCGCAGGGAGGACCACCGGCGTGCCGGGCAGAAGGCGAGGTACGAACGATGGCTGACGATCGCTCGTATATCGACGCGAACACGCGCGAGCGCGAGCGTCTGCGCGCGCTCATCGGAAGGCTGGATGACCACGCGCTCAGCGCTCCGGTGAACGAGCATTGGACCGTCGCCGGCGTGTTCGGTCACATCGCGTTCTGGGACGTCCGCCTGCTGGTCCTCGCGGACAAGATCGATGGCGGCGAACCGTGGGTGCCGTCGGACGCCGAGCCCGAGGGCGACTGGCTCAACGACGCCACCCGTCCGCTGATCCACGCGATCGCTCCGAGGGAGGCGGCTCGGCTGGCCCTGCGGATCGCCGAGCAGACGGACGCGCGCGTGGCGGAGCTGCCACTGGACCGGCTTTGGCCACGCGACCCCGACAGCCCGATCTACGCCGGTCGCGGCGAGCACCGCCGCGAACATCTCGACGAGATCGAGGCCGCGCTGCGAGCGCGCGATTGATCCCCTTCACCGGAGGCACGATCGAATGACGCCTCGAGTCCCCGACCCTTCGCCGGGCAACGATCGAGTCACGGTCCGCGAGAGCGGCTTCGTCGAGACGAACGGCGCGAGGCTTTATTACGAGGTCGAGGGGTCCGGCCATCCGCTCCTGCTGATCCACGGCGGGCTCGGGAGCCTCCGCATGTGGGATGCGCAGGTACCCGCCTTCGCGCGGCGCTACCGGGTGATCCGGTTCGATTCGCGCGGATTCGGGCGCACGGAGACCGAGGACGTCGAATTCTCGGACCGGGCCGACGCGGCGGCGGTGCTCGACCACGTCGGCGCCCGCTCCGCGTCCGTCGCCGGCCAGTCGCGCGGCGGAATGATCGCGCTCGACTTCGTCCTCGAATATCCCGCTCGCGCCGATGCGCTCGTCAGCGTCGCGAGCGGCGTCGGTGGGTACTCGGCAGAGCTGCCCGAGGGGGCCTCGGCGCCGCCCTTCGATGAGATGGAGCGCCTCTGGGAAGCGAAGGAGTGGGCCGATCTGGCGGAGCTCGAGACGAAGGTCTGGGTCGACGGGTGGGGCCAACCTCCCACGCGCGTCGATTCCGATGTCCGTCGCACCGTGTACGACTGGATCCTCATGAACTATCGCGCGGAGAAGATCGAGGCGAAGCCCCGGGCGCTCGCGCCGCCGGCCGCGCAGCGGCTCAAGGAGGTGCGCGTGCCGACGCTGGTCATCGTCGGCGGCGCCGACGAGGCCCGGGGAGTGGTCGCCGGGCGGCACCTCGCCGCGTCCATCAGCGGGGCGCGGCTCGTCGAGCTTCAGGGCGTGGCGCACATGATCCAGCTCGAGGAGCCCGAGCGATTCGAGCGGCTCGTTCTCCGTTTCCTCGAGGAGGTCGAGCGGTCGCGCGGGTGACGGTGTGGGCGCCGCCGCTCACGAGATTGGTAAGTCTACGCTAACCTAAGTCTCCATGGACGAGGCCCTCAAGGCGATCGCGGAGCCGCGCCGGCGGGACATCCTGCGGCTCGTGTGGCGCGAGGAGCGCTCGGTCGGCGACATCGCGTCGCACTTCGATGTCTCGCGCCCCGCGATCTCGCAGCACCTGCGGGTCCTCGAGCAGGCCGGGCTGGTCACGCTGCGGCGCGAGGGCCGGCGGAGCATCTACCGCGCACGACGCGAAGCGGTCCATGGACTGCGCGCGTATCTGGTGGCCTTCTGGGACACCGAGCTCGCGGGGCTGAAGGCCGCGGCCGAGCGGGCCGAATCGGAGAGGGGGACGAGTGAAGACAGACGTCGGCGTCATTGAGCGCGTGATCGATATCGCGGCCTCGCCGGAGACCGTTTACCGGCTTCTCACGGACCCCGTTGAATACATCCGCTGGAAGGGACGCGCCGCCGAGCTGGATCCACGCGTCGGCGGCGTCTTCCGCGTGGCGTTCAAGGAGTCCGCCGTGAGCGGCCGGTACGTCGAGGTCATCCCAAACCGCAGGGTGGTGTTCACCTGGGGCTGGGAGGCACCCGATGCGCTTGTGAGGCCCGGGGGATCGACCGTGGAGATCGACCTCGAGCGGCAGGGCAGCGGTACGCGGCTTCGGCTCGTGCACCGCGGTTTGGCCGCGAGCGAGCTTGCGAGCCATACCGAAGGCTGGGACTACTTCCTGCCGCGGCTCATCGCCGTCGCCGAGGGGAGGGAGGCGGCCGCGTAACGCGATCACACAAGAAAAGGGGAGATTCGATGGGCCATCCCGTGATGAACTTCGAGATCAACAGCGCCGACCCCGCGAGGGCGCGTGCGTTCTACACAGAGGTCCTCGGCTGGAAGATGAACTTCATGTCCGAGAACAACTACACGTTCGTCGACACCGACGCGAGCGGCAAGGGCATCGGAGGCGGCATCGGACCACTCCGAGGGCCGACGCCCTTCGTCACCTTCTACGTCGTCGTCGATGACGTTGGTGCCACTGTTCAGAAGGCAGCGAGGGCAGGCGGCAAGGTCGTGTTCCCGGCGACGAAGGTCGGGCCGACGACGACCATCGCGCTGTTCAGCGACATCGACGGCAACGTGATCGGACTCACCGACGGCAAGTAGCGCCAGTAGCAAGCCGCTCTATTGGGGGGTTCGAGCCTTCGACGCGACGGTGCCCATACGGCTCCATCTGCGTTCAGGCTCGAGACCCCTCCGGCTCGCGTCGGTACTCGCGCAGAACGCGCCGACGGCGGAAGCCGGCGGACTCGTAGAGGCGAACAGCCTCGGGGTTCGTGCCGACACCCCACACCATCACTGACGACGCGTCCCGCAGCGCGCTGCGCCGTAGCACTTCGCGCACGATCGCGTGCCCGAGGCCGAGGCGCCGGAACTCCGGGCGCGTTGCGAGAGGCTCGATCTCGACCCAACGTGTCACAGGGTCGAACCACGCGAGGCAGTAAGCAGCGAGCGTGCGATCGGGTGCGGCGATGATCGGGACGAGGCCTCGGTCGAAGCCCGGCATCCTCGTCACGGCTGCATGCATCTCTGCGCGGTACGAAGAGGGCCGCCACGTCGACCACGCGGACCGGTGCATCTCGATGAACGCGTCGTCCATGCCTGGTTCGAACCGGCGTATGGAGAATCCAAGGGGCAACGTCGGTTCGGGAGGGACTGCGGGGAGCTCGTGCACGAGCTCATGCGCGTACGTTCCATTTGGCTCATAGCCCAGCGACCGCAGAACGCTGAGCAGCTCGCGATCGTCGTCCCACACGGACACCTCGATGGGGGCAGCGCCCCCCGAGCGAGCATCCGCCTCACCTAGGCGCAGGAGCCATAGGTAGCGGTCCAGGTCGGCCGAGCCGGCGAGAACGATGACGTAGCCGGAGTCCGCAATCAGCGCTCCCGCCAAGGTGTCGCCGTCGAACCACTGGCGTAGGGCGAATGCAGCGCCTCCCAACTTTCGAAGCAGCCATTGCAGGCCACCCGGATGCAGGAAAGCGTGCGGGTCCGACGACGCCCTGGAGCGCGCAACGTGCTCGATGATCCGAGGCAGATCGCGGTCGCGCTCGAACATGCGCTCGATCAGTTCGGCCATGGCGGTCGAAGTGTGCATTGGAGTTATCACTCCCGCCCCTTTCGGGCGGTCCCGCGGTCTGCGACGATCGGACTCGTGACGCGCCGCGGCTGGCTTCTCTTCGCGGCGATGGCGGTCATCTGGGGCATCCCGTACCTGCTGATAAAGATCGCCGTCGCCGAGCTCACGCCCGCGACCCTCGTGTTTTTCCGCACGACGATCGCGGGGGCAATCCTCGTTCCGCTCGCGCTCGCGAGGGGCGATGTCCGGCCGCTCCTGCCGCGGTGGGGCTGGGTGCTGGCGTACACGCTGGTCGAGGTCGCGTTGCCGTGGATCCTCCTGGCCGATGCCGAACGTCGGCTAACGAGCTCGCTCGCGGGCCTCCTCATCGCCGGTGTGCCGCTCGTCGGGGCGCTACTCGTATGGGTCGTCGGCGGCGACGACCGGCCCGATCTGCGCCGCGTTGGGGGCCTGGTGGTGGGCTTCGTGGGCGTCGCCCTCGTCGTCGGGCTCGACGTCGCGTCCGACGATCTCCTCGCCGTCGGCGAGGTCGCGGTCGTGGTGGTCGGTTACGCGGTCGGTCCGATGATCATCAGCCGGCGCCTCCAGCACGTGCCGAGCGTCGGGGTCGTCGCCGCCTCTCTTATCGTCACCGCGATCGCGTACGCGCCGCTCGCTTTGGCGCAGTTCCCCGCGCGAGCGCCGTCGCCGCAGGTGATGGCGTCGGTCGGGATCCTCGCTGTCGTGTGCACGGCCATCGCGTTCCTGCTCTTCTTCGCGCTCATCGGCGAGGTCGGACCCATCCGCGCGACGATCATCACGTACTTCAACCCGGCAGTCGCTCTCGCGCTCGGCGTCGTGCTCCTGCACGAGCCCTTCACGGTCGGGATCGGGGTCGGGTTCGCGCTCATCGCCTTCGGCTCGTTCGCCGCGACGCGCCGTGCCCGCGGACTGCCAGTGCGAAAGGCGGCCCTGGCGCAGCGGAGTTCATAGCGCTCAATACCCGGCGGGCCTGCGGACGGCTCCGAACGAACTGCCTCGGCGTAGAGCACGACAACGTGTGTCAGGGAAAGGCGATGTCCTCACCGAGGCCCAGTGCGCGGGCCACCTCGTAGACCCGTGCCGCGACGACCAGGTCCTGGATCGCGTTCCCCACGCTCTTGAAGACCGTGCGCTCGTCCGGGCGGCTGCGTCCGGGGACCCGGCCCGCGGCCACGTCGCCGATCTCCCAAAGGCGGGTGGGGTCAACGTCGCGCAGCTCGCCGGCCTCCGCGAGCGCGCTCGCGCGATGGTCGACGAAGACCGTGGCGCGCATCGTCTCGGCGTCCAGCTCCCGCGTATCGGGGGTGAATGCGCCCACGGCGGTCACATGCGCGCCCGGGGAGAGCCCGCGTCCCTCGAAGACCGGAACGCGGCTTGTCGTCGCGGTGACCACGACGTCGGCACCGGCGACGGCATCTTCAGCTGATGCGGCCTCCACCTGCACCC
>JBHEML010000076.1:0-274 GCA_046262615.1 Candidatus Limnocylindria bacterium | reverse complement strand
CTGCACCCCGGTCAAGTCGGCCTCGTCGGCGGCCCAGCGGATGAGGGCATCCGCGTGTCCCGGGTCTCGAGTCACCACGCGGACGTGTTCGATGCGCCGCACGGCGACCAGCGCCCTCAGCTGCTCCCGAGCCTGCACGCCCCCACCGAACAGCGCGCCGACGCGGGCCTCGGTCCGGGATAGGAGCTGCGCCGCCAGGCCGCCCGCTGCGCCCGTCCGAAGAGCGGTCAGGGGACCGCCTTCGAGCAGCGCGAGCGCTTCCCCTGTCCGGGCG
>JBHEML010000075.1:477-5873 GCA_046262615.1 Candidatus Limnocylindria bacterium | reverse complement strand
GCTCCGGACGGAGAAGGGCCGCTGGCCGTCTGCTCCAGTGGCGCGTACGTCGACGAGGCGCAGGCATCGCGCGTCCGCTCCCTCGTCGCCGGCGGCGGGATCCTGTGCGCGCTGCGCTCGCCCTACGACGCGACGATCGCTCCCGATCGGCCCGCGCTGCTGACGTACGGCGACGTCCCCGCGTCGATGAACGCGCTGGCCGCCGTCCTGGCCGGTGACGCGCCCCCGAGGGGCACCCTCCCCGTCAAGCTCGGATGAGGCGTCGCGCGTTCCTGGCCGGAGCGGCCGGTGCCGCGGTGGCTGCCGCGTGCGCGCCGCTCGCCGCGCCCCCGCCATCTGCACCGCCCAGCGCGAGCCCGCTCGTCCGCGATCTGCTCTCCGGCATGAGCGTTGGCGCGAAGGTCGGTCAGCTCATGAGCGTCGCCTTCCACGGCCGCGTGATCACGCCCGCGATCGAGGCGATGATCCGCGATCGCCGCGTCGGCGGGGTCATCCTCTTCAAGGAGAACTTCGACGACGCCGCGAGCGTGAGGCGGCTGGTGGTCGACCTCCAGCGGGTCGCGCGCGAGGCGGGAACGGTGCCCCTCTTTGTGTCGATCGACCAAGAGGGAGGCGCGGTCGTGCGGATCGGACGCGGCGCGACGGTCCTCCCGGGACAGATGGCGCTCGCCGCGACCCCGGACCCCGCGGCAGGCGTGCGGCGCGCGGTCGCGATCACGGTGCGCGATCTGCGCGCGATCGGCGTGAACTGGAACCTCGCGCCCGTCGCCGACGTGAACGACGAGCCGCGCAACCCGGTCATCCAGAACCGCTCGTTCGGGTCGGATCCCGCGCGCGTCGCGGACCTCGTGCGCGTGGCCGTGAGCGCGTACGCCGAGAACGCCTTCCTGTGCTGCGCCAAGCATTTCCCGGGTCACGGCTCCACGACGGTCGATTCGCACACCGGGCTGCCCGAGATCGCCGCCGACCTCGCGGAGCTCCGCGCCGTCGAGCTCGTCCCGTTCCAGGCTGCGATCGCCGCGGACGTCCCCGCCATCATGAGCGCGCACATCCGCATCCCCGCGCTCGACCCGACACCGGACCTTCCCGTGACCCTGTCGCCCGCGGTCATGACCGGTCTGCTCCGGCAAACGCTCGGCTTCCGCGGCATCACCGTCACGGACGACCTGGAGATGGCGGCGCTTCGCAGGACCGCGACCGAGGCGGAGTCGGGCGTGCGCGCAGTGATCGCCGGCGCCGACTACCTGCTCTTCCGATTCGACGAGTCGGCGCAGGCCGAGGGCCACCGCCGTCTCGCCGACGCGGCGGCGGACGGGACGCTGCCGGTCGCGCGGCTGAACGCGTCGGTCACGCGGTTGCTGGAGGCGAAGTCGCGCTTCGGCATCCTGGATGGCGCGGCGCCGGCGGGCAACCCGGGCGTGGCCGACGACCGCGCCGCGGCGCTCGAGCTCGCCCGCGGCAGCATCACGCTGCTGCGCAACGCGGCCGTGCTGCCGCTCCGTGGCCGCGTGCTCGCGCTGGCTCCGCCCGACCCCGACATCGCCGTCATCGAGGACCAGCCGACGCTTGGCGCGGCCCTCGCCGCGGTCCGCCCGGACGTCGCCGCGCGCCCCATCACCCTGCGGCCAAACTCTTCGGAGATCGCGGGAGCTGTGGCGGCGGCCCGCGACGCCGATGTCGTCGTCGTGGGCACGGCCGACGCGAACGTCAATCCGGAACAGGCGACGCTCGTGAACGCGCTCCGAACTGTTCGCCCGACCGTCGTCGTCTCGCTGCGCTCTCCGTACGACATCCTCGCCACGCCGAACGTCGCCGCCTACGTGTGCGCGTACACCGGGCGCGAGCCGAGCGTGCGCGCCGCGTGCGAGGTGCTCGCCGGCATGCGCAGGCCGGCGGGCCGGCTGCCCGTCGCGATACCGGGCGCCTACGCTCTCGGTGCCGGGATGAACGACTTCTGATGTCCGCGCCCGACGACGGTCCACTGGCGCGCGCGCGCCCGATCATCGACGCCGCCATCGGCTCGCTCGCGACGGCGTGCGTGCTGCGCGTCGAGCGCGCCGGGGCCGCCTCCACGTACGCCGCAGGCTCGCTGTGCCCCGATGAGCGCGCCGGCCCGGACGCGGCGTGCACGCCCGATTCGTGGTTCGACCTCGCGTCGCTGACGAAGCTTGCCACCACCGCCCTGGCGCTCTCGTCCGTGCGCGAGCGCGCTCTCACCCTCGACACGCCGCTGCGCGAGCTCGTCCCCGACTTCCGCGGCGGCCGCAAGGACGAAATCACGCTGCGCCACGTCCTGACACACACCGCCGGGCTCGCATGGTGGCGGCCGCTCTGGAACGAGGGCCGGTCGCTCGACGAGATCGTGTGGCTGGCGGCGCACGAGCCGCTCGGCGGCGACCTTGGGACCTTCGCGTACAGCGATCTCGGTTACATCATGCTCACCGCCGGCCTGGCGACGGTCGGCGACGCGGCGTTCGCGGAGCTCGCCCACGAGCGGGTGATCGGCGCGGTCGAAGCTCAGACCTGCGCGTACGGGCCGCGCGAGCGGGAACGATGCGCGGCGACCGAGGCGGACACCGAGTGGCGCGCTCGCCGGCTCCGCGGCGAGGTGCACGACGAGAACGCGTTCGCGATGGGAGGGATCGCGGGGCACGCCGGACTCTTCGGGACCGCGGCCGACGTCGCGGCGCTGGCGCGTGTGTTCCGAGACGGCGCGGTCATCGGCAACGACCTGGCATCGCTCGCCCGCGGCGAGCACGCGCGCGGCGACAACGTCCGGCGCGGGCTCGGCCTGGCCCTGCGCGCTCCGCGAGACGCGATGTGCGGGCGCTACTTCGGCGAGGATGCGTACGGGCACACCGGGTTCACCGGCACCTCACTGTGGATCGACCCCGCGACGGACCTGACGGTCGTGCTGCTCACGAATCGCGTGTATTTCGGCCGCGACAACGCCGATGCGCTGTATCGCTTCCGGATCGCGGTGCACGAGGCGGTGAGCGCCCCCGGTTAGCGGCGCCGCCTCACGATCCTTCCCGGCAGTTAGGCGGCCACGATCGATGTGTTGCGCACCGTGGGTCTGGGAAGGCCAGACGATGCACCGTCGCCGCGCAGCGCCGCGACGATCGACGCGGTGCCCGCCGCCGCTCCAAGAGCGCCCCGACCTTCGACGCGTGGCACCGTCGCCGCGCAGCGCCGCGACGATCGGCGCGGTGCGCACCGTCGCCGCGCAGCGCAGTCACAATCCACGCGATGCGCGCGATCGGTGTGATGTCGGGTACGTCGATCGACGGGATGGAGCTCGCCGCCGTCGACATCGAAGACGCGCGTCCACGGGCCAGCGTCCGCTTCGTCGTGCATGAGCATCGTGACTTCGACGCCGCGCTGAGGCGCGACCTGCTGTCCGCCGCGTCAGGCGAGCCGGTTGCGGCGGCGGATCTCGCGCTGCTGAACGCCGCCCTCGGCGAGGCGTACGCTGCCGCGCTGGCGTCGTTCCTTCCGTCGCTCGAGCCGCCCGGCGAGGTGATCGGCATCCACGGGCAGACCATCGCGCATGTCCCCGCGCAGCACGTCGGGCTCCAGCTCGGCGACGCGGCGCGCGTCGCGGTGAGGACCGGCGTCGCGGTCGTGTCGGACTTTCGCAGCGCCGACCTCGCGGCGGGCGGCGAGGGCGCGCCGCTGGTGCCGTTCGCCGATCACCTGCTCTTCGCGGACGGCACGCCTCGGGTGCTGCTGAACCTCGGCGGCATCGCAAACCTGACGCTTCTTCCGACGGGCGAACGCGACGACGTGCGCGCGTTCGACACTGGCCCAGCGAACATGGTGAGCGACCTCATCGCGGAGCGCGTGGGTATGCGCTTCGACACCGGCGGCAGCGGGGCGCTGCGCGGCCGCGTCGTCCCGAGCGCGCTCGAGGCCGCGCTGGCGCATCCCTACTTCCACCGCGAGGCGCCGAAGAGCACCGGACGCGAGGACTTCGGCGCTCCATACGCCGGCGCGCTCCTCGCCGAGGTCGAGCGATGCGGCGGATCGCGCGACGACGCTTTCGCGACCGCCGCGGAGCTCGTCGCACGCACCGTCGCGGACGATCTGGCCCGCAACACGCCGTCCGGCACCGTGTGGCGCGACCTCGTCGTCGCAGGTGGTGGCGTCCAGAACGCCGCGCTCATGCAACGCCTCGCCACGGCGATCGCGCCTATCCCGGTACGCGTCACGGACGACCTCGGGGTGCCGGCGGGGTCCAGGGAGGCCGTCGCGTTCGCCGTCCTTGCCGCGTTCCGGATGCGCGGCGAACCGAACACGCTGCCGCGCTGCACGGGGGCAAGCCGCGCTGTGTGCGCGGGTGCGGTCCACCAACCGTGAGGTCGCAAGGACCCACCGGGGTCGGGAACGCGGCGGCGCGACCCGCTTGCGATCGCATCCGCGGGCGCATCGTTCCCCAAGTGCTCCGAGGAGACGCCGCAGAGGATTCACAGCCCTGACGGCTGAGGTCGTCGTCGGGATCGACGCCGGGGCGAGCAAGACGCGCGCTTTCGCGGTCACGCGCGAGGGCGACGTCGTCGGCCGCGGAGCGGGCGGCGGCGGCAACCTGCTGTCCTCCCCTGACCCCGAGGGCGCGATCGGAGCAGCGCTGGCTGAGGCGCTGGCGGGACGGGCGCCCGACGCGGTCGTTCTCTCCTGCGCCGGCGGGGACCGGCCGGCGGACCGCGACCGGGGCGTCGCCATCCTCGGCCGGCTGCTCGGCCCGCGCGTCCTGGTCGGCGTCACGCACGACGCGCTCGCCGCGCTGTATGCGGGAAATCGTGCGGGGTGCGGCGTGGTGGTGATCGCGGGGACCGGGTCCATCGCGTTCGGCCGCAACGAGGAAGGCGAGGAGCAGCGCGCCGGAGGATGGGGTTATCTCATCGGCGACGAGGGCGCCGCCGTCTGGCTAGGCCTCGAGGGACTGCGCGCCGCGGCTCACGCCGTCGACGGCACCGGTGCGCCGACGCGGATCGTCGAGAACCTCCTGGCCGAGCTCGGGATCGTCCAGTTCGCGGACGTCCTCCCGCTGCTCTACGGAGCTCCCCATCCAGCGCCCGCGACCCTCGCCGGAGCGCGCGCCGTGGCGCTCGCCGCGAGCGAGAACGACGCGCTGGCGATGAGCGTGATCCGGCGGGGCGCGCACGCCCTCGCGCGAGCCGCCACCGTCGTCGCGTTCGGCCTGGACCTGGTAGAGGGGCCGCTATACCTCGCCGGCGGCATGTTCGAGAACGTGTCCGCCCTCGAGCACGCGGTACGCATCGAGCTGCTGGGAATGCTGCCGCGCGCGCCGGTGGAGCGGGTGCGCGAAGAGCCCGCGATGGGCGCCGCGCGCCTCGCCGCGCGCCTGGTGTGGCCCGAGTGAAGGACTCCGGCCC
>JBHEML010000075.1:0-467 GCA_046262615.1 Candidatus Limnocylindria bacterium | reverse complement strand
TCCTTGAGGCGCGCCTGCAGATCGTGGCCGGTTTCCGGGTGCCGAGAGAAGAAGGAGAAGAACTCGAAATTGCGGCGGTACCGCTCGCGCTCCGGCGGGCTGAAGGCACCCAGCGCTGGCGCGTCGGCGTCCTCCACGTAGCCTGCCGCCGTGAGAGCGGCGATCGCCGAGATCGAGCGCGCGACGGATGCGATCGCGTCCGCACTCGCGGCCGGCGGCCGCCTGCGGTACGTCGGCGCCGGCACCAGCGGCAGGCTCGGCGTGCTCGACGCGAGCGAGGCGCCGCCGACGTTCGGCGTGGACCCCGACCTCGTCCACGGCGTCATCGCGGGCGGCGATCGCGCGCTCCGCACCTCGGTGGAAGGTGCCGAGGACGACGCCGCCGCGGGCACGCGCGACATCGCGCCGCTCGTTCGCGGTGGCGACGTGGTCGTCGGGATAAGCGCGGGGGGCCGAGCGCCCTACGT
>JBHEML010000074.1:0-5943 GCA_046262615.1 Candidatus Limnocylindria bacterium | reverse complement strand
CGGTGATCCCGGGCACGACTCCCATCGGCTCGTTCGTTGAGTCGATCGTGGGCACGCTGCAGTTCTATCGGCCGATGCCGCCGCCAGTCGCCCCGATCGTATCTCGGGCCGAGGCGGTCGCGGACACCATCGCCAGCCAGACGAGTCAGGGTGCGAGGATCACGCGCGCCGAGGCGAAGCTCGTCCTGTACAAGGAATTCGAGCTGGCTCTGGGCCGCGGCAAGAGCTTCGTGACGGATCCCGATACGCTCGTATGGGTCGTGGCGTACGAAGGTTCCGGGCTGAGCTGCGGCCGGGGCGGCCGCACCGGGCCACCACCTGATTGCCATTTCGCGTTCACCGTGCAGCCGGCGCGTCCGCCAGACCAGGTCGGCGTGTTCGGATCGTCGGCGACTTGGCCGGATTGGTTCGATCGGCTGCCGGATAGAGGCCCGTGACCGCTAAGTGGATCGAGTAAGGCGCAAGTTCGGCAGGCACGCCCCCCTGTTCAATTACGCGAAGCGGTCCTTGCCTCCTCTGGGGTCAGGGAACGTTCCTGTCCAGCCCGTGCGTCCCTCCGCCAAACGGGCTGCTCACCCGGCGCGATCCACGACGGCCGCAGCGGCGCGCTGACGGAAGCCTCGCCAGCTTCACCGGCACCTCTATCTGGCTTCGAACACGAGCGGGGCCGCCGCGATCTCGGCCAGGTTTCCGAGGGACCAGCGCAGGGTGTCCGCGCCCGACGCGTCGCTCGGGACGCGCAGCCGCATCTCGAACGTGACCGACGAGCCGGCACCGATCGAACCGACCGGCCCGCAGTTGAGGCTGTACGACTCCTTCGCGACACCCGCATACGTGATCTCGCCGTGCCAAGGCTTCGCGGCGAAGTCGTATCCCGGCGGCGGAGAAGCCGTCGCGGTCGGCCGACCGCCGAGCCATTCGACATAGAAGGGGCACGGGTCGAGCGAGAAGGTCTCCGCGGAGACGTTCGTGAGCGTCACTCGGTACGCGAGCGTCTCGCCCGCTCGGGCACGGTCAGGCGCCTCGATCCGCGCTCGAAGCACAGCCGGCTGGGGCGTCGGTGCCGGAGTGGGCGCGGGACCGAAGGGAGTCACGGCGAGTTGCCCGCTGACCGCAGCGGTGCCGCACGCGGACCCGCCCGACCAGGGCCCGTACGCCGCCGTGAAGATCCGCCCGTCATAGATCACCCGTGCCTCGACGAGCGGACGCGCGCGCTCGCACCAGAAGCCATTCCAGTGGACCACTACGCGGCCCGCGCGAGCCCACCCCGGCCGTGACTCGTCCGACTGGTCGCGCCCTTGGTCGACGTCGAACGCTGTCGCCTGCAGCGCGACCGCGCCATGTGCGTCGAGGAATTCCAAGGTGAAGGGGCCATGGACCAGGCAACCCGGAGCGCCATCGTTGACCACGTACATCACCCCAGCGACTCCGCCCATGGCCCCCTGGAATGGCCCGGCCTCCAGTCGAAGGTCAGGAGCGAGACAGCTTGGGATGCCCGTCGGAGCTGGGGCAGCTGTGCGGAAGTGACCTGGCGGGAAGGTCGCCGGAAGTGAGGGCGGGTCGGCTATCCATGGCACCACGCCGGCGGACATGCTCGGCCCGGCGCCAGAGTTGAGTGGATCGGTCGTGGGACCGGGCGATGCGAGCGTGCGGGAGAGGCTCCCGCACGCGACGAGCGTCGATGCGACGAGCATCAGCCGGACGGCTCCGACGTATGACATGCCTCCGATGGTCGGAGGTCGCGGCCGTCCTAGAAACCGAGTTCAGCCGCGCCCAACTCGTACGAGTTGGCGGCGATACTTCGCTGATGTCGCGACGCGTGATCGACCGCGCGTTGGCTCCGCTCTCCCAGACCGATGCCGAGCGGCGGCTGCCGGCGCGCCTTCCGAAGTGCCGGCGGCGGAGGCCTACGCGCGCTCCTGCGTGGAAGGTGTCTGCGCCTGGTGGAATCATTCGAGGCGGCGTGGAGCGCCCTGACGGGGCTGAGCGCCACGGCGAAAGGACCCTCTCGTTCGCGCTCCGCGCGAGACGGAAATCCTTCAGGTGCACCGGGACCATGTCGACGCCGGCCGCGCTGGCCTCGCGCGGCCTCTCGGGATGTCCCCGAACACGCTGCGCACGCAACTGACACCGATCCGCTCGAAGCTCAGGGTGGCCGCCGCCCGGGGAGACGCGGTCACCCTCGCCACAGCGGGCGTCTCGGAGCCCCACCCTGCTTGGACCACGGGTCGCGTGGAAGGCGGCGCGGACTTGGACGCACGTTGAAGTCACGTCCGGTGAGCGTGCCTTGGCTCGCGCGGCTCCAAGCCGACCGCCGGATCATCTCGGCGGCGTCGGCGCTGCGGCAGGGCCGAGCGGCAGCGCTCTCGGCGGCGGCACCGCGCATCGCCGATTCGCGCTACGGGCACGAGATCGACGCGCTCCTCGCCACGATCGCTCGTGGGCGCATCGAGAGCGACGCGGGGCTCGCGCTTGCCGCGGGGCGCCGCGCGTTGCTCCGCGACGCCGTCGCCGAGGGCCTCGGTTGGCTCGTTCGCGCGCAGTCGGCGGTGGGACCCGGCGCAAGAGTCCTCGCTGCCCGCATCGCGTTCTATCTCGGCGGCTCGTACGTCACCAGAGCGGAGCTCGCACCGGCGGATGCGGTGCTCGCCTGGGCTGAAGGTCTCCTCGGCCGCGCCGCGGCCGGCAGCGCGGACCTGCTCCACCTCCGTGCGCTGCTCGCCGAGGCGCGCGGCGAGCGCGACAAATCGCTCGCGCTGTATCGGCGGACGATCGTCCGGTCCCCCAACGCGCTCACGCCGCTGACGAGGGTCCTCGCGCTCCGCAATCTCGGCGAGGCGCTGTCGCACAGCGAGCCCCACGAGAGCGTGGCGCTCTACGGCCTCGCGCTGGCTATCGTCGAGGCGGATCAGCTCGACGACAACGTCCGCTCGACCGTGGACAACACGATGGGTTACGCGCTGATCTGCATCGGCGACCTTCAGGGCGGGCGGCTCAAACTGGAACAGGCGCTGCGCGAGGCCAATGCGCACGCGCGAAAACGGACGGAGCTCTACGCCGCCTTCAACCTGGCGATCGCCGCGGAGCTCGAGGGAAGCGCGGACGCCGCCCGTTTGTCGCTGGAAGGCGTGCGTGACGACGCGATCGCGGTATCCATGCGAGAACTCGCCCTCTGGGCGGAGATCAGGCTCGCATGGCTCGATGTCAAAGCGGGCAGGACGGCCGAGGCGCGAACAAGACTGCGAAGCGTCTTTCCAGCAGCGATCCCGCTCGCGTACCGAGAGGCCACGGGCGTCCTGCATGCACTGCTTGGATTACGGGCCTCTCCGGCCGCGGCCCGCGGGGAGCTGACCGGTCTCGCGCGGACGCACGCGGCGCGCGGCGACGATCTCGGCGCCTTCGCCATCACGCTCTGGGGCGCGCGTGCCGACGCCGCCGCCGGCCGCATCGCGTCCGCCAGGCGTGGCGCGGCGGCCGCGTGCGCACTCGGATCTCAACGGGGCTTTCGCCTCGCCTCGAACTGGTGGTCCGCCGAGCTGGTGGCGACCGCGCGAGAGCACGCTCCTCCGGAGTTCGCCGATTACGCGGAGAGTCTGGTCGCCCCGCCGTCGACCGATGTGGCGGAACCGCCGCCAGCCGTGACCCTGATGCGGGACGGCACGATCGTCGTTGGGGGTGCGCGGCTCGGGACAGAGGTGTGGCGCGGTGGCCGGACCGGCAGGCGCGTCCTCGAGCGCTTCTTCGTGGCTCTCGTCGCCGCTTATCCAGCCGCCATCGCGCGGGACGCGCTCGCCGATCTCCTGTGGCCGGAGAGCGAAGGCGATAAGGCCATCCGAAATCTGTATGGGGCCACGAACGATCTTCGTCGCATTCTGGCCTCTGTGCCAGGGGTGAGCCTCGCGGTCGTCGACCAGCGCTACGCCTTGCGGCTGGAGGAGCAAGTTCGCCTCTCCTGAGCATCTTCGTGTCGAGCGCCCTCGCCAACGCCGAGCTACGTCGGTCGCTCACCGTCGCGCGAGGGATTCTTCGCGCGCCGCTGGATCTCGTCCTCCAGCAGCCGCTCGAGGAACGCTAGATGCCCGAAGGATGAGCGGAAGAGTGATGGTGCCGTGGCCAACCGAGTTAAGACACCTCACCGCGCAGACGATCGTCGCGGAACGATCAAGCTGTTTCGCTAATGGACCGATGCCGCCATTCGGTCGGCCATCTCCTCCGTGATGCCATGGATGAGGTGAACGCGCATCACCAAGACCATCCCGTCCCGCGTCCAAATGTATGAGCGGAACTGTGTTCCATCAGGAAGCGCGCGCGTCGACACTCTCCCCTGTGCGCCACCGATGTCTACAGGCTGCCCATCCACCGCGCCGGTAGCGGAGCCCTTTCGAACATCGAGAAAGGCGACGTCCTCGCCTGCGGAGATGTAGGAGAGGGCCACGCCACGGGGAATGCCGGCGGGCGGCCGTGGGTCGATCGTGAGGCTGCTGCGTTGGACGCCGCTCGGGAGGTATGTCGTCTCGGGCGGAAGCCTACCGAGCGCCGCGCACGCCTGGACCACGTTGCCGAGCGTCGATCGGCTGTCGTCGGCGGACAGGAGGAACGAGAAGTTGGCGCAGGGCGTGGGCAACATCACGAAAGCAGACGCCGCGGCCAGTAATCCGCCGGCCAATAGGAGCAGGAGGCGCGGCCGCGGTCGTCGAGGCGACTGGGAACCCCAGAATGCGACATCAGCCACTTTAGAAGAGCGTACCGGTGCGATCATCGCTCGGCGCCATTCGTACTGGAGAGTGGTGATAGCCGGAGAGGGGTGAGGCGGCGGTAGAGTGTCGTTACCACAGTCGGCTCCAGGAAAGGCGCCACGAGTTGCCCAAGTGCTTCCGCGCCACTGACGAGCTCGCTGTCGAAGCAACGCGCGACATACGCGGCAAGGAGCGCTGCCTCGTTCCAGGCACCGCCGGTGAAAGAGGACAGCTGAGGTTGTGCCTCACCGTCTGGGAGCCGGGCGACGCTGCGCACCCGTCACTCCCCACGCTGCGCCAGTTCCTCGACCGCTACACGGATCAAGCGACGGGGATACTCACGTACGACTGGCAGGGGCAGCGGCTCGCCATGGACGCAGCGCCCATGCGTGATCTTCCGGTGCAATACTCCGAGTGCCGCGTGTCGCCAGGCGTCAGTTTTGTGACACATGAAGCGCTCGAACTGGCGCGGACAGCCGGACGGCGCTAGCTAGCGCGTCGGCTGGCGCGCGAGTCCAGTGCTCCCAGCGGAGCCGGGGCGTCGTCGAACGAGGACCCCTACGACGATCGCCAGCAGCGCGGTCACCGCGAACACTGGCGGAGTGAGCGATGGCCAGTCGAGCTCGAGGAGAAATGGGCGTCCCGGCGGGAAGCGATCCCGCGCCAACCGCAGCTGCGGCAACCAAGGGCCGACATAGAAGAGCGCGATGAGGCTCACATCGGTCATTAGGCGCTGGCCGAAGAGCCCGACGACGAGCCCGATGATCACCGCCCCGATAAACGCGGCTCCGATCGTCCAATCGATCGCGGTGGCCGCGATCGCGCCGACCGGAGTGAAGCCGACGAACGGCACCGAGGCCAGCCTTCCGAGCGAAGACACGACGGTGGCGAGCCCCAAGCCCACCGCGAGGGCCGATACGCCACGCCCCTTCGGCCGCGCGATCCGGCGGCCGGCGATGCCCACCAAGATGCCGAGCGAGGCCGGCCACAGCTGTGCCAGCGCAGATCCGAGAACGTCGCAACTCGTGCCGGCTTGGGTACAGAAGAGCTGGCGTCCGGGGAGGCTCAACCAGAACTGCTCGGTCCATAGAAGGCCGATGAGGAGCACTGCCGCGAGGACGCCGCGCCAGCGCGCCGAGCCGTATGCGAAGACGATGGCTACCGCGGTCGCCACGACCGTGATCGCCTCCGCCTGACGGAACGGGAT
>JBHEML010000073.1:0-6000 GCA_046262615.1 Candidatus Limnocylindria bacterium | reverse complement strand
CCTGACGGCCGGGGACCGCTGCGTCGACGTCGGATGCGGTGAGGGAAAACACGCGCTCGCGCTCGCGGAGCGGTTCGCGCTCGACGTCACCGGAGTCGATCCGGTGCCTCGGCACATCGAGCTGGCCAACGAGCGTCTGGCTTCAGCGACGGATGCGCGCCCCGAGCTGGCAGGGCGCGTGCGATTCGAGATCGCCAGCGCGAACGCCCTCCCGCTGGCGGACGGGACCGTCCATCTGGTCTGGTGCAGGGACGTCCTCGTGCACGTCGCGGACCTTGACGCTGCCTACGCGGAGCTCCGCAGGGTCCTGCGTAAGGGCGGTCGGGCGCTCGTGTACCAGAGCGGCCTGGCCACGGATCGGCTCGAGACGCGAGAGGCGGAGTGGCTCTGGAAGACGTCGGGCGTCATTCCCGCCAGCGCGGATCCGGTGCGCATCGACGACGCGATCGCCGCGGCCGGCTTCCACGTGGACCGCCGCATCGACGTCGGCGCGGAGTGGGGTGAATGGTCAGAGGAACACGCCTCCGAGACAGATCGCCACCTCGTTGGCGCCGCCCGGTTGCTGCGCGCTCCCGAGCGATACGTGGCTCGGTTCGGCCGGGCGGCGTACGACATCATGCTCGCGGATCGCCTCTGGCACGTGTACCACATGATCGGAAAGCTCGAGGCACGGGTGTATCTCATGTCGCGGCTTTGAGGGCCGGTCGACCGGCGCACGCCAGGTCGAACGGCGAGTTCGAGGGTGCCTACGGTCCTGCCGACGCATCGAGCATGCGCTTGAGATAATCGAGGTCGCCACCACGAATACCCCGCTCGACGCGACGGCGACGTTTCATCGAGCCGCGCGGATCGCCGCTTCCCACTCCGATGTCTCTCACCGTCCGCTCGATCTTCCCCGCGCCGATTTTTTCGATCGGTAAGAGCGTTCGAAGCGCGCGCCCATCAGGAGCGTCGATCATCGCGTAGAACTCGGTCCGGCGCGCCCCGCATGGTGCCGGCCGCGTGCGGCGCTGTGTCCCTGCGCCTCACCGACTCACGGGATCGCGAGGGGCGTACGTATCGACGTGTACCAAAGGGCGATGGCGAGCGCGATGAGCAGAGCTGCCAGCGCGAGATGCCGGCCGCCGCGGCCACCGCGGGCGATGACGGACATGAGTAATAGCGCCGCCATCCCGATGAGCGCCAGGTCGAGGGCGAGAAGTACAAAAAGCGCCGTCAGACGACGTTGTGCTCCGTGACGAGCGCTCCGGTCCGGAACCGCTCGAGCCGCAGCGACGACACGTCCAACGCCGGCCTCCCGCCGACGACAAGCTCGGCCACGATCTCCCCCGCCGCCGGCGCGTGCATCAGGCCGTGGCCCGAGAAGCCGGTCGCGCACACAAACCCGCTGACCTCAGCGACCTCTCCGATGATCGGGTGCTTGTCGGGTGTGTCTTCGTACAGCCCCGCCCATCCGGTCCGGATGGTGGTCCGCTCGAGGATCGGCAGTCGGGCGAGCGCACGCTCCACGACCGTGGGCAGGAAGTCAGCGTTGACCGTCTGGACGAACCCGGGACTGTCCGACGGATCAGCCATCCCCAGGAGGACCCCTCCGCTCTCCCGGTGCATGTAGAGGCCGTTGGCGAAGTCGATAGTCAGCGGGAACTCCCGGTCGAGACCTGGTACCGGCTCCGTGATGAAGATGTGGCGCCGCAACGGCCGCACCGGCACGTCCACCCCTGCGAGCCTTGCGACCTCTGCGGACCACGGCCCCGCTGCATCCACGACCGTGTCGCAGCCGATGCGCTCGCCGCCCGCACGCACCGCGGTGACCCGCCCTCGCTCGACATCGATCGCTGTCGCTGCCTGGTGCTCCCGGAACTCGACGCCCTTCTCCCGAGCGCGGGCGACGTACCCGTTCAGGATGCTCGTGGGATCAGCGTGGCCGTCGAGGGCGCAGAACGTCGCGAACAGAACATCGTTCGCCACCAGTTCGGGGAATAGCTCGCGGACTCCACGTTCATCGAGGCGACGCGCCGGCACGTCGAGCCGCTGCCACAGCTCGAGCGAGCGCGTGAACGGGTCGACGTCGCGGTCGGCCGTGATGAGGAAGAGGTAGCCCGACTGATGGAACTGCGGGTCGGTGCCCATCTCCTCGCGGAACGCCAGGAACCGCGGCAGCGAGCGCTGCGACAGTCGAACGTTGATCTCCGTCGAGAACTGCAGGCGGATGCCGCCGGCGTTCTTGCTGGTGGAGCCGGAGCCGAGGGTGTCGCGCTCCAGCACGAGGACGTCGGTGTGACCGCGCGCGGCGAGGTGATACGCGATCGACGCACCTATGACGCCGCCGCCGATGATCACGACCTCGGCGGTACGAGCCACCTATTGTTCCGGCGGCACGGCCGAGGGCGCGAGCCGGACCATCGCCAGCAGCGCCTTGTACACCTCGAGGTAGTCGCGCGCCGCGTAGCTGACCGCGCGAGGCCCGGAGCGCCTGCTGCCGGGGACCAGCTCGGCCATGTCGGCCATGGCCGACGTCAGGAAGTGCAGCTCGATGGTGCTGCGGCCGCGCGGCGCGAGGGGCCGCAGCCGTGCCGCCACCGTGATGGCGCGCGCGGCCCCCGCACGAAGCTGCTCCTGGACGACCTTCGGGTGGAGCATGCGCGCCGAGAACCGGCCGGTGGCCTCCTTTGTCTTCACGGCGACGATCTCCGGGACAAGCGCACGGCCCTCCCTACACGTCGCTCCGTCCCCTGAGACGAGCGACACCGTCGCACCGAAGTAACCGGCAAGCTGCGCGTTGAGGGTCGTCTCACCCACCGGGACGCCGTTCAGGCGGCACTCGTACACGGCGCGGCTGGCGTAGGTGTGGTCCAGCACCGCCCTCGGGTGGCCGGCGCGGCCGTGATATCCGACGAAGAAGCACGTGTCGTACCCGCCGTCGATGCCCTGGCCCATGTACCACGGCTTCGCGGTGCCGGCGAGGAGCTCCGCGCGCGGATCGACCTCGTCGGCGAAGAGGTTGTGCATAGTTCCGTGAGAGTCGTTCACGCAGAAGCGGTCGGCGCCCGCGGCGGCCGCGCCTTCGATGCACGCGTTGACCTCTTGCGTCATCCAGGTACGAGCGCGCTCGTACTCGACGCCCTGCATCATCACCTGGCTGTACGCCGCGACGCCGCCGACACCCTCCATGTCGACGGAGATCCACACGCTCCTGACGGCGTCCCGGGCCACCGAGCGATGCTACCGAGTGTCTCGTATTCTCGCCGCGTGGCCGATGCATCCGCCGGAACGCGCAGCGAGTGGCGCGTCGAGAAGAGCGAGGCCACCGCCGACCAAGTGATGGTGACGGCCGACAACCCGCTGGCGGCGGAAGCTGGGGTCGAGATGCTGAAGGCGGGCGGCAACGCGGTCGACGCGGCGGTCGCGGCGGCGTTCGCCGTGGGCGTCGCAGAGCCGTTCACGAGCGGCGTTGGAGGCGTCGCCGCGATGGTCATCCGCCGGGCCGACGGCCATGCGACCGTCATCGACGGCAGCGCGACCGCACCCCAGTCGGCGCGCGAGGACATGTACGAAGTGCTCCCCGGCGACGAGCGCAGCGGCATGTACGGCTGGCCGGCGACGAAGGAAAACGCGAGCAACGTTGGCTACCGCGCGGTCGGTGTCCCGGGCATGGTGGCCTGTCTGTGCCTGGCGCTCGAGCGGCACGGCACCATGGACCGCGCGACGGTTATGCGGCCGGCCATCGCGCTGGCCGAGGAGGGCTTCGAGGTCGACTGGTACACCGCCCTCGCGATCGGCACGTACGCCGACCGATTGTGGCCGTTCGCGGACTCCCGGCGGATCTTCTACCGACCGAGCGGAGCGCCGCTTCGCCCGACCACGGGGTTCGAGCCTGCGGACCGGCTCGTCCAGACCGACCTCGCGGCGACTCTGCGCGCGATCGCGGCCGGCGGCGCGGACGGCTTTTACCGCGGGCCCATCGCCGCTGCGATCGCGGCCGACATGGAAGACCACGGCGGCTCGATCACGCTGGAGGAGATGGGCGACTACCAAGCGCGCGAGCTTCCGGTGCTGGAGGCGAGTTACCGAGGGCATCGCATCCTCACGACCCCCGGCCCTTCGGGGGCCATCACGGTCGTCGAGGCGCTGAACCTGCTCGAAGGGTTCGACCTGCGCGCCCTGTCGGGCGCGGCTCGCCTGCACTTGATCGCGGAGGCGCAGCGGCGAGCGTTCGTTGATCGTTTCGCGCTCTTGGCCGACCCGGCATTCGCGGGCGACGAGCCCTTCGAAGCGCTCGCCTCGAAGGAATTCGCGGAAGAGCGGAGGCGATCGATCGACCCCGGGCGCGCCGATCCGCACGCGGGACCGGCGGCGCTGGCCCGAGGGGCGGCGGTGCGCGCGGCCGCCACCGGCGATCACACGACGCATGTGAATGTGGTCGATCGGGACCGGACGGCAGTGTCCCTCACGTCCACGCTCGGCCAGGGTTTCGGGTCGGGCGTCGTGGCGAAGGGCACGGGGATCGTGCTCGCCGACGTCATGACGTGGTTCGACCCGCGGCCGGGCGGGATCAACTCGATCGCCCCGGGAAAGCGGATCCTGTGGGCGATGGCGCCAATGGTGATCGAGCGCGACGGGAGGCCGGCCTTCGTGCTCGGGGCACCAGGGGGACGCAAGATCATGAGCGCGGTCGCGCAGTGCGTGGTTCGACTGGTCGACGACGGGGACGGGCCCCAAGCAGGGGTGAACCGCCCGCGTGTGCACTGCGAGGGCGGGACGACGCAGGTCGACGCGCGCGTGGGCCGGGCGGCGATCGGGGAACTGGACGCGATGGGCCACGTGTTGGATGTGCGCGAGGAGACCTTCTTCTCGTCGCACTTCGCCCGCCCGAGCGCGATCGCGATCGGTCAGGATGGCGGCGCGCTGCGGGCGGGCGTTTCGCGGACGAAGCCGACGCTCGCGGTGGGGTTTTGACGGCGGGGTTTGTGACCGTCAACCTAGAATGGGCATCGCGCCGACGTAGCCCAACTGGTTGAGGCGCCGTCTTCAGGAGGCGGTTCGCGCAAGCGAGTGCGGGTTCGAGTCCCGCCGTCGGCACAGTGTGATGTGTCGAGACATCGGAGACGGATGTCTCAAGACATCGTAGACACCCCGCTCACGCCGACTGCCGCTGGTAATCACGTCGCGGGTCGAGGGTCAGGTGCCGGAGCAGTTCGCCCTGCTCGGTGAGCACACGGACATCGCGATCGGCGACCAGGACCACGACCCGATGGCCGTTGTGGCGTCTGCCGAGCCCGATGTGGTGGAGCCGCGAGCGGTACCGCAGGGTGATCTTGCCGTGGCCGTCGACCATGTCGTGGCGGACCCGGAGGTGTGCCGGCGGCAGCGCCGGCGCGTGGGGCGACGCTTTGATCTTGCTGTCGAAGACTTCCTGCGGAGTCGACCGTCCGAGCGCGCGGTGCGGCCGCTGGGTGTTGTACGAGGGGACGAAGCGGTCGAGTTGCGCCTGGAGTGCGCCGAGCGTCCTTGCCGGTGGCCGCGTGGCGAGGTGACGCTTGAGGGTCTGGTGGAAGCGCTCGACCTTGCCGCAGGTCTGCGGGTGGTACGGGGCCGCGTGCACGGGGCGGATGCCGAGGCGCTCGAGCTCCGACTCCAGGAGCACCTTCCCCCTCCGCGAGGCGCCGCTGAAGACCGCACCGTTGTCGCTCAGCAGGGCTGCGGGGTAGCCCGCGCGCCCCGCAGCCTGGTGGAAGACGGCGACGACGTCGGCGGCCTTGAGCGTGTGGAAGGCGACGGAGGCGAGGAGCAGCCGCGAATGGTCGTCGATGAAGTTCAGAATCTCGACCGCCACGCCGCCGGCGAGGGACCAGTGGGTCGCATCGGTCTGCCAGAGCTGGTTGGGGAGCTCCGCCTCGAAACGGATGAACGAGGACTGGGGACGCTTGTGGGGCGCGGGGATGACCAGCCCGCGCCGCCGCAGCACCCGCCAGATCGAGGTCACCGATGGCGCGGTCCCAT
>JBHEML010000072.1:0-6493 GCA_046262615.1 Candidatus Limnocylindria bacterium | reverse complement strand
TTCTGGACGACCGCGTCGAAGACTGGTGTCGCGTCGTTGACCCCCGTGCTTATCGCGGACAGGATCTCGGAGATGGCACGCTGCTGCTCGAGCGACTCCTTTGTCTCGTTGAACATCCGGACGTTCTCGATCGCGATCACTGCCTGGTCCGCGAAGGCCTCCACCAGCCTCACGTGCTCGACGGAGAAGCCGCCCACGGTCCGCTTGCGGACAACGATCACGCCGACGATCACGCCCTGCCTGGCCAGCGGAACGCCGAGCAACGACCGATTCGCCCTGAGCACCGGTCCCTCGAACTCGGGATCCGCGTTCGTATCGGGTATCTGCATCGATCGGCGCTCCATCAGGACCCGGCCGGTCAACGAGCGTCTGCCGGGCACGAGCGGGTGGGACCGATAGAAGTCGGCCACGCTCGCCACCATCTCGTCAGTCATCCCCGCCGCGGCGGCGCTGGCCCCGACGCCATCGTCGATCCCGATCAGGCTGCCGCTATCGGCGCCTGACAGTCGGACGGCATTCTGGATCACGGCGCGGAGGATCGGGTCGAGGTCGAAGGGCGACCGGCTTATGACCCCGAGGACGTCGGTGAGTGCGGTCTGTTGCTCGAGCGCCTCACGCAGCTCTTGCCGCGTGGCCTCGAGTTGGGCCGAGAGGTCGACGTTCACGCTCTTCAAGGGTTCCGCGCGTCGCTCTCGGCTCTGGCGCGGGGCGCCGCTCACGCGATCCCCGGTGCCGCGCCGCCCGCCGCCTTCTTCGCCGCGGCGTGCTTACGACGTCCGTTCATGTGCCGGTACACGAGGTAGCCGATGAACACCACCGGCAGGCCGATGATCACGTAGCGGATGTACCCCGGCGCGATGAAGTGGCGGACCGTCGGTCCGAGGATTACGCCGATCGCGACCCACAGCGTCCAGTACGCGGTCGCGGCGATGAACACCGCCGGCGAGAACTTCAAGATCGGCACCTTCGCCGTCCCCGCCACGAGGGACATGGCGACGCGCAGTCCCGGGATGAGCCGGCCGACGAGCACCGTGGTGAAGCCGCGTCGCGCGATGCGCTCGGTCCACCCGTCGACATGCTTCGGTTCGACGTCGATCCAACGCGCTAGCTTCTTGGCGCCCACCTCGCCGAAGCGCCGCGCGAACGCGTACGGCACCAGCGTGCCAGCGGTCGACGCCGCGGCGCAGATCACCACGACCCAGGCGACCTCGAGGAGGTTGCCGCGCGCGCGGTCGCCGTAGTACGCGATCACGAGGTCGCTCGGGGCGGGAAGGGGAACGCCGGCCTCCTCGGTGGCGACGATGAAGAAGAGCAGGAAGTACTGGTGCGCTGCAATCGCCGCGACGACGAGGTTCGTCGCCTGCCGGATGAGCCGGACGATCTCGTCCACACGCAGAGTGTGCGCGCCCGGGGGCGATGCGCGCATCTGCGCCTCCGGCTCAGGCGGTCTACCCTGACCTCTCGCACCGCTGCTCTTGGGGAGGGACATCATGCCGACGAAGCGCCGCGCGCCTGCCCCGCGCACGACCCGCGAAAGGACCGCCGTTAACAAGGAAAGCCTCTGGAGCGGCCTCGAATGGCGCTCGGCCGGCCCGCACCGTGGCGGCCGCGTCGTCGCGGTCGCCGGAGATCCGACGCGCGCCCAGGTCTTCTACTTCGGCTCCACCGGAGGCGGCGTGTGGAAGACGGGCGACGGCGGCGTGTACTGGGAGAACGTCTCCGACGGCTTCTTCAAGCGCGCCTCCGTCGGCGCCATCGCGGTCGCGGCCTCCGATCCCAACGTGATCTACGCCGGGATGGGAGAGGCGACGATCCGCGGGAACGTGTCGCACGGCGACGGCGTCTACCGCTCGACGGACGCGGGTAAGTCGTGGTCCCACCTAGGGCTCGCCGACACGCGCAACATCGGTAAGGTCCGCGTGCATCCGCAGGACCCCGACACGGTGTATGTCGCCGCGCTGGGTCACGCGCACGGCCCCAACGCGGAGCGCGGCCTCTACCGCTCGCGCGATGGAGGGCGGACGTGGGCCCAGGTGCTCACGCGGGGCGACCGCGCCGGCGCGATCGACGTCGCGCTCGACCCGCAGAACCCGCGCACGGTCTACGCGTCGTTCTGGGAGGCGGTGCGCGGCCCGTGGAGCCTGACCAGCGGCGGGCCGGGCAGCGGACTATTCAAGTCGACCGACGGCGGAGACACGTGGACGGAGCTGTCGCGGAAGCGCGGGCTGCCGCGTGGCGTACTCGGCAAGATCGGCATCGCGGTCTCGCCGGCGCGCGCGGACCGTGTGTGGGCGATCGTGGAGGCGGCCGACGGCGCGGTGTTCCGCTCCGACGACGGCGGGGAGAGCTGGGAGCGGCTGTCGGAGGACCGCAACCTCCGCCAGCGCGCCTGGTACTACCACCACATCTATGCGGACCCACGCGACCCCGAGACGGTGTGGGTGCTAAACGTCGACGCGTGGCGCTCCAGCGACGGCGGGAAGACGTTCCTGCAGGTCTCGATCCCGCACGGCGATCACCACGACCTGTGGATCGACCCGAACGACCCGCTGCGCATGATCGAAGGCAACGACGGCGGGGCGACGGTGACGTTCAACGGCGGCGAGAGCTGGACCTCGATCTACAACCAGCCGACGGCCGAGTACTACCACGTCACCGTCGATACCCAGGTGCCGTACCGCATCTACGCCGCGCAGCAGGACAACACGACCATGTCTGTGCCCAGCCGCGCGCCGATCGCGGGGATCACCGGGGCCGACGCGTTCGCCGTCGGTGGCGGCGAGAGCGGCTACATCGCCGTGCGTCCCGACGAGCCGAGCATCATCTTCGCTGGCAACTACCAGGGCTTCCTGACGCGCTACGACCGGCGCAGCGGCCAGTCGCGCAACATCATGGTCTGGCCCGAGGTCTCGTCGGGCATGGGCGCCGGCGAGGTGAAGTACCGCTTCCAGTGGACGTTCCCGATCATGCTGTCACCGCACGATCCGAACGTCCTCTACGTGACCGGAAACCGCGTGTTCCGCAGCCGGGACGAGGGCACGACGTGGGACACCCTCAGCCCCGATCTCACCCGCAACGACGCGAGCAAGCTTGGAGCCTCGGGCGGCCCCATCACGAAGGACAACACCGGCGCGGAGTACTACTGCACGATCTTCGCGTTCGCCGAATCGCCGCAGGAGCCCGGCGTGTTCTGGGCGGGATCGGACGACGGGCTGGTGCACGTGTCTCGCGACGGCGGCGCGACGTGGACCGACGTGACGCCGCGCGGGATCGCGCAGTGGACGCTCATCAGCATCATCGAGCCGTCGCCGCACGACGCCGCAACCGCGTACATCGCGGCCACGCGCTACAAACTCGACGACTTCCGCCCGTACCTCTTCAAGACCGACGACTACGGACGCACGTGGCGACAGATCACCGCCGGCATCCCGGAAGACGACTTCACGCGCGTCATCCGTGAGGATCCCGCGCGGCGTGGCCTCCTATACGCGGGCACCGAGACCGGCGTGTACGTGTCATTCGACGACGGCGGTCGCTGGGAGCGCCTCGGCGGCAATCTCCCCGTCGTGCCGATCCATGACATGGTGGTCAAGGACGACGACCTCGTGCTCGCCACGCACGGCCGCGCCTTCTGGATCCTCGACGACCTCGGTCCCCTTCGCCAGCAGGCGGCGTCGATCGCGCGCAAGGCGGCGCACCTGTACGAGCCGGGCGTGACGACACGCTTCCGCACCGACTTCGGTTTCCCTCAACCCCCGAAGATCGGCAAGAACTACCGCATGACGGGTGCGACCGTCGTCACCTATCGCCAGGTCGAGAAGCCGGCGACGGGGGAAAAGGTGCCCTTCAACCTCGACGCGGGTCACAACCCGCCCGATGGTGTGGTCGTGCACTACGCGCTGCGTGAGCGGCCCGCAGGCGAGGTGAAGCTCGCGTTCCTCGACGCGCGGGGACGGGAGATCCGCAGGTTCACGAGCAAGCCCGACGACGAGCCCGCTGGCTCCGCCCCGGAGCAGACGATGACGGGTGAGGGCGCCGAGCCGATCGAGACGGCGAGCCAGCCATCGAGGCCCACGACCGCGGATACGAAGGAGCCGCGCGTGCCGAAGGAGCGCGGGCTCAACCGGTTCGTGTGGAACATGCGCTACCCCGACGCGGCGAAGCTCGAGGGCGAGGGCGGCACCTGGGAGGGCTTCGAGCGCCAGCTCGCGGGCCCGGTCGCGGTCCCCGGCGCGTATCGCGTGCGCCTGACCATGGATGGCGTCGACGAGACGGTCGCGTTCGAGATACGCGAGGACCCGCGTGTGCCGGCGACGCAGCGCGACTTCGAGGACCAGTTCGGCCTCCTGATGCGCATCCGTGACAAGGTGTCGGAGACGCACGGGGCGATCAACGAGATCCGCCGCGTCCGCGCACAGCTCGATGGCTGGGAGGCGCGCGCCAAGAGCGACCCGTCGCTCCGGCGCGTGTCGCGCGCGGCGGAAAAGCTCCGAAAGAGACTCATGGCGATCGAGGAGGAGCTCGTCCAGACGAAGGCCAAGAGCCGGCAGGACACGCTCAACTTCCCGATCAAGCTCAACGCGAAGCTGGCCGGCCTCGGCGGGGCCGTCGCCAGCGCGGACTTCGCGCCGACGCGCGCCTCGTTCGAGCTGTTCGAGGATCTGTCACGCCAGGTCGACGCGCAGCTCGAGAAGCTCGAGCAGCTGAACGCGACCGACGCCAAAGCATTCAACGCGCTCGTGCGATCGGCTCGCGTCGTCGCGCTCGACGTGAAGCCGGCCCGAGCCTCACGGGGGCGCAAGACGGTCCGGCGCGCGGCGCGCCGGAGCATCAAGAGCAAGGACTAGCGGCACCGCCCAGCGCGGAGCAGCGAAGTGGCGGAGCTAGCTCGCTGTTCCGCGCAGCCCGCGCGCGGCTCGTCCGGGCAGATCCCGGCCGAGCTGTCCCGCGAGCCACGCGCTCGTCGCGGCGAGCGCGCGCACGTCCACGCCTGTGGCGATGCCGAGACCATCGAGCATCCACACCAGATCCTCGGTCGCGAGGTTGCCGGCGGCCTCCTTGGCGAACGGCGAACCGCCGATGCCTCCGGCGCTCGCGTCGACCGTCGTCACGCCGAGCTCGAGCGCGGCGAGGACGTTCGCTAACGCCTGGCCGTAGGTGTCGTGGAAGTGCACGGCCAGCGCGTCCACAGCCACACCCGCCGCGAGGAACGCCCCGAGCAGCTCCTGCACCTGCGCGGGGGTACCACTGCCGAGCGTGTCCCCGAGCGAAAGCTCGTCCGCGCCGAGCTCCAGCAGCAGCTGGCCCTGCGCTACGGCGGTCTCGGGGGGCGTGGGTCCGTCGACAGGGTCCGCGATCACCATCGAGAGGTACGCGCGGACGCGCAGTCCCGCGACCTTCGCGCGACGCACCACCGGCCGATACCCTTCCAGCACGTCGGCCCGCGTGCGGCCGAGGTTCTTGCGCGAGTAGTTGTCGCTGGCCGATGCGAACACCGCGATCTCGTCGGCGCCGGCGGCGAGCGCGCGTTCCAGGCCCCGTTCGTTCGGTACGAGCACCGGGTAGCGCACGCCGGGACGGCGCCGCAGACCGCTCAGCACCATCTCCGCGTCGGCCAGTTGAGGCACCGCTCGCGGGCTCACGAACGACGTGGCCTCGATGGCCGAGTGCCCAGCGTCGGCGAGCCTGTCGATGAGCTCGAGCTTGATCTCGGTCGGGAGAGTGCGCGCCTCGGCCTGAAGGCCATCGCGCGCGGCGACCTCGACGATGCGCACCCGGTCGGGCAGCCGCGATCGCAGTGGAGTCATTGGCTAGCATTCTGAGGTGGTCGAACCAAAGCCGGCTCGGAAGAGCGGCAACGCCCTGCGGCGCGAGCGGATCGACGATCCCGACCTGTGGCGATTCTTCCGCGATGGCCGGCTCGAGACGATCCCCGCCGCGCGGCCCATGCGCCGGCGCGCGCTGGAGCACGTCGCCGCGCGCTTCGACGGCGGCCGTGACTACAGCGAGCGCGAGGTGAACGCGATCCTCTTCACGCTGCACAGCGACGTCGCGTCGCTGCGACGCTACCTCGTCGATGAAGGCCTGCTCGCCCGCGACCACGGCATTTACCGGAGAACCTGAAAAGGAGAGCGTCCTTGGATCGCCCCCGCGTATGATAGTGGGGTTCATACGGAGGTGGCCCGATGCCTCGACGGACGTTGAGCCTGCCAAAGGCGGTCGACGACATCATCACGAGCGTCGCGCATGAAGGCGAGTCGTACTCGGCCGCGGCCGCGCGACTGATCGAGGCGGGCGCCCGTCAGCTCCGGCGGGGCCACCGTCCGCCGTGGATCGGTGCCGGCTCAGCGAAGAGCCTTCCTAAGGATTTCGCCCGCAACTACGAGGAATACATGGCCCAGTGGCTGGACAAGCTCTGATCGTCGCCGATACCGGTCCTCTGCTCGCTGCCGCGCTCTCGAGCGACGAAGCCCATGCTCTCGCTGCCGCTCTC
>JBHEML010000071.1:0-6847 GCA_046262615.1 Candidatus Limnocylindria bacterium | reverse complement strand
GTCGTCGACCGCCTTCGCGCCGGGGGGGCCGAGGTGCAGGTCGTCGATGATCTCGTCACCGGCGACCGGGCGAACCTCGCCCCCGGCGTCGTCCTCCACGCGGTCGATATCGCCGACGCGGCGGCACTCGCGGGCGCGCTGGAGGGCGAGCGCTTCGACGCGGTCGTTCACTGCGCGGCGCGGACCAAGGTCGTGCAGTCCGTGGCGCAACCCGAGCTGTACCGGCGCGTGCTCGTCGACGGCACACGGAACGTCGTCGAGGCCGCGCGGCTCGCGAACGCGTCGGCCTTCGTCAACTTCTCGACGGGCGGAGCGCTCTACGGAGAAACGCCGAGTTGCGCGAGCGAGGACGCCCCCGCCCGGCCCGAGTCGCCGTATGGCGCGTTCAAGGAGGAGGCGGAGCGCATCGTCGCCGACTCCGGCCTGGTAGCGACCACGCTGCGCCCGGCGAACATCTACGGTCCACGGCAGCGCACCGACCTCGAGGGTGGCGTCATCGCGGTCTTCTTCGGCTGCTGGCGGAGGGGCGAGCCGTTGACGGTGTTCGGCGATGGGACCGCGGAGCGTGATTACGTGTACGTCGGCGACGTCGCCGAAGCGGTGGCGGCCGCGATCGAGCGCGGGGCGTCGGGCACGTACAACGTCGGCACGGGGATCGCGACGTCGGTCGACCAGGTCATCGCCGCCATGACGTCGCTGCTCGGGCCACCCGCCGGCGTGACGCACGCGCCGTCGCGCGGCGGCGAGCTCCAACGGTCGTGCGTCGACGCGTCGAAGGCGGCGCGCGATCTCGGCTGGAAGCCGCGGACCTCGCTCGGCGAAGGACTGCGCCTCACCGCCGCCTCCACTAGGGCGTAGCCGGCCGGCGGCCAGGCGCTAGCATCGCTCCACGTGCCCGTGACCGCGATCGTCGGCGCGCAGTGGGGCGACGAAGGCAAGGGAAAGATCACCGACCTGCTCGCGCAGGACGCGGACCTCGTCATCCGTTTCCAGGGTGGCAACAACGCCGGGCACACCATCGTCAACCGGCACGGAACCTTCAAGCTTCACCTCGTTCCCTCGGGCATCTTCAATCCGAACGCGCTCTGCATCGACGGGCCGGGCATGGTCATCGACCTGGTCGCGCTCTGCGAGGAGCTCGCGGACCTGGAGTCGCGGGGCATCGCGACCGCCAACTTTCGCGTTTCCGACCGCGCGCACCTGCTGATGCCGTGGCACGTGGCGCTCGACAGGCTCGACGAGCGCGAGCGCGGTCGCCAGGCACTCGGCACGACGGGCAAGGGCGTCGGGCCTGCGTACGCCGACAAGGTCGCGCGCCACGGCATCCAGGTGAGCGAGATCCGCGATGAGGCGCGTTTCCGCGCGCGGGTCGCGCACGAGCTGGTCACGAAGAACGCGATCCTCGAGCGCTTCGGCGACGCGCCGCTCGATCCCGAACGCGTCGCCGACGGGGTGCTGCGCGCGGCGGCCACGCTCGGCGACCGGATCGCGGACACGCTCGGGCTGGTCGAGCAGGCGCTGGCCCGCGACGCGAGGATCCTGCTCGAAGGCCAGCTCGGCGCCATGCGCGACCTCGACTGGGGGATCTACCCGTACGTCACCTCGTCCAATCCTCTCGCCGGAGGAGCCGCCGTCGGTGCCGGAGTGCCGCCGCGGGCGATCACGCGCGTCATCGGCGTCGTGAAGGCCTACTCGACCGCCGTCGGCGAGGGCCCGATGCCCACGGAGCTGTCGGGACCCGAGGCAGACGCGCTCCGCGAGCGCGCCGGCGAGTACGGCGCGACCACCGGCAGGCCGCGGCGCGTGGGCTGGTTCGACGCGGTCGCCCCGCGCCACGCCCACCGTCTGAACGCCTTCACCGAGCTCGCCGTGACGAAGCTCGACGTACTGGACGTCTACGACGACATCCCGTTCTGCGCCGCGTACGAGGTCGACGGCGCGAGGACGACGGACATGCCGCCGACGGCGCTCCTCGAGCGCGCCCGCCCCTGCTACGAGCGCCTGCCAGGGTGGCACGAAGCGATCACCGACTTCGCCGATCGCGCCGCTCTCCCGCCAGCGGCCGCGGCCTACCTGCGACGCATCGAGGAGACCGTCGGTGCGCCGATCGGCATGGTCGGCGTAGGGCCCGAGCGCGAGGCGACGCTGCTCTGAAAAGCAGTCGCGCCGCGAGGCCCTTCGCGGGTACAATCGAGGAGGTGAGGCGCCTGTGAGGGGGGACCGCATCGTCCGCGAAGGCCTCACCTTCGACGACGTCCTCCTCATTCCCGCCCGAAGCGACGTTCTCCCCACCGAGGTCTCCACCAGGTCGCGTCTCACGCGCGAGATCACGCTCGATGTCCCGATCGTCTCCGCCGCGATGGATACGGTGACCGAGGCGGAGATGGCCATCGCGCTCGCCAGGCTCGGCGGCATCGGCGTCATCCATCGCAATCTCTCCATCGCCGATCAGGTCGCGCAGTGCGACAGCGTCAAGGCCGCCGGCGTGCTCGTGGCTGCCGCGATCGGCGTCGCCGGCGACGCGGATGAGCGCGCCGCCGCGCTGGTCGCGGCAGGGGTGGATCTCATCGTCGTCGACACCGCGCACGGCCACTCCGTCAGCGTCATCCGCATGGTCGAGAAGGTGAAGGCGCGGCACCGCGTACAGGTCATGGCGGGGAACGTGGCGACGGCGGAGGCCACGCTCGAGCTCATCGCCGCGGGCGCCGACGCGGTGAAGGTCGGCATGGGTCCCGGGGCGATCTGCACCACACGCATCGTCGCCGGCACGGGCATGCCGCAGATCAGCGCGGTTCTCGAATGCGCGGAGGCCGCGGCGAAGGACGACGTTCCCATCTGCGCGGACGGCGGGATCCAGTACTCGGGCGACATCGCGAAAGCGATCGGCGCCGGCGCGTCCAGCGTCATGCTCGGCGGTCTGTTCGCGGGCGTGGACGAGGCGCCGGGCGACGTCATCCAGACGTCGCAGGGCCGCTTCAAGGCGTACCGCGGCATGGGATCGCTCGGCGCGATGAAGGTTCGCAGCGGTAGCCGCGACAGGTACGGTCAGTCCGACGTCGGCGAATTCAGCAAGCTTGTTCCGGAGGGGGTCGAGGGCAGCGTGCGCGCCTCGGGGCCGCTCGCACCGCTGGTCCACCAGCTCGTCGGGGGCCTTCGCGCGGGCATGGGCTACTCGGGCGCGCGCACGATCGACGAATTGCGCACGAGCGCGCGCTTCGTGCGCATCTCGAGGGCGGGGCTGCGCGAGTCGCACCCGCACGACATCCGCATCACCGAGGACGCGCCGAACTACAGCCTCGCGAACGCGCGGTCAGGGCAGGGCGGCTAGTGAGCGGAACGCCGGGCGGGCGACCCTAGCGTGGCAGGAGCCGGGCTGCCCCGACCCATGACGGCCGGGGCGGGACCCGGTGCGCCGCCCAGGACGACGCGCGACGACACGATCGCGGTCATCGACTTCGGCTCGCAGTACAGCCAGCTCATCGCGCGCCGCGTGCGCGAGTCGCGCGTCTATTGCGAGATCCTTCCGCACGACGTGACCGCGACCGAGCTGCGCGAACGAGGGGTCGCGGGCGTGATCCTCTCCGGCGGACCCGCGAGCGTCTACGCCGCCGCGGCGCCGCGGATCGACCCGGCGATCCTTTCGGGCGAATTCCGCGTTCTCGGCATCTGCTACGGGATGCAGCTGATGACCCTGACGCTCGGCGGCGAGGTCGGCGCCGAGGGGACGAGCGAATTCGGCCCAGCCGCGCTCGAGATCACCGATCCGTCCGGGCTGTTCGAGGGCCTCGGGGCGAGCGAACGCGCGTGGATGAGCCACGGCGACTCGGTCCGGGCGCTGCCCGCGGGTTTCCACGCCACCGCGCGGACGTCGCGCCTCCCGATCGCGGCGATGAGCGACGGCGAGCGCCGTTTCGGGTTGCTGTTCCACCCGGAGGTCGTGCATACCCCGCGCGGCGCGGAGGTGATCCGCAACTTCCTGTTCCGCGTCTGCGGATGCGCCGGCGACTGGACGCCGGCCGCGTTCGTCGACGAGGCGGTCGAGGAGCTGCGCCGCACCATCGGCGACCGGCACGCGATCTGCGCCCTCTCCGGCGGCGTCGACTCCGCCGTGGCCGCGGCCCTTGTCGCGCGCGCCATCGGGGACCGCCTCACGTGCGTCTTCATCGACACTGGCCTGCTGCGCGAGGGTGAGGCGGCGCAGGTCGTCGCGACTTTCGGCCCGCGCCTGCGCCTCGTCGCGGTCGACGCCTCCGAGCGGTTCCTCACCAAGCTCGCGGGCGAGGCCGACCCGGAGCGCAAGCGCGCGATCATCGGCGAGGAGTTCGTGCGCTGCTTCGAGGAGGCCGCGCTGCGCCACCTGCCGGCCGACGCCGCGAACGGGCGATCTCTCATGGTGCAGGGGACGATCTATCCCGACGTCATCGAGTCGCGCTCGCGCGAATCGGCGACGAGCGCGCGCATCAAGACCCACCACAACGTCGGCGGGCTGCCTGAAGTGATGGCGCTCACGGTCGTCGAGCCGCTGCGCCGCCTGTTCAAGGACGAGGTGCGGCGAGTCGGCGCGGAGCTCGGTATCCCCGAGGACATCCTGTGGCGGCACCCGTTCCCCGGCCCGGGCCTGGCCGTGCGCGTCGTCGGACCGGTGGACCGACCCTCGCTCGACGTCCTGCGGCGCTGCGACGCGATCTTCCTCGAGGAGCTGCGCGCCGCGGGCCTGTACCGCGACATCGCGCAGGCGTTCGCGGTGTTGACCCCGGTGCGCAGCGTTGGCGTGATGGGCGACGGGCGCACTTACGGATCGCTCGCCGCGCTGCGCGCTGTGACCACCGAGGACTTCATGACGGCGGACTGGGCGCGGCTTCCGTACGACGTGCTCGCGCGAGTGTCCGCACGCATGGTCAACGAGGTGCCCGAGGTGAACCGCGTCGTGTACGACATCTCGAGCAAGCCGCCGGCGACGATCGAATGGGAGTGAGCCGCGTGAGTTGGTGCTCCCCTCGGCACGGCGCGGCGCGCGCGAGGCGAGCGGAAGGTACGCCGCGAACGTCCGGGTCCCATGGCCCCGGGGCGCGCGAGCGGCGAATGGACCAGGCGTGAAGCGGCTGCTCGGACGCGACAAGGTTTTCGACCTCATCCGCGAGCAGCGGGCGGCGCGCAGTCCGGGCCGCGGCGCGGGCGCGCCGGGGCTCAACTGCCTCGTCGTCGGCGGCGACGGGCGCGCGTACGCGATCGCATGGCGGCTCGCGCGTGACGCGAGCGTCACGACGATCGACGCCGTCCCGGGCAACGGCGGCATGGCGCTCTTCGCGCGCGTGCTCGACATACCCGCGGATGGGGACGCTCTGGAACAGCACGTCGCCTCCGCGCGCATCGACCTCGCGATCGTCGGGCCGGACGACCTCGTCGCGGCCGGACTTGGCGACCGCCTGCGGCGCGCCGGGATCGCCGTTGTGGCGCCTTCGCGCGACGCCGCGAAGATCGAGTGGAGCAAGCGCTTCGCGAAGGAGTTGATGGACGAGGCGGGGGTGCCGACCGCCGCGTGGACCGCGTACCCAAGCGTCGCCGCCGCGCGCGACGCGCTCGAGGAGCGCGACGGACCCGTCGTCGTGAAGGCGGACGGCCTGGCGCGCGGCAAGGGCGTCGTCGTCGCGGGCGACCGCGCGCAGGCGCTCGCCGCGCTCGATGCGAGTGAACTCAAGCACGGCGCGGTCCTCCTCGAGGAGCCGCTCGCCGGCGAGGAGGCGTCACTACAGACGCTCGTCGACGGCGAGACCGTCGTCGCGCTTCCGCCCGCGCGCGACCACAAGCGCGCCGGCGACGGCGACACCGGCCCGAACACCGGAGGCATGGGCGCCGTCTCCCCGACGTCGGTCTTGCCGGACGACGAGGCGCGCGACGTGGCCGAGGCGACGGTGGCGCCCGTCGCGCGGGCGCTCGCCCGCCGCGGCACACCGTATCGCGGGGTGCTGTACGCGGGGCTGATGCGCACCGCTGGCGGCTTCGCCGTGCTCGAGTACAACGCGCGGTTCGGCGATCCCGAGGCGGAGGTGGTACTACCGCGCGTCGAAGGCGACTTCGCGGGCCTGATGCGGGCGCTCGGCGACGGCAGGCTCGCTGAGCACGTCGCGGCCTCTCCGCCGCGATTCAGCGAGCGCGCGTACGTCGACGTGGTCGTGTGCGCGGAGGGTTATCCCGGGGCGCCGCGCACCGGCGATCGCGTGCTTGGGCTCGAGGACCTTCCCGACGGCGTGTACGCGTTCCACGGCGCGACGCGCCGCACGCCTGATGGCACCGTCGCGACGACCGGAGGGCGCGCGGTGCACGTCGTCGCCGGTGGCGAGACTGTCGGCGCCGCGCGGATGCTCGCCTACGAAGCGGCCGCGCGCATCCGCTTTCCGGGGGCCTTCTACCGGCATGACATCGCCGCGCGGGAAGCGGTGCCCGTCTCGTGACGCCGCTGGCCGTGAGCATCGAGGCAGCGATGTGCGGTTTCATCACGCGATCACGCGATCACGCGATCGATGGCTGTCTGGAAGCGCCCAGGTCGCGAGCGGAGGAAGTGATGTGTAGTTCGGAGCGCGCCACCGCGCGAACGGTGAGCCGATCGTGAGCGCCCGTGTCGCCATCGTCATGGGGTCCGCATCGGACCGCGAGGTCATGCAGGTCGCCGCGCAGACGCTCGACGGCCTGGGCGTCGAGACCGAGGTGCGCGTGCTCTCCGCCCATCGCACGCCGGACGCGCTGCACGCATGGGCGCGGGGACTCGAGGCGAAAGGCGTCAAGGTCGTCATAGCTGGGGCAGGTGGCGCCGCGCACCTCGCCGGCGCGGTCGCTGCCGTCACGACGC
>JBHEML010000070.1:719-7298 GCA_046262615.1 Candidatus Limnocylindria bacterium | reverse complement strand
GAGGAACAGATCGGCACGTGGCTCTGCGCCGCGTTCGCTCTACAGCCGCATCTGAAGGTCCGCGTCGCCGCGCTCGTTCGGGCGAAGGCGCAGAGCCACAAACCGGCCGAGGCTGTCGAGCGCGCCGCGACCGTGCGTCAGACCATCAAGCGATTGACCGACGCGTACACCTGGGGCGCGCTCCCGGAAGCGGACTATCGCGCGCAGCTCACCGACCTGCAGGCGCAGCTCGAGCGCTCCGCCGCCGCGCCAGACGAGCGCCGGATGATGGCCTGGATCAAGCTCGCCCAGGACCTCGCCGCATCGTGGGAGCGGGCGCGACCCGAACGGCGAAAGGAATTGCTCGCTGGGCTCTTCGAGACGGTCCGCATCGGCGGCGGTCAGATCGTCGCGGTGCGGCCCCGTCCCGAGGTCGCGCCGCTCGTCGCGGTCACGCTCAGCGAACCCAAAGACTGGCGGTCCCGACCGGATTCGAACCGGCGATCTCGTCCTTGACAGGGACGTATGCTAGGCCGCTGCACCACGGGACCGGGTGCTCCTCTGGTCCTACCGGACCGGCGGAGTCCGCGTCATTCTGCCAGAGCAGCGCCCAAAAAGAAGCGGCGAGTGCGCTTCCTTTCACTCGCCGCTCCGCCGGTATGGCCGGTGCCAGGGCTCCCTACGTCGCCATCGCCGCCGTCAGCTGCCGCATGCGGTTGGTGACCTCGCCCGCGATCCGGCTGGTCCGCGCGAGTCCTCCGAGCGTGAAGTCGATGCCCGCCGCCGACAGCTCCTCGTACCCGAGGCCCTTGTAAAGGCGGTTCCCCGCGACGTAACACATCTCGTCGTAGAGCTGCGGCCAGCCGACTCCCCGGCGCTCGAAACAGAATGCGATGAACTCGATCGCTACCGTGCCCGCACGCTCGCTCGTCAAACCTTCGTCCCCCTCCCGCGCGAAGGCGAATCATTCGGGCGACGGGGTGACCTGGGCAAGGCCGTTTGTCCACCACCTTCTCCACAGGTTCACCCACGCTCGCGTCGAGCGCTGTCCACACGTTTTCCACGGTGTTGTCCACTAGCGTGTCCGGCGGTCCGACAAGCGTCGCCTGATGCGCGCTTCGCGGGCGGTCGCGTTTCCCAGCGCGTCGGCGCCGAAGCGGGAACGCACGGCGTCGAGGGCGGCGTTCAGGCGCGATGTGCGCGCCTGCTCGAAGAGCCCGAGCTGCGTTCCCGCCGCGAGCCGTGAAACGCTCACCCCGATAAGGCGCACCGGGCTCACTTGGCCGGCCGCGCGGTCCGCCGCGAGGACGTCCCGAAGGAGCCCGCGGGCGGTGCGATGGATCTCCACCGCGTCCGCAGTCGGCTCGGACAGCGTGCGCTGGCGAGTCCGCGTCTCGAACGGGGCGACGCGGAGCTTCAGCGTGACCGTGTGCCCGCGCACCTCGGCGTCGCGCAGCCGCCGGGCGGTCCGCTCCGCCAGGCCGAGGAGCGTCGCCTCGATGAATGCCGCGTCGGTCGTGTTCCGCTCGAACGTGTACTCGTGCCCGATCGACTTCGGCGCATCTTCCGGGGTGACGACCCCGTCGTCGATCCCCAAGGCCCGATCCCGGATGGACCGGCCGTGCTGGCCGAACCGCGCCTCGAGCTGCGCCGCATCCGTCCGGGCGAGGTCGCCGATCGAGCGCAGCCCCCACTGCTCGAGCACCTCGCGCGTCTTTGGTCCCACGCCCCACAGGCGCACGAGGGGCAGCGGCGCGAGGAACGCTGCCTCGCCCCCGGCCGGAACGACCACGAGCCCGTCCGGCTTCTCGAGGTCCGATCCGATCTTCGCGCAGAGCTTGTTCGCGGCGACGCCAACGGACAGCACGAGGCCCAGCTCGGAGCGCACGCGTGCTTTCAGCGTCCGGGCGATCGAGACCGCGCCGCCGAACAGGTGTTGCGTCGCGGTGACGTCGAGGAACGCCTCGTCGAGCGAGATGGGCTGCACGAGCGGCGTGTACTCGGCGAAAAGCGCCATCACCGCGTCGGAGGCCACGCGGTAGCTCTCGTGGTCGCCCGGCACGAAGATGCCGTCCGGGCAGAGCCGCCCGGCCACCGCGAGCGGCATCGCGGAGCGAACGCCGAACGCTCGCGCCTCGTATGAGGCGGCGCTGACGACGCCGCGCTCCCCGGGGGCGCCGCCGACGATGACCGGCCTGCCGCGGTACTCGGGATGGTCGCGCTGTTCGACCGACGCGTAGAAGGCGTCCAGGTCGCAGTGCAGGATCGCGCGGGTCATCGCGGAAGGTCGACCGCGTGGTCGCGGGAGTCGGGCTCGACGAAGCGCACCAGCCGCTCGCCCTCCTCCACGAGCTTCGCCCGATACGCGCGCGCGACGCCGTCGAAGGGCGAGAGCACCAGCCGCGCCTGGCGTGCCTTCTGCCGCAGGATCTCCCACGTGCCGGCGACCATCCCGTCCACGAGGAAGGTCGGCCGGATGTCGCCGTTCGTGCCGATGAGGAGTCCGCGGTAAGGCTCGGGCAGGATGCGATCCCGCGCGGTGGGGGCATACGCGAGCAGGGTGCTGTCCCACTTCGGCAGATACCGCGGAGGCGCGGGCTCTCCGGCATCCGGCCGGGGTGCCGACGCGAGGTCGTACAGCGTCCGGCCGCGCTCGTCCTCGAAGACGCACAGCCGCGGCGCCAGCGCGACAAGCGCCGGCCCGAGCCCGCGCCCCAGCCGGATGCCGCTCCATGACGCGAGGTCCGCCCGTGACGCCGGCCCGAACGCCCCGAGGTACCGCTCGACCACGGCCGTCGTGGCCTCGTCAGGCGAGGGGAGCGCGAAGGGCCGCAGCCACGCCTGCGCGTCGACGTAGCGGCCGCCGCCGAAGTACCGCCAGCTGCCGCTGGGAGGTGTGCTGAGCATCCATCCGTGGAGGTCCGTGGCCATCAGCAGGGCGTAGCGGCCCTCGAGCAGGTCGGGCGGTGCCATTCCCTCGATGAACGCCTTGATCTCGGTCCACGAGCTCGGCTCGCGGGTGGCCGCGAGCACCCGTTCGCGGAGGCCGGCGACATCGACGCCCAAGGTCCGTCCGGCATGGGCGGCCGGCGGGCGGCGTCCCGCGGTCGTTGCGACGGCGTAGTTCGGATACTCGCGCGCCGACACCATGTGCAGCGTGAGGCGCATCAGCGTGGCCTTCACCACGGTCCGTTGCTCGAGCTCGCGCTGGAGGTCGTCGATCGCGAAACGTTCGAGCCGGCTCCACAGCGCGATGTAGGGCGAGGGCGACCACTGCGCCTGGATCCCCGCGAGGCGGTCGATCGCCGTCAGGACGTCGAGCGGCTCGCGCCGCAGAAGGAATTGTCGCGCGAGGAGCGCACGGTTCAGCGCGCGAAGCGAGAGCACCGGGCGATCCGGCCGCGCCACGCTACGACAGGCGGCGGATGACCCCGATGACCTTGCCCTGGATCCGCACGTCGCGAGCGTAGATCGGCTCCATCGATCCGTTCGCCGGCTGTAGGCGAACGCGCTCGCGCTCGCGGTACAGGCGCTTGAGGGTCGCGGTGTTGTCCTCGAGGAGCGCGACGACGATGTCGCCGTCGCGCGCGGTGTCCTGCTGCTGGATCACGACGTAGTCGCCGTCGTCGATGTGGTCCTCGATCATCGACTTGCCTCGCACTCGAAGGACGAATGTCTCCCGCCCGGCCGCGAGCTCCCCTGGCACGGATAACGTCTCGCTTTGGTCCTCGTACGCGTAGATCGGCTGCCCCGCGGCGATCTCTCCGATGATCGGAGCGACCACGGCGCGCCCGCCGAGCGGCGCCGGCAGCGTCAGCGCGCGCGACCGTGTGGCCTCTTTCTGCAGGCGCCCCTCGCGCTCGAGCTTGGTCAGGTGGTGGTGAACGGCCGACGTCGAGGCGAGGCCGACCGCCTCGGCGATCTCCCGGACGCTCGGCGGGTACCCTCGATCCTCGACCGTCTCGCGGATGAACTCGAGGATGCGCTCACCGCGCTGCTGGTCCTGCTTCGTCACACCGGGGACCATACCGAACGTCTGTTCGCATGTCAAGGGGGGCCCGCGATGCCGTCACGGGGCCAGCCGGCGGATGCCTCCGTCCAGCTCGCCGCCCCGGACCAGCCGGCGGATCATCCAAGGGCAACACACGCCGGTCCATACACTCGCGGCGGTGCCGGTCGACGCCGAGACGCTCCGCGCGACCGCGATCGACTACGGCGTCCGAACGCTCTGGGCCGCGGCCGTCGCCGTGATCGCTGTCGCGGTCGCGCGCGCGATCCGGGCCACGACCATCGGGACGCTCGGGCGCCGCCGCGCGTCGCCGAACGCCACGGTGCTGCTCGGCAACCTCGCGCAGCTCGGCATCCTCCTGCTCGGAGCGCTCGTGGTCCTGGCGATCTACACCCAGGGCGCCTTCGGCTGGATCCTGACGTCCTTCAGCGTCCTCGGGATCGTGATCGGGCTCTCGCTGCAGGACATCCTCAAGAACTTCTTCGCCGGCATCTGGATCTTGGTGGAGCATCCGTTCCGGATCGGCGACACGATCGAGATCTCTGGCTACGGCGGCGCGGTGGAGGAGATCTCCTTCCGCACGACACAGCTGCGCACGCCGGACGGCCGCGAGGTCATCGTGCCCAACGGCGACCTCATGACGAAGCCGGTCGTGAACCTGTCGCGCTTTCCCGCCAGACGCGGCTCGCTCGTCCTCGAGCTGCCGCCTGGACACGCCCGCGATGGGATCGACCGCTCCGTGCGCGACGCCCTTGCGAGCGTGCCGGCCATCGCCGCGGACCCCTCGCCGAGCGTCGAGCTGAGCGCGGTGACCACCGGCATAGCCCGCTACGTCGTGTCCTTCTGGGCCGCCGACCTCGAGAGCGCCCTCGCCGCGGGCCTCGCTGCCGTCGGCGCGCGCTTCCCCGAGGCGGAGGTGCATGGTGCGTAGCTTGCGAGGGATGCGGGACGTGTCCGTCGGCATCGAGGCTGTGCGCAGGCTGCCGGGATACGCGCGCCTGGTGTGGGGGCTCCTGCGAGACGGCCGGATCCCGCCGCCACAGAAGATGATCCTGGTCGGAGTGGTCGGCTACCTCCTCATGCCATTCGACATCATCCCCGACTTCATCCCTGTCCTCGGCCAACTCGATGATCTCGCCGTCGTATTGCTCGCGCTCGACCTTTTCATTCGCGTCGCCCCCCGAGAGGTCGTCGCCGAGCACCTGGCGCGGATCTCGCGTGACGAGGACAACATGCGTCACGACATGGAGCAGGTGCAGCGGCTGCTCGGCGAACGCTTCGTCGGCATTCGGAATAATCTGGACCGCATCCTGCAGCGTGAGCGCGCGCGGCTCGGCGGGACCGATGCCGCTTCCGCGCTCGAGCGATGGCAGGAGCGCGGCGCGAAGGGCGAAGACCGAAAGGGGAGGACATGAAAGGCCGCGAATCGGGCGGTGGCGCCTTCGGTGTCATCAAGGCCATCCTCGCGATCATCGGCGCGCTCACGGTCATGGGCATCCTCGCCGTCGCCGGGTCGGTCCTGGCGTGGGAGCTGGAGCTGCGAAAGAGCGAGCAGGACACCTCGCTGGAGCCGCCGATGACGCCGACGGCCTGAGGGCCGTAGCCCGGTGCGCGTGATCCTCAAGCGCGAGGTCACCGGGCTGGGGCGGGCGGGGGAGATCAAGGACGTCGCCGACGGCTATGCCCAGAACTTCCTCGTGCCGCGCGGTCTCGCCGTCGAGGCGAACGCCGGCGAGCTGCGGCGGATCGCGCAGCAGCGCGCCAGCCAGAAGGCGAAGGAGGAGCGGGCGCAGGTCGAGGCCCAGGGGCTCGGGAAGCGCCTCGAGGCGGTGACCCTCGTGTTCAAGCTGAAGGCAGGCGAGCAGGGTAAGACGTTCGGCTCGGTCACCACGAAGGACATCGTGGAAGCGCTCCAGCGCGAGGCCAACGTCACCGTCGACAAGACGAAGATCCACCTCGAGGAGCCGCTGCGCACGCTCGGGTCGCATCGTGTCGAGGTGCGCCTCGCGCCGGAGGTGCGCGCGCAACTGACGGTGGCGGTCGAGGCGGCCTGACCTCAGGCTTCGTGTGTCTCGCCGAGGTCACGGAAACGCGTGAGCTCGGACTGGAAGTGCAGATCGATCTCCGCCGTCGGTCCGTTGCGGTGCTTGGCCAGCTTCAGCCGCACGACGCGGTCCTCGCGGTCCCGGTGGTCCTTCTGCCAGAGGAAGAGGACGAGGTCGGCATCCTGCTCGATCGACCCGCTGTCGCGGAGGTCGGACAGCGTCGGCTCGGGACCGCGCGTCTGGATCTGGCGAGATAGCTGGGACACCGCGACGATCGGCACCTCGAGCTCGCGCGCGATCGCCTTGAGTGACCTCGTGATCCGCGCGACCTCCTGCACGCGGTTCTCGTCGTCGCCCACCCCCTCGATCAGCTGGAGGTAGTCGATGACGATGAGGTCGAGGCCGCGCTCCGTCTGGAGGCGCCGTGACTTCGCGAGGATGTCGGTCACGGTGAGGCGGCTCGACTCCTCGATGTAGATCGGCGCCTGCTGGAGCTGGCTGGAGGCGCCGCCGATCGACTTCATCTCCTCGAGCGACAGCATGCCC
>JBHEML010000070.1:0-709 GCA_046262615.1 Candidatus Limnocylindria bacterium | reverse complement strand
CCCCCCCCGCCGCAACCGGTTGCCGGGTATCTCGGCGGTCATCGACACCAGGCGCTGCACGAGCTGCATCTCGCTCATCTCCATCGAGAAGACGGCGCACGTCCGGCCCTGGACGAGGCCCGCCTCCGCGACCATGCAAAGCGCGAGGCTCGTCTTGCCGAGGCCCGGCCGGCCGGCCACGACGATGAGGTCCGAAGGCTGAAGTCCTCCGGTCTTCTGATCGAGGGTGTCGAGGCCGGTCCTGATGCCGAGCCCGCGATCCTCTACGCGCGCGCTGATCTGCTCGGCGTAGCGGTGCACCGCGACGTCGAGCGGCACGACGTCGCGGTGGAGCGATGACTCGCTGACGGCGAAGAGGAGATCTCCCGCGTCGCGCACCGCCCGCTCGGCGTCGTCGCGCGTCAGGGCCAGGCGGGCGATCTCGTTCGCCGCCCCGATGAGCCGGCGCAGCAGCGCGGTGCGCTCGACGATCGCGGCGTACGTCTCCGCGTGCGCGACGGTCGGGACGTACTGCATCAGGCCCACCAGGAACTGCGAGCCGCCGACGGCCTCGAGTTCGCCTCCCGCCGACAACTCCGCCTGCACGCTCTGGAAGCCGATCGCCTCGCCGCGTCCGTCAAGGCGCTCGATCGCGCGGAGCACGGTGCGGTGGGCATCGCGGGAGAGGTCCGCCGGCGCGACCCGCCCCCGCACGACCTCCGCGTAGATG
>JBHEML010000069.1:0-7321 GCA_046262615.1 Candidatus Limnocylindria bacterium | reverse complement strand
CCTCCGAAACGAGCCCGTCATCCTGCGCGGCCGTTGCCTCCCCTATGGCACCGGGATCACGTATTGGCCGCTTATCGAGATCCTCCGCGCCCAAGCCGGGATCGGCGGCGCGGACGACCGGGCGACCGCGCTCGCGAACCTCGATGCCCATCTCGCGGCGACGCTGTCGGTCTCGGCGGACCTCAGATCGGTCCGCGCACGACTGCTCGTCCTGCTCGGGCTCGAGTCGCCCGCGATGGCGCTTCCCGACATCGCGCCGGGCCGGGTCCATGCTGAGATCGGCTGGGCCCTGCGCCGCTACCTCGAAGCGATCGCCGCCGGCAGGCTCGCCGTGGTCGTCGTCGACGACCTCCAGTGGGCCGAGCCCGCGCTCATCGAGGTCGTCGACGGCATCCTCGACCGGATGCGCGGCGTCCCGCTCGCGCTCCTGTGCGTCGCCCGGCCGGAACTCGCCGAGACACATCCCCGATGGTCCGTTGGGCGGGCGAACGCGAGCACGATGACGCTCGAAGGCCTCGACGCCGCCGAAACGACGACCCTCGTCTCGCGGCTGCTCGACATCGACGATCTCCCCGCCGCCCTCCGGACGCAGATCGCGAGGCGGTCCGAAGGAAATCCCCTGTTCTGCGAGGAGTTCCTGCGGACGCTCATCGATGACGGCCGGGTGGTGCAGGAGAACGGACGCTGGCGCGCCGCCGCTGGCGCGGCGACGGTGGCCGTCCCGGAGACGATCGTCGCGCTCCTGGCAGCGAGCATCGACCGGCTCGGCCCCGAGGAGAAACGCGCGCTCCAGCTCGCGAGCATCATCGGCGAGCGCTTCGATCGCGCGGAGGTGGCGGCGCTCGCCGAGGGCGCGAACCCGGTCGCGCTCGACGTCCTCGAGCGCAAGGGCCTGATCCTCGAGGACCGTGAGGGCAGCGGGACGGACGCGATGCGGTTCAAGCATCTGCTGGTCCGCGAGGTCGCGTACGGATCGCTCGCCAAGGCCGATCGCGCCCCGCTGCACGAACGCTTCGCGCAGGCGCTCGAGGCGGAGGCGGGAGATCGCCGCGGCGAGTTCGCGGAGATCCTCGCGCACCACACCGAGCAGGCCTTCACGCTCAGCGCGGAGCTTCGCCTTCCCCGCGACGTGCTGGTGCCCCGCGCCACGCGCGCCGCGCTGGCCGCGGTCGCGCTGGCGGAGCGAGCGGAGCTGCGCGGAGAGCTCGCGCTCATGGAGCGCTTTCTCGCTGTGGCTGAGCGCGCCGCGGCGGTCGCCGACGACGCCATCCTGCGCGAGCGCAGCGCGTTCCTGCGCATCCGGGCGCTGCTGCTGGCCGGGCGCTTCGACGAAGCTCGGCCGGCCGCGATCGCCGCGCTTGCCGCCGCACGGGAGAGCGGGGACGTCGGGCGCGCGGCCGGCATCGCGCGGACCCTCGCCCACGCCGAGATGTGGGGCGGCGCTCTCGGCGACATACGACCGGCCATCAACACTGCGCGTGACCTCAGCGTCGCTGCCGGTGACGCTGCTGGAGTCATCGCGATGGATGCGGCGGACCTGGAGTTTCTGTGGGGCGCCGGAAACTTCTCGGCGCTCATCGACGGCGGCATCGCGCTCAGCGAGCGCGCGCACGCGATGGGCGATCAGACGCAGGTGGCGGCGATCATGAGCCGCGTCGCCGCCGCGGCCCGCCTTGCGGGAAGGCTTGAGCTGGCGGACCGGTACGCCAGCGAGGCCCGCGAGACCGGACGACGGCTCGGCCTGCGCGCGCTCCTGCGTAGGCTCCGCAGCAATGAGGCATGGGGCCCGTGGCTGGCCGGCGATGCCGCCGCGGCGCTGGCGATCCTGGGCGAGGTCATGGTCGAGGCGACCGGCGATGGCGATGCCAACCGCCTCGTAGCCGCGGGTCGAGTGGTCGCCGAGATCCTCGCGTCCGAGGGTCGATACGACGAGGCGGTGGTCGCCGGCGCGGCCGCGCTCGCCGAGAGCGTGCGCACCGGCGAGCGGTGGAGCCGCTCCGAGATCCATGGCCATCTCGCGGCGAACCTCCTCCGGGTGGGCCGGACCGAGGAGGCCGAGGCGCACGCGGCGGAGGCCGCGGCGATGCTGCGTGGCCCGGAGGACATTTCGGGCGTCGCCGAGGCCGAGTGGGTCCGCGCCCAGATCCTGGCGGCGCGAGGAGACGACCGCGCCGCGGACGCCGCATTCAGGGCGGCGATCGCGTCGGCTGACCGGGGACAGTTCGTCCCTCTCCATATCAGCCTGCGGCTCGACCGCGCGGAATTCCTCCTTGCTCGAGGGCGTGGGAAAGAGGCCGCGGCGCTGCTGGCCGATGTCGAGCGGCTCGCCCCTCCACCCCCGTGGAACTTCCTGCCGGCGCGCCGCCGCGCACTGGCCGCGGCGGTAGAGGGGCAGCGCGCGTCGACCAGTGGATCGCCCTAGCGAGTCAGGTCAAATCCGGGCAGAGCGGCGCGGATCGCCGACCCGCCCAACGCTCTCGTATGCGCTAGCCTTGAGCCAGCCGTGCTAGGCGGGGAGCTAGCGGTGCCCTGTACCCGCAATCCGCTGTAACGGGGCTGAATTCCCTCCCGAGGTCCGGCACTGCGGTTCCTGCGCGCGCGAAGTGGTGTTGACGATCGGGTCCTGTGCAGCAGTGCCCCGCGAACCCCGTCAGGTCCGGAAGGAAGCAGCGGTAAGCGGTCGTCGCTGGGTGCCGCAGGGTCACCTGATCCGAGCCGCGACGCGAGGCGCGTGACCGGAGCGCCGCGATCGACGGAGGGTGCACGGCTGCTTCATCGGCTCGGTATCCTTGAGTCCCCGTGCCCGAAAAGACCGCCCTCTATCGACGTTACCGGCCGCAGCGGTTCGCGGAGGTCGTCGGGCAGGAGCACGTCACGCGGACGCTTCGCAACGCCATCGCTTCGAACCAGGTCGCGCACGCCTATCTCCTCTCGGGCAGCCGAGGCACGGGCAAGACATCCATCGCGCGGCTCGTGGCGAAGGCGCTCAACTGCCCGCGCTCAGCCGACGGTGAGCCGTGCGACACCTGCCCCTCCTGCATCTCGATCCGCGAGGGCCGGTTCCTCGACCTGATCGAGATCGATGCGGCCAGCAACCGGGGCATCGACGAGATGCGGGACCTACGGGACAAGGTCCGCTTCGCTCCCTCGGAGGGCGACTACAAGGTGTACGTGATCGACGAGGCGCACCAGCTCACGTCGGAGGCCTTCAACGCGCTCCTGAAGACGCTCGAGGAGCCTCCGCCGCACGTCGTCTTCGTACTTGCGACCACCGAGGCGCAGCGGATCCCGGCGACGATCGTGTCGCGCACGCAGCGCTTCGACCTGCGCCGTATCTCGCATCGCGGCGTGGTGGAGCAGCTCGCCCAGATCGCGACCGCCGAGGGCATGCGCGCCCAGCCCGCGGCTCTGGAGGCGATCGCCCGTCACGCCCAGGGCTCGCTCCGCGACGCCGAGAGCATCCTCGACCAGGTGGCCACCTTCGGTGCGGGCGAGGTGTCGCTGCGGGAGGTCGACGAGCTGCTTGGCTCGTCCGACCAAGAGGACGTCGCCGAGCTTTTCGAGGCGCTGGCGGAGCGCGATGGCTCCCGCGGCATCCGACTCGTCGGGCGGCTGGTCGACGACGGACGCGACCTCCGGCTCTTCGTGCGACGGGCGCTTGACCACACGCGTGGCCTCGTCGTCGTGAGCGCGACGGACATCGCGCCGGAGACCGCGAGCGAATCCATCGCCGCCGTCCTCAGGTCCCAGGCACCACGGCTCGGCCTCGAGCGTCTCGCGCGCATCGCGAAACGCTTCGTCGAAGCCGAGCAACAGCTGCGCATCGGCGAGGGAACGCCGCTACCGCTCGAGCTCGCGATCCTCGACCTCGTGACAGAACCGGCCGCGCCCGAGCCGGCGGTGCTCAGCGCCCCCGCGCCGCAGCGGCCGGCGGACCGGCGCTCGCCTTCCCCGCCGCCACCTGCGCGCGCGCACGACGAGGGGCGTGGAAGCGTGGGGGAGGATCAGCGCGGAGGCAACGCGGGTGCCGCGCCGGCCGGCACAGCGTCGGACGCCCGGCGCGGAAATCCGGTCGTCGAGTTGTCGGAACGGCGCGAGCGCAGCCCGCTGCCGAACGCCGCGCCGCCGCGGAGCGCCGCCGCTTCGCCCGGCATGGAACTCGGGGCGGCGCGCGATGCGTGGCAGTTGGTGGTCGAGCGGGAGAAAGAGCGCAGCGTCGGCACCGCCGCGCTGCTCCTCAAGGGGGAGCCGGTGGCCGTCGAGGGCTCGACGCTGGTGGTCGGGTTCAGCGACGATTTCTCCCGCGACCGGTGCGGATCCGAGCGCCTGCGGCCGACGCTGGAACGCGACCTCGGCGAGCTGCTGGGGGGAACCATCCGCGTCAAGTGCATCACCCAACGCGCGACCCAGCCCGCGCCCGCGACCGAGGATCCCATGCTCCGCGCCGCGCTCGAGACCTTCCGCCGTCCGGACCGCATCCTGGAAGTGGAGTGACATGAAGAACATCGGAGACCTCCAGCGCGTCGCGCGTGAGATGCAGGCGAACATGGAGAAGGCGCAGGCCGAGCTCGCCGAGATGACCGTCGACGGCAGCGCTGGAGGCGGCGCCGTCGTCGTCGTGATGACGGGCACGCAGGAATGCCGCGAGGTGCGGATCGAGCCGGAGGCGGTCGATCCCGCCGACGTTGAGACGCTCCGCGACCTCGTCCTGGCGGCGGTGAACGATGCGCTGGCGAAGTCGAAGGAGTTGGCCGCCCAGAAGCTCGGCGGCGTGACCGGCGGCCTGAAGCTGCCAGGGTTCTAGGCGTGCCGCCGCTCGCGCAGCGCGGCTGATGCCGCAGGCCCTCGCGCGACCGCTCGGGCGACTGATCGACGAGCTGAGCAAGTTGCCCGGCGTCGGTCCGAAGACCGCGCAGCGGCTCGCGTATCACATCCTGCGATCGTCGCACGCCGATGCGGAATCGCTTGCCGCGGCGGTTCGATCGGTGAAGACGGATCTTCGCTACTGCTCGGTCTGCTTCAACATCGCGGAGACCGACCCATGCTCGCTGTGCGGTTCGGACGAGCGCGAGCGCAAGGTCGTGTGCGTCGTCGAGGAGCCCCTCGACGTGCTCGCGATCGAGCGGACCGGCCAATTCCACGGCCTGTACCACGTGCTGCACGGCGCGATCTCGCCGGTGAACGGCGTGCGGCCGGAAGACCTGCGCATCGCGCCGCTCGTGCAACGCATCCGCGACGGCGGTATCGAGGAGCTGATCCTGGCGACCAATCCGAACCTCGAAGGGGAGGCGACGGCGATGTACATCGGCCAGCTCGTGTCGGGCAACGGCGTGAAGGTGACGCGCCTCGCGCGGGGGCTGCCGATGGGCGGGGATCTCGAGTACGCCGACGAGATCACCGTGAGCCGAGCGCTCGAGGGACGCCGGGCGCTATAGCGGAGGCGCATCGCGCGGGCGCCGGTTCGGGTCGGCCTTTTCCACCACACCGTCCATGAGGAAGCAGTCGTATTCCGCGCGGGAAGCCCGCGGTGGGTGCCGCGAAGCCGCTCGGTGATGACGCGAGCGGCGCCGGGTCGCCGAAGGTGTTCTCGGCGACCCGGCGCCTTTGCTAGCGGATCGGGGCCTGAGGTGGACCGGGGGTCGCCGACGTCGGTACGAGCGGAGCCTCTCCCGGGAAGCGGCTGACGACCACGAGGTAGTAGAGGCAGAAGGTGACCGCGGTCCCGACGATCCAGCCCACGATCGCGCTCGCCGAAAGACCGCCGAGCGCCGACACGAGGCCACCCACGACGTGAAGCGCCAGTCCGTAGATCACGAGCGCCTTTCCGCCCCGATCCTCCCGGTACATCCGGTATCCGCCCCACGCGACGAGTACGGTGCCGAGGAGGCTGATCACGGTCCCCAGCAGCACGAGTACGAAGATCTGGGCGACCGGGACGCCGAGGGCGGCACCGACCGCGCTCGCCGCGAACAGCACCGGCAACGCGAGTACCCCGAAGAGGAGGACTATCGCGGAGAGGATCGCGAGCACGAGTCCGAGGGTCTTGGCGTTGATGTTCACCTTCAGCGGCGGGTCCTTCGTGAAGGGTGGGTCCAGCAGCGTTTCCTTGTTCAGTTGCACTGACATGCGCGGTCCTTTCAGGTCGGCGGGTACGCCGTCGACCGCTTTCTTTCTCGGGCATTAGACAGGGAATAGCGCTTGTGCGACAAGGGCGCCTGGGGAAAGGGACTCCGTTCTCAACTCGCCGGGCGCGCCCATGGCGCGCTACGGCGCCTCGCAGGCGCCACGGACGAAGGACTCGATCTGGTCGTACGAGGGCGCGTATTCAGATCTCGAGTCGACCACCAGGAGCGGCGCGGGGAGAAGCAGCGGCGAGAAAAGTTCGCGCGCGTCGTCGTAGGGATGCGGCGCGGCGAGATGCCCGTGGTGGCGTCCACCTGCGGCGGCGCGGGACAGGTAACGCCGTTCGGCGACGTCCGCCGGGCAGTCGAGGTGGATCATCGCTGCGCGCGACATCGCGCAGAGCGGGGCGAGCTGCGGTTCGGACCGGCCCCGCCACCAATTGGCTTCGGCCACCACACCGGTCCCGCTCTCCAGAAGCGTCCGGATCGTCCCGGCAAGAAGCTCGAACGAGGCTCCGCCCAGCGCACGGCCCCAGGACAGGTCGCCTGTCCCAAGGGCGTCGAAGAGCGGCTCCTTGAAGGTTTCGTCCTTCGACAGGAAGGGAAGCCGCAGGGCAACCGCCAGGCGACGCCCCAAGGTGGTCTTGCCCGAGCCCGGCGCTCCGGAGATCAGGACCAGTGGAGGCTTCGGGCCCGCCCGCGGCATTAGGTCCGATGCCGCATGCGGCTTAAGCACTGACACGGTCGACGGGATCGAGTAGACGAGGTGCGGTCCGCGGCAGGGCGCAATCCTCGGCCGGAGGGCGGTCTGTCCAGCGTGGGCTTGGGGAGGCGTAAGCAGCGGACGGTCTCGCAGCATCGGACTGGGCGGGCGCCGGCCTGTGGCCTGGGCTTCGAGGCGTCGCCCCCGCCCGCCCACGGAGGCGCGTTGAGCCTTGACGTTCGGGTCGCTGTCCAACGGCCCTGACCCGCGCTCGGGGTTGACGCTGCGCCGGGACTCTGGCTATGATTTGCCTCCGCGAGCAGCCCGTGGCCATTTCCAAACGGAGGTCGGGGCATCGATCTTTAACAGCTGAAGAGTGGCAGGAACACATCAGCGCGGACTCGTCGATTTTTGATCGAACTCGAAGCTATTGAGTGATCGTCGCAGGACGGTCATTTGTTTTGTCGGAGAGTTTGATCCTGGCTCAGGACAAACG
>JBHEML010000068.1:0-7365 GCA_046262615.1 Candidatus Limnocylindria bacterium | reverse complement strand
CTGTCGCGGATCGGCTTGCCGGCGTCAACGGCTCCACGGGACACGCGACGGGCGTGGTCGCTATGCTCCGACTACATACATATGAGAGCGGCAAAACCTAGGAAAGCATCTGCGCCGTCCGTCCGTCTCGGGCGCGCGGCCGAGCTCGCCGGAGTATCGGTCGACACGGCACGCCGGTGGGCGGACGAAGGACGTCTGAAGACGACCAGATCCGCCGGTGGCCAGCGCCTGGTCTCGCCGGCGGAGATCGATCGTCTCCTGCGCCGCCGCCGGCGGCAGCGCCCGGATCCCGTCATCGTGGCGCAGTCCGCGCGTAACCGCTTCCCCGGCGTGGTCACCCGCATCGTGAAGGACCGGGCGGCGGCCACGGTCGAGGTGCAGGCAGGGCCGCACCGGCTCCTGAGTCTCATGACGGCCGAAGCGGTGACCGAACTGGATCTGCGGCCCGGCAGGAACGTGATCGCCGTCGTGAAGGCGACCAACGTCATCGTCGAGGTGCCCTCGTGAGGCTGAAGTCGGCTCTCGCGGTGGCGCTGGCGCTCCTCAGCGCGTGCGGCGCTCCTCCCGCAGGCTCCGGAGTCTTTGACGCGACGCCGCCAGCCCGCGCCTCGGCACCGGCGCGGCCGGACGTGCTGCTGGCCACGACGACCAGTACGCAGGACTCGGGACTCCTCGATGTCATCCTTCCGGACTTCGAACGCGCGACGGGGTACCGGGTCAAGAGCACCGCCGTGGGGACCGGAGCGGCGCTCGCGCTCGGCGCGAAGGGTGACGCGGACGTCCTGCTCGTGCACGCGCCTGCGTCGGAGCTCGCGTTCATGGGTCAGGGCAATGGAGACCAGCGTCTCCTCGTGATGCACAACGACTTCCTACTCGTGGGCCCCGCGAGCGACCCGGCCGGGGCGCGCGGAAGGTCCATCCTCGACGCGCTGAAGGCCATTGCGGAGACGCGCGCGCTGTTCATCTCGCGTGGCGACGGCTCGGGGACCGACCTGCTGGAGAAGGCATTGCTGAAAAGGGCCGGCGTTACTGCCGCAGCCGGGTGGTACGTCGAGTCGGGAACGGGGATGGGGCAGTCGCTGACCGTCGCGTCAGAGAAGCGGGCGTACATCATCACCGACCGCGCGACCTACCTGGCCCGCAGGTCGTCGCTGGCGCTGGAGAGCATCGTCGAAGGCGGCGCCGATCTTCTCAATATCTATCACGTCATCACCGTGAGCGCGGCGAAGTTCCCGCGGGTGAACCGCGGGGGCGCCGACGCTTTCGCGAGCTACCTCGTGTCGCCTCGCGCGCAAGCGATCATCGCTTCGTTCGGCAAGAACACCTTCGGGCAGTCGCTGTTCTTCGCGGACGCCGGTCAGAATGAAGCTGACCTCAGGTAGTCCGATGTACCGGCCGCTGCTCCAGGCGCTGGCGATCGCGATCGTCGTGGTGGTCGGCGCATGCGGTGGCTCGCCGTCAGTGACCCGTCCCGCGCGTCCTGACGTCGTTGTCGGCGCCACCACGACCATCCAGGACTCCGGGCTGCTCGACGCGCTCGTTCCCGACTTCGAGCGGCGTACCGGGTACCGCGTGCGGACCTCGATCGGGGGAACCAACGCCACGCTCACGCTGGCGGCCAAGGGCGACGTCGACGTGGTGCTGGTGCACGAGCCCGAGCAGGAGCTCGCGTTCATGCAGCACGGCTTGGGAAAGAGCCGGCTGCTCGTCATGTACAACGACTTCGTCCTTGTCGGGCCTCCAGCAGATCCCGCCGGCACCAGAGGCAGGCCGCTCGACGAGGCGTTCCGAGCGATCGCCGCTGCGGGCGCGACCTTCATCACGCGCAGCGACGGCTCGGGGACGGATGTCGCCGAGAAGGGCGTGTGGTCGCGCATCGGGATCACTCCGGGCGGCTGGTACGTGCAGACTGGGGTGGGGCAGGGGCAATCGCTCATCGTCGCGTCGGAGCGGCGGGGATACATCCTTACTGACCGGGGCACGTTCGTCGGCCGCAGGGGCGCGCTCGCCCTGGACGTGCTGGTCGAACCGTCGCCCCGCGTGCCGAACATCTACCACGTCATCACCCTCGATCCGTCCGGGTTCCCGCGCCTGAACTCGGCCGGCGGTGAGGCGTGGGCGGAATACCTGGTGTCCCCCGCCGGTCAGCGTCTGATCGGCGAATTCGGAGGGGCGACGCTGGGCGCTCAGCTGTTCGTCCCCGCCGCGGGCCAGGACGAGGCCCGCCTTCACTAGCGCCGCCTAGCCGATGGATCTGATCGCAGAAGGGATCCGCGAAGCCCTGGCGCGGCTCGCCACTCTCGATCCCGACGTCTTCGATGCGGCGACCGCGTCGCTCGTCGTGAGTGGGAGCGCGACGCTGCTGAGCATCGTGGTCGGCGTCCCGCTCGGCGCAGCCCTCGGTATCGGCCGCTTCCGCGGACGGACCATCGCCCTCTCGCTGGCGAACACGGGTATGGGGTTGCCCCCTGTCGTCGTCGGGCTCTTCGTCGTCGTGTTCATCTGGCGCAGCGGCCCACTCGGCGGACTCGAGTGGTACTGCACCAGGCAGGCGATGGTGAGCGCGCAATTCCTGCTGGCCGCGCCGACGGTCATCGGCCTGACCGCGGTGGCGGTGCAGAGCGTCGATCCGATGCTGCGCCTCCAGCTGCTCGCGCTCGGCGCCACGCGGTGGCAGTCGATGACGATCTTCATCCAAGAGGCCCGTCTGCTCATCCTCACCGCGGCGATCGCGGGCTTTGGCGCCGTGATCAGCGAGATCGGGGCCTCGCTGATGGTCGGGTGCAACATCCGTGGGGACACCCGCATCCTCACGACGGCGATCACGCTCGAGACGAGCAAGGGCGACTTCGGCGCCGCCTTCGCCCTCGCGTTCATCCTGCTGGCCCTCATCTTCGCGGTGAACGCGCTCACCACCTGGGCGCAGCAGCGCCGACGGCCCCTCTGACCGCGCCGATCCTCGCCGCGGACGACCTCGTCGTGCGGCGTGGCGACCGCGAGGTCGTGCGCGTCCGCCACCTCGCGGTCGACGCCGGCGAGTCCCTCGCGATCCTCGGGCCCAATGGCGCCGGCAAGACCTCCCTGCTCCTCGCGCTCGCGATGCTCCTCCCCGCGAGCGGGTCTCTTCGCTTCCAGGGCGCTCCGATCTCCGACGCGAACGCCTTCCGCCGCCGCGTCGCCGTGGTCTTTCAGCGACCGCTGCTCCTGGACCGGTCGGTCGAGGACAACGTCGCCGTCGGTCTCGCGCTCCGGGGGGTCGATCGCAGCGCGCGGCGGGCGCGCGCCCGCACCGAGCTCAGTCGGCTCGGCGTCTCGCACCTTGCCGAACGCGCGGCCAACTCGCTGTCCGGAGGCGAGGCGCAGCGCGCGAGCATCGCCCGCGCGCTCGCGGTCGATCCCGAGATCCTCTTCCTCGACGAGCCGTTCGGCGCGCTCGACGCCCCGACGCGAGAGCTCCTCATCGCCGACCTCGCCGGCATCCTGCGCGCGAGAAGGGTGACCACGGTGATGGTCACCCACGACCGCGACGAGGCGCTGTCGCTCGCCGATCGGGTCGCCGTCGTCATCAACGGCGCGCTCCGCCAGTGGGACATCGCCGAGACGGTGTTCGCCATGCCCGCCGATCCCGAGGTCGCGTCGTTCGTGGGCGTCGAGAACGTCATCCCCGCGAAGGTCGTCCTGAACACCGAGGAGCTGACCGCGCTCCGCATCGGCGATCAGCTCGTCGAGGTGACGGCGCTGGTTCCGCCGGGGGACGACTTTCCGCTCCTGTGCGTCCGCCCGGACGACGTCGTTATCTCGCGGAGCAGCGGCGCCTCGAGCGCGCGCAACAGCTTTCCGGCGCGGATCGTCCGGACCGAACCGATAGGCCGGCGTACGCGCCTCGTGCTCGACTGCGGCTTTCCGCTTATCGCCCACGTCACCCGCCAGTCGGCCCGGGAGATGGAGCTGAAGTCCGGCGATCGGGTCGTCGCCTCCTTCAAGGCCACGGCGCCGCACCTCCTCCCACGGCATCGCGGCGCGGGTAAGGCGGCGATCAGTGGTCCGTCGGTGGGTTGACCGCCGCTCGCCGCGTCAACGGGCGGTCCAGCCGCAGTCGATGACCTGAGTGGCGCCAGTGATGCCGGCGGCGGCATCGCTGCAGAGGAACGTGACGTAGGCAGCGACCTCGCTGGGCTCGAGAAGACGCTTGATCGCGGCGGGTTCGACCATGATCTTCGCTATCACGTCCTCGGCGCTGATCCCATGGGTCTTCGCCTGGTCCGCGATCTGCCGCTCGACCAGTGGCGTGCGCACGTAGCTCGGGCAGATCGCGTTAACCGTCACGCCTCGCGATCCAGCCTCGAGCGCGACGGTCTTGGTGAGCCCGTTGAGGCCGTGCTTCGCCGAGACGTACGCCGACTTGAACGGCGACGCCACGAGTCCGTGGAGCGAGGACACGTTCACGATCCGGCCCCAGCCCTGCGCGTACATGTGCGGGATCGCGGCGCGGATGAGCAGGAACGGGCCGATGAGCATGATGCGGACGAGATGCTCCCAGCGGTCCTCGGGAAAGTCTTCGACGGGAGCGACGTGCTGAAGCCCCGCGTTGTTCACGAGGATGTCTATCCCGCCCCACTCGGCCACGATCCGTTCAACGAGCGCGGCGCAGTCCTCGCGCGAGGCGATGTCGGCGCGCTGGAACAGGGCTCCCGGCAGCGCCGCGGCGACCGCCGCGCCGGCGGTCTCGTCGAGGTCCGCGATGAGCGCCCGCGCGCCGTGCAGGGCGAGGTCCTCTGCCACCGCGCGCCCGATCCCGCTCGCCCCTCCCGTCACAAGCGCGCGGCGGCCGGACAAGTCGGTAGATTTGGTCACCCGTGGCAACGATAGGCACAGACGCGGTTGAAACGCGCGGCCTGGTGAAGACGTACGCGGGATTCCGGGCGGTCGACAGCCTCGATCTCGCCCTCGAGGCCGGGCTTGTCCACGCGCTGGTCGGGCCCAACGGCGCCGGGAAGACCACGCTCTTCAATCTCCTCACCGGTCTGGTCCGTCCCACCGCCGGACAGGTGCTGCTGTTCGGCGAAGACGCGACGGGCCTCCGACCCGAGGGCATCGCCCGGCGGGGCATCGCGCGCTCGTTCCAGATCACGAGCCTCTTCGGCCGGCTCACCGTGCGCGAGCACATCACCCTCGCGCTGCAGGCGCGGTCCGGAGAGGGATACGCGTTCTGGCGGTCGGGCACCGCGCTCCGCCGGTTCGACGACGGCACGGCCGAGGAGCTGCACCACGTGGGCCTGGAAGCGATGGCCGACCGTCCCGCCGAGAGCCTGCCCTACGGACACAAGCGCGCCCTCGAGCTCGCCATCGCGCTGGCCCTGCGGCCGCGTCTTCTCCTCCTCGACGAGCCGACCGCCGGCATGAGCGGCGAGGACATCGAACGGACCGTCGGGCTGGTGCGGCGGGCACGCGTCGGGCGCACTGTGATCCTGGTCGAGCACAACATGGGGGTGGTCGCCTCGCTCGCGGACGTCGTGACTGTCATGGCGCAGGGGCGCCTCCTCGCGCAGGGACCCTACGACGTCGTCCGGGATGACCCCGCGGTCGTGGCCGCCTACCTCGGGACCGCGCATGCTTGAGGTGTCCGGGCTGTCCGCCTGGTTCGGACAGGCGCAGGCCCTGCGAGACGTCTCGCTGAAGGTCGCGCGTGGCGAGCTCGTCACGCTGGTCGGACGCAACGGCGCCGGAAAGACCACGCTTCTCCGGTGCGTCATGGGGCTGCACGAGCACGCGACGGGGCGGATCCAGCTCGGAGGCGTCGACGTCGGGCGCCTTCCTCCGGAGGACCGCGCGCGATGTGGGCTCGGATACGTGCCCGACGATCGAGGCATCTACGCCTCCCTCACCGTCGAGGAGAACCTCACGTTGCCGCCGCGCGTCGGGCCTTCCGACTGGCCCCTCGACCGGATCTACGCGATGTTCCCCGCTCTCAAGGCGCGGCGCGGCCAGTCCGGCGCCAAGCTTTCCGGCGGCGAGCAGCAGATGCTGAGCATCGCCCGGGTCCTGCGGATGGGGGCGACCGTCCTGCTGCTCGACGAACCGACCGAGGGCCTCGCCCCGGTGCTGGTGGAGCGCATCGGCGAGATGCTGCTCGGCGCCAAACGGGAGGGCGTCACGATGCTGCTCGTCGAGCAAAACCTCAGATTTGCTACGCGCGTCGCTGACTGGCATCACGTGATCGCGCAGGGAGCCATCGTGGACAGCCTCAGCAACGCCCAGATGCTCGCGCGCGAAGGCGAGGTGCTCCGGCACCTCGGCATCTAGCATTCGCCGGAAGCAAGACACAGGAGGAACGGGATGAGAAGGACACTGGGGATCGTCCTGGCGCTTGTCGTCACGGCGAGCTGCGCCGGCCAGACCGGCGGCGGCGGTCCGGCGCAGACGCAGGTGAAGCTGACCGACAACAAGGTCGTGATCGCGGTCATCAACGACCAGTCGTTGGTCTACGCCGACCTTTCCGGGAAGAACTCAGTCGAAGCCGTCAAGATGGCGGTCGAGGACTTCAAGGCGAAGTACGGCGACAACGCGCTCGGCGGACCGATCGAGGTGCTGACCGCCGACCATCAGAACAAGCCCGACCTGGCCGCGACGAAGGCCCAGGAGTTCTACGAGCGCAACAACGCCGACATCGTGCTCGACGTACCGACCTCTTCCGCGGCGCTGTCCATCGCGAAGGTCGCCGGCGACCAGAAGAAGCTGTACATCAACATCGGGGCCGCGACCACGGAACTCACCGGAGCCAGCTGCAACCGCTACACGTTTCACTACGCCTATGACACGTACATGCTCGCCGTCGGGACCGGCACCGCGGTAACGAACGCCGGCGGCAAGCAGTGGTACATCATCTATCCGAACTACGCCTTCGGACAGGACATGGAGAAGTCCTTCCGCGCGCAGATCGTGGCGAGCGGCGGCTCGGTCATCCAGTCGGACGGGTCTCCGTTCCCGAACACGACCGGCGACTTCTCGGCGCTGCTGCTGAAGGCCGGCCAGCTGAAGCCGCAGGTGCTCGGAGCGATGCAGGCGGGCGGCGACCTCGTGAACGTCGTGAAGCAATACAACGAGTTCAAGCTGAAGGACCAGAACATCAAGCTGGCCATCGGGCTGTTGTTCGACACCGACATCACCGCCCTCGGCCAGGATGCCTTCGCCGGGGTGCAGTACACGACCCCATGGCTGTGGTCGATGGACCAGCAGGCTCGCGACTGGGCCGACAAGTTCCTCGCGCGGACGAAGATCCGTCCGACCTTCGCGCACGCGGGGAATTACTCGGCCGCATACCAGTACCTCGAAGCGATCCGGCGCGGCGGCAGCGACGATGCCGAC
>JBHEML010000067.1:0-7412 GCA_046262615.1 Candidatus Limnocylindria bacterium | reverse complement strand
TGTCCGAGACGGTCAAGGACATCATCGCCGGCTCCGCACTGCGCTTCGAGGATCGCGGGGTGTATGAGCTCAAAGGGATCGAGGGGCCGCGGCGGCTCTTCTCTGTCGCGTGAACTGCAGGGTCGAGGACTCTGCGACGCAACAAGCGTTGGCGAAATCTAGCATCCTGGCGATCGATATCGGCGCCGGGACGATGGACACCCTGCTCTACGACCCGCGCGAGCCGATGGAGAACGCCGTGCAGCTCGTCCTTCCGTCCGCCACGGCGATCGCGGGACGACGCATCGCGGCCGCGCGCGACGCAGGATGCGACGTCTTCCTCCACGGCAATCTCATGGGTGGCTATCACACGACGAACGCGGTGTGGCGGCACCTCGAGGCTGGACTCGGTGTGTACGCGACCGAGCGCGCCGCCCGAACCGTGCACGACGATCTAGACATGCTGAGACGGCGCGGCGTGCGGGTGGTCGACGCACCACCCAATGGCGCCGTGGCGATCGAGTTCCGGGACATCGACCTCCCGCGGTTGGCCGCGGCGCTGGAGCCGTACGACGTCACGCTGCCGCCGACCGTCGCCATCGCTGCGCAGGACCACGGCTTCTCGCCTTCTTACAGCAACCGCCTGTTCCGCTTCGACCACTGGCGCCGTCACCTCGTGCCGGGCGCGACGCTCGCCGACCACGTCTGGCGCGAGCCGCCTCCATACATGACCCGCCTCCTGGCGATACAGCAGGATGTCCCCGGCGCGATCGTCGCGGACACGGGACCCGTCGCGGTGTTGGGCGCGCTGGAGGACGAGCGCGTCGCGGCAGAGGCGCGCGCTGGCGCGTGCGTCGTGAACATTGGCAACCAGCACGTCCTCGGGCTGCTGGTGCGCGGCGAGGAGCTGCTCGGCGTCATGGAGCACCACACGGAGGCCGTGGACACGGCGAAGGTCGAACGGCTCATCGATCGCCTCGTGAGCGGGACGATCACGCACGACGAGGTCTTCGAGGACGACGGACACGGCGCCCTGGTCCTCGACGCGTACCGCGACCTCGAGCCGTTCTCGTTCGTGGCCGTCACCGGGCCCAATCGCCACCTGGCGAAGCCGCTGGGCTGGTACCAGGCCTCCCCGCATGGCGCGATGATGCTGTCGGGCTGTTTCGGGCTCGTCCGCGGGGTGCAGCGCCTGCGCGAGCGCGACGCGGCGCCGGTCCCCTGATCCGGACCGGCACCACGCCTCTGCTTCTTCCTAGCGGTACGAGCTCCCGAACAGCGCCGACTGAGCGAAGTAGACGATGAAGGCGATCGCGACGACCCACAGCAACGGGTGGACCTGCGCGGCGCGGCCCCGCACCAGCTTGATGAACGCATAGGTCACGAATCCCGCGCCGATCCCGTTGGTGATCGAGTAGGTGAACGGCATCACCGCCATCGTCAGCAGCGCGGGCAGCCCGACGTCGAAGTCCTCGAAGTCGATCTTGGTGACGATGGCGGCCATCAGGAAGCCGACGATGATCAGCGCCGGAGCCGTCGCTTCACCCGGCACGGCGGTCGCCCAGGGCCAGAGGAACATCGACGCAAGGAACAGCAGGCCGGTCACGACGCTGGCCAGGCCCGTGCGCGCGCCCGACGACACTCCGGCCGCGGACTCGATGTAGGTCGTGTTCGAGGATGCGCTCATGAGCCCGCCGAACGCCGCGCCGATCGAGTCGACGAGGAGGATCCGATTCACCCGGGGCAGGCGGCCCCGTTCGTCGAGCCAGCCGGCCTGACCGCCGATGCCGATGACCGTACCCATCGTGTCGAAGAAGTCCGACAGCATGATGGTGAAGACCGCGAGCACGGTGCTGAGGATGCCGAGGCGCGTGAACGACTCGAAGTTCAGCCCCTGGAGGGCGGTCGAGAAGTCGGGAAGGGCGGCGAGCTGCTGCGGGATCTCCGCCTTTCCCGGCGCGGTCGAGACGGTGTATCCCGGGACCAGCGCGTGAAGCACCCCTGCGACGATCGTCGTGCCGACCACCCCGATCAGCAGCGCGGCGGGCACCCCGCGCGCGAACAGGAACAACGTCAGGATCAGGCCAATCACGGCCGTCAGGATCGGGCCGGTGTTCAGCTTCGATAGCGTGACCGGGTCGCCGGGCGGCCCTTGGATCACGAAGCCCGCGAGGTTCATGCCAATGAACAGGATGAAGAGCCCGATCCCCACACCGATGGCGCGCTTCAGCGCGATCGGGATCGCGTCGAGGATCATCTCGCGGACGCCCGTGAGGACGAGAACGGTGATGACGACCCCCTCCATGAAGATGATCCCCATCGCCGCCTGCCACGGGAGCTTGTTGCCGACGATGAGCTGGAACGCCACGACGGCGTTGAGCCCCAGTCCCGCGGCCATGGCGAACGGCCGGTTGGCGTAGAGCCCCATGGCGATCGTCATCACGCCGGCGGTGAGCGCCGTCATCGCGACTGTCTGCGGGAAGCCGGGACCGAGGTTCTGGTCCTGGAGGCCCTGCACGCCGACGAAGTTCAGGATGATCGGATTCACGACGAGGATGTACGACATGACGAAGAACGTCGTCAGCCCGCCGACAAGCTCCCGGCTGACCGTGGAACCCTCCTGCGTGATCCTGAAAAGGCGATCGAGCGGGCCAGGCTCGACGGGCGGCGCCTGGCGACGGGGTGCTTCTCGCGTGGCGGTGTCAGCGGTCATCCCATTCCTCCCGAACTCCGCGAAAGGTGGCACCGTCGATCTCGACCGCCCCACCCGGTCGCGCATTATCGGCCCGCGCCGCGGTTTCCCAGGACAGCGCCTAACGAGGTGCCGCACGCACGCTCGTCGCGAGAAGCGCCCGAAGAAGCGGGCGCATCAGCAAGCGCTGACAGACGCGCACGCGATGTGCAACAGGCGGTGAGGGAGATACCCCATGCCCGCATGCACGGCCGGCGACGCGCGCGAGGTGATTCGATATGCGTCTTGTACGTGAATTCTTCCAGAGAAGCGGCAGCGAGCCGGGCGCAGAGTGGAGCGCGCCGCAGCTGGGCGCGCCCGGAGCGCCGACGGATGAGCCGGCCGTGGAAGCCACGGGTGGGCTGGAGCGAGCGACGAGTAAGCCCGAGCGAGCGACGGGTGGGCCGGAGCGAGCCGCGCTGCCCGCGGACACGCGACTGCTCGGGGCGATCCTCGCTGCGGCGACGCGTCACGATGCCGCGTGCGTGGATGCGCGAGACCATTTGCGCAGGGCGTTCGGCACCGGTGCGCCAGCCTGGGATGCGGACTTCGATGCGGCGCTCGATCGATCGCGTCGTGCGATGACGTGCCTTTGCGCGGAACTCGAGCGGACCGCCCGGGACGGTACTCGGCATCTCCTTCCGTTCGCAGCTCAGCTCGTGAGCACGCGCGCGATCGAATCGCTCGATGAAGACGGGCGCATCGCTCTGCTGCGGCCGCTGTTCGACGATGAGCGCGTCGCGGAGCGTCGGTCCGATCCGAGCAGCGACGCGGACGCGCGCCCGGCTCTGACCGACGCGCGATCCTCCGACGAGACCGCGACGACGATGACCGGCAAGATGGCGATCTCCACGGACCACAACGACGTCGCGATTCCGGACGAGACGGACACCGCGATGACAGATCCGCCAGCTCTGGTCCAGACGATGGGCGAAGCGGTCGAAGGCGCCAGGCATATCGCACCCGAAACGCTGTTCGACCATCTCCTCGCGCGGCGGGAGGTCATCTCGTATCAGTCCGCGTACGCTGCGCTGCTGGGACCGATGGCCGGGTCGTGGCGCAGCCTGGTCCACGCGCCTACCGTGCTCTCGGTGGCGCGGGTGACCGCTCCCCGGAGCATCGGTGGGCTGGACGTGCGGCTGGAGGGATTGGTCGTGAGCAAGAAGAGCGCCCGCCCGGGTCAGCGGCATTTCAGGCAGCCGGGGCTGTACTCGGAGGAAGACTGGGTCGAGCGGTTCGGCGTCTGGGAACTTTGTCAGCACACCCCGACCCAGATCCAGGGAACCGATGACGACGCGGTCCCCGAGGCCGCGAGCATCGGCGGCACCGCCGTATAGCGCGGGTGCTGCGTCGCTGGGGTCCCGCACTCGCCATCGCGGTGGCGCTGGCCACGGCGGGCTGCGCGCCAGCGCAAACGCCCGCCGGGGCGCGCACGACGAGCGGGACCACTACGTCGAGCGGTGTCTCTGCAGCGAGTGGCGTGAGCCGCGCGAGCGGATCGCCGGCGGCCAGCGCGACACCGGCGGCGGCTGTGTCGGGCGCCACGTCCACGCCGTATCCGGCGGCGACACCGGTCGGCTTCGTCCTCCCGACGACTTGTTCGTACATCGGTGCGCCGATCGCGGGCGCGGAGTCGCGGGCTTGGTATGTGGACTGCCACGCTGCTTCGGTCGCTGACGTGAACGGCCCGCTCGTCGCCGCCTTCACGCAGCAGGGGTGGACCGCATGCGGCACCGGTCCCCTGCGCGCGCTGTGGGCGAAGGGGAGCATCGTCCTCACGGTGATGAACTCTCCAGGAGGAGACACGCTGGTCTCCGAGTCGGCCCGCGCTCCGGGCCAGTGCCCGTAAGCCGCGCGGCGAGCGGATGCGCTCCCGCGACGTACGCGGCCCGCGGCCTCGGTCACTATGTGCTGGACGTCCTGCTCGGATATCCCGAGAGTCAGCAGACTGCGGTGCGTGCGCGACTGCGCGATGACGCGGTGTTATGCGGATGTCATGCTGGAACACGGAACCAGAAGCGAGTGAGCCCATCGGCGGATTCCACGCCGACGCGCCCGCCGCTCAGCTCCACGAGTTGCTTCACGATCGCGAGCCCGATCCCTGCCCCGCCGCGGGCGCGGTCGCGGGACTTTTCGACACGGTAGAAGCGCTCGAAGACGTGCGGCAGATCGTGGGGCGGGATGCCGCTACCCGAGTTGGTGATCGAAACGACGACCTCGGCCACGTCCTGCTCGGCCGCGATCGTCACCCGCCCGCCGGGCGGCGTGTACCGCTCCGCATTCTGGAGCAGGTTGGCGAGCACCTGGGATAAATGATCGCGGTTCGCACGCGCGGTGAGCGCGGCCGGGATGCGCACCGAAAGCTCGATGCGGCGGCGCTCGAAGACCGGCAGGGCAAGTTCGACCGCGGTCTCGATCGCCTGCCGCAGGTCGACGGCGGCGAGCGGCACATCGTGGTCGCGATCGCCCACGGCGAGGTCGTCGAGCGACCTCGCAAGACGCACCAGGCGGTCGACCTCCTCACGCAGCGACGCGAACGTGTCCTGCGTCGGAGCGGCGACGCCGTCGCGAAGGGCCTCGAGGTAGCCCATGAGGTTCGTGAGCGGAGTGCGCAGCTCGTGCGCGGCGTTGGCGATGAATTCGGCTCGCATGCGCTCCTGCTCCTCCAACCGCTCGGCCATCTGGTTGAAGGAGGCCGCGAGAGACGCGATCTCGCTCGGACCCTCCGACTCCACACGGACATCGCGTTCGCCGAGCGCGAGACGGCGCGCGGCGGCGCTTATGCGGCCCAGCGGCGCACTGAGCCACCGCGCGAGCAGGACAGCGAGGACGACACTCCCGACGGCGCCCGCGGCCGCGGCGAACGCGAAGGAAACGGCGACCGTCTGATCGAACATCTGCTGGGCGTCGGCGACGCTTGTGCCGTGCTCCACCATCAACCGCTGGAACGCCGCGGCGGCGGGCCCGAGCACGCCGACGGCGATCACCGCGACCGCTGCGGCGGTGACGAGGACGGACGCGAGCGCGATGCGCACCGCCATGGTGGTCACTTCGCGTCAGTAACCGCGCGGTAACCGGCGCCCCGCACCGTCGCCACATACCGCGGCCGGTCGGGATCGTCACCGAGCTTCTCCCGAAGGCGTCCGACGTATACATCGACGGTGCGGTCGAGCGTCTCGCCAACGTCGTGACCGTAGAGAGCGTCGAGCAGCGCGTCGCGCGATAGGACCCGTCCATCAGCCTCCACCAGCGACACGAGCAGACGGAGCTCCGCGGCGGTCAGCGCGATCGCGTCGGCGCCGCGCCTCACCGCGTGCCGGTCGCGGTCGATCTCGATGTCGTCGAGCCGCAGCGTCCCCCGCACACGCGGAGGACCCGAACGCCGGAGGATGGCCTTCACGCGGACCACGAGCTCCGCAGGTGAGAACGGCTTGGGGATGTAGTCGTCGGCGCCCTCGCTGAGCCCCAGGATGCGGTCCGCCACGCCCCCGCGGGCCGAGAGCATGAGGATCGGTACGTCGGAGTCCTCGCGGACCCGCCGGGCGACCGTCATGCCGTCGATCTCCGGCAGCATGAGGTCGAGGACGATCAGGCGGGGAGCGCGCTCCCGGATCGCGGTCAGCGCCGCGCGACCGTCCCCCACCGTGATGACCGGGAGGCCTTCCCGCTCGAGATAGGCCCGCACCAGTTGCACGATCTTGGGATCGTCGTCGACCACGAGGATGGGGCCTTCCTCCACTCCCATCGCCCTCAAATCCACAGACCGAGTGTCGACCCCGATCGTGACGGTGGCACGACAGATGGGAGCGTCACCCAGGGGAAAGCCGGCACTCGGTGCCGCTAGCCGTCGGACCCCTGCGCTTTTCCCTTAGCCGCGCGCTGCTGCCAACGTTGCCACCGTCCGTCCGTGCCGGGACGCATTCGACTCGGCTTGACCAGAACGCGGTCGTCGATGACCGGCGGCTTCAGCTTGAGCGTCGGAAAGAGCGGGACGAGGCTTTTCTTGCGCGACCACATGTCGGCCGTCAGGTCTCCGACGCGAGCGATGCGGTCGCGCATCGTTTCGAGGGTGAACGACCCCGCATCGACATCGGCGACCTCCTCCCAGCGCAGCGGAGCCGACGCGCGGGCATCGGCCATCGGGCGGATCGAATACGCCGAGGCGATGGTGCGGTCGAAGGCGTTCTGGCCGTAGTCGACGAAGACGCCGGTGCGGTCCTTCACCACCCACGTCGTCGTCGCGATCTTCGGGACGCGTCTGGCGACCTCCACGGCCACGGCCTTGGCGAAACGGCGGACCTCGGGGAACGGGAGCTCGGGCTCGATCGGCGTGAGGATGTGGATCCCGCTGACACCCGACGTCTTCGGGAAGCTCGGCAGTTCAAGCTCATCAAGGACGTCCTTGACGATCATCGCGATGTCGCGCACGTGCTCCCAGGGATTGCCCTCGCTGGGATCGAGGTCGGTGAGCATGTAGTCGGGCCGGGCGATGTCGCTGACGCGCGAGTGCCAGGTGTGCATCTCGATGCAACCGAGGTTCGCGATCCATGCGAGACCGGCGGGGTCGCGCACGACCGGAAAGTCGGCTTCGTTCCCGCTTGGGTATTTGATGTGCACCGTCTCGAGCCAATCCGGATGCGGGACCGGCACGCGCTTCTGGTAGAAGAAGTCGCCGTCCACGCCGTTCGGATGCCGCTTCATC
>JBHEML010000066.1:0-7562 GCA_046262615.1 Candidatus Limnocylindria bacterium | reverse complement strand
GCTCCAGGCGGAGCAGCTTCACCAGTCGGGCACCAAGCTCGAGGATCAGGCGAAGGCGGCTCTCGGGCAGAACCGCGAGGATCTCGCGCGCGAAGCGCTGACACGCCTCGAGGCTGTCAAGACGCAGCTCCGCGATCTCGCGACGCAGCGCGACCAGCTGCAGGCCGAGGAGGCGAAGCTCACCAGCGCATCGAGCCGGCTCGAGGGCAAGGTGCAGGCGTTCCGCGTCCGCAAGGAGACGATCAAGGCGACGTACACGGCGGCGGAGGCGCAGGCGAAGATCGGCGAGGCCATGTCCGGCATGTCCGAGGAGATGGGCGACGTCGGCCTCGCGGTGCAGCGGGCCGAGGACAAGACCGCGCAGCTCCAGGCACGCGCCGGCGCGATCGACGAGCTGATGGCGTCTGGTGCGCTCGACGATGCGTCGCAGTCGAACGACAGCATCCAGGCGGAGCTCGACAAGGTCGGCGCGAAGTCGTCCGTTGACGCCGAGCTCGCCCGGCTGAAGGCCGAGGTCGGCGGACCCGCGCTCGACGCGCAGAGCAAGAGCGCCTCGTGATCCTCCGGATCCTCGAAGAGGGCCAGTTCGACGTCCCCTCCGAGGCCATCGACGAGCTCAATCGGCTGGACGACGCGCTGATGCAGGCGGTCGACGCGGGCGACGACGAGCGGTTCCAGACCGCGCTTGCGGCGCTGCTCGGCCGTATACGCGAGGTAGCGAAACCCGTACACGAGGACCACCTGGGTCCCTCGGACGTCGTGCTCCCGCCGGCCGATGCGACCCTGGAGCAGGTCGGCGAGCTCCTCGGCGACGAAGGGCTGATCCCGGGACGATGAGCCACCGCGGCTTTCCGGGCGACGGCGCGCTCGCGTCGCGCATGGCGATCGTGATCTTCCTGCTGGGCCTGGTGTACGTGGCGTTCATCGCCGCGCTCATCGCCCTGGGCGTGCCGACGATCACGATCATCCTCGTCGTCGGCGGCTTCTTCCTGCTCCAGTACTACCTGTCGGACCGCATCGCGCTGTTCTCTCTCGGCGCGCACGAGGTCACCGCCGAAGAGGCGCCGCAGCTGCACGGGGTGGTCGATCGCCTCTGCACCCTCGCGGACATGCCGAAGCCGCGGATCGCCGTCGCGCAGAACGACATGCCGAACGCGTTCGCCACCGGCCGCAGCCAGAAGAACTCGGTGCTCTGCGTGACCACCGGGCTCATGCGCCGCCTTGATGAAAGCGAGCTCGAGGGCGTCCTGGGCCACGAGCTCTCCCACGTCGCGCACCGCGACGTGATCGTGATGACCATCGCGAGCTTCCTCGGCCTGCTGGCGGGCCTCATCACGCGATCGCTCATGTACACGGGCATGTACGGAGGCTTCGGCGGCGGGCGCAGGGGGCGCGATGAGGATCGCGGCGCCGCGATGATCATGGCCGTCATCCTCGTGTCGGCGGTCGTCTACGCGATCAGCTTCTTCCTGACGCGGGCGCTGTCGCGTTACCGGGAGCTGTCCGCCGACCGGTCCGCCGCGATCCTCACGGGACGGCCGTCGACGCTGGCGTCCGCGCTGGTCAAGGTGACGGGCGAGATGGCGGCCATCCCCACGCGCGACCTGCGCAACGCGGAGCCGCTGAACGCCTTCTTCTTCGTGCCCGCGCTCGCATCGGGGTTCTCGCTGTCCTCGCTGTTCGCCTCCCACCCGAGCCTGGAGACCCGGCTCGCCCAGCTCGCGCAGATAGAGGCGGAGCTCGCCCGGGCGGGATGAGCATGCTGGACGCGCTGTTCGGCCGCACCAAACAGAAGCAGCCAAACCTCGACGTGCTGTTCGCCCTGCCCAGCGCAGCGGTGACACTGGAAGAGGCGGGACTGCGGCCGACTGGCCGCGCCGCGGTGGCGTTCAAGCCGGCATCGGGCGAAGGCTTTGCCGACACGCGTCGCGAGCTCGACCAGCTGCTCGTGCGCAGCGCGGCGGACTCCGGAACGAAGCTGGGCCAGCAGGACGACTCCTTCGGCTACCACTGGGTGGTCCTCGATGACCCGCAGATGGAGGATCTCGTCGGCGCGGTGCACTTGGTGAACGCATCTCTCAACGACAAGGGGTTCGGGCCGACGCTCCTCTGCGCGATCTTCCCGTTCGCACCGGGTCCCTCGAGCCTGGCGTCGGCCTCAGCCTCCGTGGCCATCGACGCGGGCGCCGCCGAGGGCACCTTGCCGACACCCGCTACCCGATCGGATGAGCCCGTGTGCCTGGTGTACCTCTACAAGCGCGGTACGTTCTATCCGTTCGCGCCGCGTCCCGGCGAGCGCCGCGACAACGAGGCCGAGCTGCGCATGCGCGCGATCCTCGGCAAACAGCTGCCGATCGAACCCGACCTCACCCGCTGGTTCGCGCTCTGGGGAGCTCCGATCGCCTAAGCCGAGGAAGCGCTAGGCGGTCATGCGCTCCAACAGCGTCCGCACCTGGTCCTTGAGTTTGGGCAGCTCGATCTCGGCTGTCGCCCAAACGCGCTGTACGTCGATCCCGAAGTAGTCGTGCACGAGCACGTTGCGCATCGCACCTATCTGCGCCCAGGGGATGTCCGGACTGCTAGAGCGGACTGACAGGGACACCCGGGCTGAGGCTTCTCCGATGATCTCGATGTGATGGATCACCCAGGCTTGGACCAGCTCCTGCTCTTCGAATTTTCGCCGTCCCAGGCGCGTGTACCGCTCGATCCGATCGATCGCCTCGACGATGTCGAGGAGTCGCTCGCGATCCGATCTCACAACGGAATCGCTTCACTCAGCACCCTTGCGCGGATCCGGTCGCGAAGGCCTGCCTCGGTCACCACGTCGACGCTGCGACCGAGGATGCTCTGGAGTTCGAGAAGGAACGCGGCCTGATCGAGAAGGGTCCGGCCCTCATCCATTTGGACCAAGAAGTCCACATCGCTGTCCGCAACGGCATCACCGCGGGCAGTGGAGCCGAAGAGCCGCAGTCGTCGGGCCCCGTGCTTTCCGGCGGCTGTCTCTATCGCGTTGCGCTTGCGACGCACCAGGCGAAGTAGTCCGGCGCCCTCCGCCGCTTCGCGTCGCATTCGGTGCACTGAGGCGTCGCCGGACAGAAACCAGTCGACAGGCTTGCCGGTGACGCGGGCGATCTCGGCGATCTCGTGTGAACTAACGCCTCGGCTAGCGGACTCCATCTTTGAGATGGCCGACCGATCGACGCGCAGATCAGAAGCCAAGGCGTGCTGCGACAACCCTCTCAGGGCTCTGGCTTCGGCGATCCGTGCCCCCAGCTGGCTCCGGCCGCGAAGTACTGAGCGACTGCGACTTGGCATATGTGCGAATATAGCACGTCAGAGACGGAATCAAAAACCTACCTCAGGACGTCGGCCAGTTTCGCGTTCTCGCGGTGGTCGATGGGCACGGCGACGACCGCGGGGCCATCCTCAGCGAGCGCGCGCCGCAAAGTTGGCAGTAGGTCCTCGGTCCGCTCGACGGCGTATCCGGCAACGCCGAAGGATCGAGCCAAGGCCACGAAGTCCGGGTTGCCGAACTCGATGCTCGCGGCGCGGCCGAAGCGGCGCAGCTGGTTGGCCTCGATGACCCCGTAGCGGTGATCGACCAGCACGACGACGACGATCGCCGACCCGAGACGCTTAGCCGTCTCCAACTCCTGCACGTTCATCAGGAAGCCGCCGTCGCCGCAGAAGGCGACGACCTTGCGGTCGGGGTGCACGAGCTTCGCCGCGATCGCTCCCGGCAGAGCGATGCCCATCGACGCGAAGCCATTGGACACGATGACCGTGTTCGGCCGCGCCGTCGGATAGGCACGCGAGAGCCACACCTTGTGCGCGCCGACGTCGCAGATCACGACGTCGTCGTCGCCCAGCGCCGCGCGGAGGTCCGCCACAACGCGGAGGGGCCGCAGCGGGAACGCGTGGTCGTCGGGCGTGGGATACGCCGAGTGCGGGCTCAGGTCGCGGTGTTCGCGCGGAGGGACCGTGGCGGCAAGCGCGCGGAGCGACTCGCCGATCTCTCCGACGACCTCGACCTCGGGGAGGTAGTGGCCGTCGATCTCGGCGGGAGTGCTGTCTATGTGCACGATCCGCCTGCCGCGATCCGGGTTCCAGAGCGCGGGAGACCACTCGACCTGGTCGTAGCCCACGGTGATCACGACGTCGGCCTCCGCCAGGGCGGGCACCGCTCCGAGATCCGCACCCGGCCGCTGCAACCCGACCGCCGGCAGCGCGAGGGGATCGGCGTCGTCCAGCGCGCCCTTGGCCATGAACGTGTGCGCGGCGTGGATGCGCGAGGCGTGGACGAAATCGCGCAGCGCGTCCGCCGCCCCGCGGCCTCGCGCCTGCCGCCGCAGAACGCCATTGCCGACGAGGAGCAGTGGGCGTTCGGCCTCGACGATCACGCGGACCGCACGCTCGAGCGCGGCCGCGCCGGCCTCGGGATACAGGGTCCGGCGTACCTCCATCGGCGCGAGATCGCACTCCTGGTCGGCGACATCCTCGGGGAGCTCGACATGCGTCGCCCCAGGCTTCTCGAGGCGCGCGAGGCGGAAGGCCTTGCGCATGACCTCGGGCGTCGCGTCCGGCACGGTGATGCGCGCGCTGAACTTCGTGACCGGCGCGAACATCGCCGGGATGTCGACGTACTGGTGCGACTCCTTGTGCGCGCGCTCGAGTCCGGCCTGCCCGGTGATCGCGACGAGCGGCGCGCGGTCCAGGTTCGCGTCGGCAACGCCGGTGAGCAGGTTCGTCGCACCCGGGCCGAGCGTCGCCAGGCACACGCCTGGGTAGCTGGATAGGCGCCCGTACACGTCGGCCATGAACGCCGCGCCCTGCTCGTGCCGCACGGTGATGAAGCGGACCTGCTCGCTTTGCGCCAGGGCGTCGCTCAGCGCCAGCGTCTCTTCGCCCGGGATGCCGAACACGTAACGCGCGCCCTCGTTCTCGAGGCAGCGCACCACGAGCTGCGCGACATTCATCGCGCGGAGGCTACTCGGGGACGGCGGATGCGGCCCACCGGGTGCTGGCGCCGCGTGAGGCGGCGGCTATTCCGCGGTGGCAGAGACCGGCGCCGCGCCGGTGCTGTCGGCGGGGCCGATCCAGATCGTCTGGATGTTGGTGAATTCTCGGATGCCGAAGCTGGAAAGCTCGCGCCCGTAACCGCTGCGCTTGGTGCCTCCGAACGGGAGGCGCGGGTCGGAGGCGACCATGCCATTGACGAACACGGACCCGGACTCGATCCGCTTCGCGAGCGCCTGGCCGAGCGTGACGTCGCGCGTCCACAGGCTGGCGCCGAGTCCGTATGCGGAGTCGTTCGCCACCCGCAGCGCGTCGTCGGCGTCCTTCACCCGCAGAACCGCTGCGACCGGGCCGAAGGTCTCCTCTCGGATCACGGGCATGTCCTCGGTCACCTCGTCGAGCACGGTCGGCTCCCAGAAGAATCCCTTGCCCTGGATCTTTCGGCCGCCCACCACGATCCGCGCGCCGACGCGCACGGACTCGCGAACCTGGCGCTCGAGCGCGTCGCGGAGATCGGCGCGCGCGAGCGGGCCGATCTGCGTGTTCTCGTCGAGCGGGTCCCCCACCTTGAGCGCGCGCACGGCGTCGGCGAAGCGCTCCGTGAAGTCGTCCGCGATCGCCTCGGCGACCAGGAAACGCTTCGCCGCGATGCACGACTGGCCGGTGTTCTGGTTGCGCGCCTTTGCGGCGGTGCTGGCGGCGAGCTCGATGTCCGCGTCGGGCAGCACGATGAACGGATCCGAGCCGCCGAGCTCTAGGACGGTCTTCTTCAGCGCCGCGCCCGCCAGGGCGGCGATGCGCGAGCCCGTGTCCGAGCTTCCGGTCAGCGTGACGGCCCGGATGCGCGGGTCCTCAACGAGGCGTTCGACGGCGGCGCCGGGTACGAGGATCGTTCGGAACAGCCCTTCCGGGAACCCAGAGGCGGCCATCGCCTCCTCGATCGCGAGCGCGCACTGCGGCACGTTGGAGGCGTGCTTCAGCACGGCCCCGTTCCCCGCCATCAGCGCGGGCGCCGCGAAGCGAACGACCTGCCAGAACGGGTAGTTCCACGGCATCACCGCCAGCACGACCCCGAGCGGCTGGAAGGCGACGAGGCTTCGCTGCGCGGTCGTCTTCACCGGCTCGTCGGCGAGGAATCGCTCCGCATTCTCGGCGTAGTAGTCGGCCCCGAGCGCGCACTTCTCGATCTCGGCCTTCGCCTCGACGATCGGTTTGCCCATCTCGAGCGTGATCAGCCGCGCGTAGCGGTCGACGTTCCCGCGCAGGTGCTTCGCGAGCGCGCGCATCGGCCCCATTCGCTCGGAGACGGGGTGCGCCCGCCACTGGCGGAAGGCGCGATCGGCCTGTGCGACCGCCTCGTCGACGAGCTCGTCGGAGTACGACTCGAACTCCGCGAGGATCTCCTCGGTGGCCGGGTTCACCGAGGTGATGCGGGACGTCGAAACGGTCATCGCCATCAAGGCTACCCCGTCCGCTCGCGGCGGTCAGCGCGAGCGCGGCCTGCGTTCGTCGCGACCCGCTCGGCGCTCGCCAGCGGCCGCGGCTCCACCGCGCGCACGACGGCGCGCAGACGCTCGATCTCCTCCCGCCGTGGACCGCTGTCGTTGATGCCAGGCACCTCGAGGACCCACGGCACACGGGCGAGCTCGGTCACCCTCGCGAGCGCCTTGAAGCCTCGCTCCCCGAAGGAGAAGACGCCGATGCTCAGCCAACCGACGCGGCGCGCTATGCCGACCGGTCGACACACTGACAAGCGCGCAAGATCGTGCGCGTTGGCGAGCGGGCGTCGCCATACTGTGAGGCCCACAACGTCCCACGCGGAAGAGAGAGGTGTCGCGAATGTTTCCAGCGAACCTGATGCGAAAGATCGGCCCGGCCGTCGTCGCCGCGCTCGTCGTCGCCGCGTGCTCCTCGGGCGCGACCCCGAGCGGCGGCAGTGCCGCCAGTGGTGCAGCGGCGAGCGGCGGCAAGATCGGCGGTACCGTCTCCGTGCTCGGCACCTGGGGTGCGGACGAGCAAGACAGCTTCCTCGCGATGGTGAAGCCCTTCCAGGACCAGACCGGCGTCAAGGTGGAGTACGAAGGGACCCGTGACCTCAACGCGATCCTGACCACCCGCGTCCAGGGTGGCAACCCTCCTGATCTCGCCGGCCTGCCCGGCCCCGGCCAGATGGCGCAGTTCGCGAAGGCCGGCAAGCTCATCGAGCTCGGCTCGGTGCTCGACCAGACCGTGATGAAGGACCAGTACGCCGACGACTGGCTGAAGCTCGGCTCCGTCGACGGCAAGCAGTACGGCATCTTCATCAAGTCGTCGGTGAAGGGCCTCATCTGGTACGACCCCAAGCAATTCAGCTCGAAGGGGTACACGGTCCCGAAGACGTGGGACGACCTCATCAAGCTCTCGCAGAAGATCCGCGATTCCGGGGCGACGCCGTGGTGCGTCGGCCTCGAGAGCGGCGCTGCGTCCGGCTGGCCGGGGACCGACTGGCTCGAGGACATCGTTCTCCGCCAGGCCGGGCCCGAAAAGTACGACGCCTGGTACAACGG
>JBHEML010000065.1:0-7630 GCA_046262615.1 Candidatus Limnocylindria bacterium | reverse complement strand
CCTAAGAAGGACCTGCTCCTGGTTCCATTGTCCGCGCAATGAGCTGGGCGTTACCTCCAGCACGCGCACGCCGAGGATCGTCTCCACGCCGAGCGGGCCACTGTGGACGTGGATGCCCGGCGCGGCCGGGGCCTGCGCGGTGGCGGACCCAGGAGTGGCGCTCGAGGATGCCGCCACTGGGATCTCCGATGACACCGCCTGCGTGACGAGCACCGGGCTGCCGGTCGCTCTCTCGGGCGACGGGGCGGCGGGTCGACCACACGCGCCCACCACCGCGGCGGCCACGAGGACGGTGAGCCCTCTGGCGCCCATCACGGCGTCTGGCGCCTGCACTTCGAAGGCCGCCGGGGCTTCGGGCATGCGCTGTGCGGCATCGCCGGGCGGTGGGTGACCGCATGGTCTCGGCGCGCCGCGCGAGACGAGCGCGCCTTGCCGCGGCGGCGACGGCCGCCACACCCCCGGAGACGCGGGAATCGACCGCCCAGCCAGAGGTGGAGGCGCCGGACATGTCCGCTGACCCGGTGGCCGAGGCGCCGGTCATCCCCGCCGAACCGATGGCCGAAGTACCCGTCGTGCGCGCCGGGCCGGCGGTCGACGCGTCCGTCGTGCGTGGCGATGCCGTCGCCGTTGACGTGGCGGTCCGGACGGCCGAGTCGGAGGTCGTTCGGCAAGACGCCCAGCCCCGCGAGCCGGCGCTGGCCCGGAGCGTCCGGCAGTCGCAGCTGCCGCGATCTGCGGACCGGTCCCGGCTCGCTTGGCTTAGTAGGGTGCCGCGGCGCGTGGCGACCGCGATCGCGGGGAACCGGGGCACCGCCCTCGTGTGGGCGGCGATCGCCGCCGTCGTGCTCGTGGGCACGCTCACCGCAACGCGCGGCGCCGTCTCCCGCGCCGTACCGGGCGAGGGTCAGGAACCCGCGCCGGCGCCGGCGGTGTTGCATGACGACTACGACACGCTGCCGATCGGGAGCTCGCCGGGCTGGGATATGTCCGCCTCCCCGAAGGATGCCGGCGCCGCGGCGATCGTACCCGTCCCCACCAGCGTCGATCGCAGCGTCCGCCTATCGCTCGGTGCGGCCGGTCAGACGGTCGTTGGGTGTCGGGTCTTTCCGGCGGTGCGCCGCGACGTGCTGCTCCAGGCCGTGGTAACCCTCGATGGGTTCGGCGCGGCCGACGCCACGGTGATGTCGGTGCGCGCCGGCAGCAGCGAGATCGCGGCGCTGCGGATAGGCTCGAACGGAGAGGTGCGGGCAGCCGCCACGCCGGCTGGAGCCCGCAAGGGGACCAGCACGGTCGCACGCAACCTCTGGTACGACGTGGCCTTCGATCTAGATGCCGCGAGCAGGATGTACTCGCTCATGGTGAACCTTCACGACCGCAGCGAGCTCATCAGCGATCAGCCCGGCGTGCGCTGGACCGGTCTCCTCGGCGACGGCATCGATCGCGTCTGCTTTATTCCGCCGTCCGGTGGGTCCGGGCACTCCTTGTCGATCAGCGACCTTCGCGTGTCCTCGCGGTAGCTCGAATACGGAAAGGTGCACATCATGAAACTGACGCCGTTCTTCACCGCTGTCGCGACCGTCGCGATCGTCATCACCGGGGCGAGGCCGGGACTCGCCGCCCCCCAGCCGCTCGATCTGCACACGCCCGCCGCGGAGCTGCGGGTCAGCCTCGGCCGGCTGCTCGCCGAGCACACCTTCCTGGTAATGGAGCAGATGCGCGCCGGCGTCGCGCCGGCCCCGGACATCAAGGAGACGGCGATCGCCGTCGAGGCCAACACGACCGAGCTCCAGTCGATGATCGGGCAGGTGTACGGCGCGCCGGCGGGGCAGGCGTTCGGCGATCTCTGGCGCGCGCACATCGGGTACATCGTCGACTACGGTCTTGCCAACCAGAAGGGCGATGAGGCCGGCAAACAACGGTCGCTCGCGTCTCTGGCGAAGTATCGGGACGACCTATCGGGGTTCCTCGCGAAGGCGAACCCGAACATTTCCGCCGCGGCCGAGGCTGAAGTGCTCGAGCAGCACATCCAGCACTTCATCCTGTACAGCACGAAGGACTACGCGAAGGCGTACGACCTCCAGCGGCAGGCGTATGCGCACATGTTCAGCCTCGGCGACGGGCTCGCCGCCGCGCTGATCAAGCAGTTCCCAACGACGTTCACGGGCGAACCCGTCGCGTTCAGCCCCGCGAGCTCGCTGCGCGTGGGACTCGGGCGGTCCTTCGGCGAGCACGCCGTACTCACCATGGAGGCCATGCGCTCTCGGCTGGCGAACTCGCCCGATGCGAGCGCGGTCTCCACCTCGTTGGACGGCAACCGCGCCGACTTGGCGTCGTGGGTCTCCCAGATCTATGGGGCACCCGCTGGCGCCGCCTTCGACGCTCTGTGGCAGAAGCACGTGAAGGCCTACCTCGACTACGTCGATGGCGTTGCCAACAAGGACACGGCCGCCAAACAAAAGGCCAGCGACGCATTGCTCGCCGGCGAGCACGACTTGGCGAAGTTCCTATCGGGGGCCAATCCGAACCTGACCGAAGCGGGCGTCGATGGAGTGCTCGCCGAGCACATCCGCGGTCTCACCGGCCAGGTCGATGCCTATGCGGCGCAGGACTATCCGAAGACCTATTCGCTGGTGCGCTCGGCGTACGCGCACATGTTCGTGCTCGGAGACGCTCTCGCCACCGCCATCGCCCAGCAGTTCCCGAACGAATTCCCGACGGGGCTGCCGAACACGGCCACCCGGTCGGCGGGCGCTCCACCGACCATCGCGGGAGCGATGCTCGTGTCCCTTGGACTCGCGCTCCTCGCCGCCGGCGCGGCGCTCGTCGCGCGCCGCGCGCGACTGTTGGCCACCGCGGACTGACGAGACCGGCTCTTCTCAAAGGCGCGTGCCGAAAGGCCGCGCCTTTAGAAGGTGCCGAACATCGTGAGGAGGCGCGGGACCGCCGGCCCGAGGATCACCACGAACAGCGCGGGGAAGATCAGGAGCACCATCGGGAAGAGCATCTTGATCGGTGCCGTTCGCGCCTTCTCCTCCGCGATCTGGCGCCTGCGAACGCGCATGTCGGCCGCCTGCTCTTGGAGCACGCGCGACAGCGCGACGCCCATCGCATCGGCCTGCGTGACCGCCGTCACGAAGCGCGCGATCTCTGCGACGCCGGTACGGCGCCCGAATTCCTTTAGCGCCTGGCGGCGGTCGCGGCCCATCTGGAACTCCACGAGCAGCCGGCGGAACTCGTCGGACAGCGGGTTCTTCCAGCGCTGACCGACCTGCGCCATAGCGCCGTCGAGCGCGAGGCCGGCGTCGACGCTGACCGCGAGCAGGTCGAGCGTGGACGGCAGCGCTCGAAGGAGCGCCTTCTTCCGCGACTTGCCGATCGAGCCGACGATGAAGCCCGGAAGGATGTAGCCGAACAGCGTTCCGAGGGCGCAGATGCCGATGAGCATCGTGAGGCTGTCGGTGGCGAGCGCGCCGAGCACGCCAGCGACGAGCGCGCCGACCAAGCCGAGCGCGGTGCGGAAGCCGAGAAACTCGACGGCACCGAGGCCGAACGGATCGCCGGCCTCTGCGAGGCGCTGCCGCGAGGTCGCGACGAGCGAAGAGGGCGTCATGCGCATCAGCGGGGCTCCGAGCGCCCCGAAGAGCGGGAGGATGACGCGGCGTCCGAACGACTGGCGACGGACAGCGGCGACGCGGTCGCCGGTGAGCGGCGGGAGGAACGTCTCGCGCCTCTTCCGGAAAGCGTGCATGCGCATGCGGCCGGCGACGATCGTCACGATCGCCAGGGTCAGGGCGAACGCGGCGAGCGCTCCCAGGATCGCGACACGCCACGCGACGCTGATGCGTCCGTCGAGCAGCCCGGGCGGCTCTGGGACGACGGCCGCCGGCGCGGCGGGGACCGGCGGCGCGGGGGCGACCGGCGCGGCCTTGGCCGGGGCGCTGGTCGGGGTCCCGGCGCCGGCGGGGATGATGTAGTTCACGGTCGTCTCGCCAAGCAGGTTGCCGTCGTGGATGAGCTGGAGGCGGATCGGGACGGTCCGCGACTGGGGCTGCGCGACCTGCGAGGATCGATACGCGACCGAGTATTGCGTGAGGATCTGCTCCGAAAGTCCGGCATAGACGCCCGCGAGCTGCGCCGACGTCGGCGCCACGAACGCCTGGCCGCCCTTGCTCGCGTCCGCGAACGCCTGGAGCGTGGGCCGGTCGAGCTGGTCACCGAGGCCGACGACGAAAACGGGGTAACCCGCGGCCTGGACGCGCTGGAGCGCTGCGGCACGCTGCGTCCGGCTGGAGTTGTCGAGCCCGTCGGTGAGCAGCACGACCGCGCGCCTAGCCTTCGGGTCGACGCCGGCGAGGATGTCGGTGGCCGCGACGGCCGCGTCATAGATGGCGGTGTCGCCACCCACCACCGCGGCGTTCGTCGCGTTCGCGACCTCATCCTTGTTCGCCGTCAACCCCTGAGCGACGCGGACATCGACGCTGAATGTGATCAGCGCGGCCTGGTCGGTCGGGCCGAGCGTGCGGATCATCGAGACGATCGCGGCCTTCGCGTCCTCGATCGGGCGCCCGGCCATGCTTCCGCTCGTGTCGAGCACCAGGACGAGCACGACCGGAGCCGTCTGGGACGCGAGCTCGAGCTTGGCATCCTGCGTCTTGCCGTCCTCCGCGACGACGAGGTCCGAGCTCCCGAGGCCCCTGACGGCCTTGCCCTGCGCGTCGGTGACGGAGGCGACGATGCGGACGTCCGGGTATGCGGACGTGTCGAGCTGCGCGATGTTGATCTTGTAGATGACGTCCGCGGCGGCGGTGCCCGACAGCACGGCCGTGAGCGCGACAGCGACGGCCACGAAGCGGAGTGCGGACCTAAACATCGATCGCGGCCATCTTGCGCATCACGAGGAAGCCGACGAGCACGAGGAACCCCGCACCCCCCATGGCGAACTTAAGCAGCGTCGACGAGAAGAACACCCCGATGTAGTCCGGGCTGATGAAGAAGAGTGCGATCGCGACGAGGATCGGCAGCGCGGACAGCACGTACGCCGAGAAGCGCTGCTGCGACGTGAGCGCGCTGATGTCCGCGGCGATGCGCGCGCGCTCGCGGATCGTCTCGGCGATGAGATCGAGGACCTTCGAGAGGCTCCCACCGGCCTGCTGGTGGATCGTGATCGCGGACACGATGAGGTCGATGTCCTCCGAGGGGTACATCGAGGCTAGGCGCTCGAGAGCCTCGCTCTGCGGAGCGCCGAGCCCGATCTCGCGAACGACGACCTCGATGATCGCTCGCGTCGGTTCGGGCGACTCCTTTGCCGCGAGCTCGAGGCCCTGGAGGAGGCTGTGGCCGGCGCGCACGGCGGAGGCCAGAAGCGCGACCGATTCGGCGAGCTGCGACTGGAACTTGCCGAGCCGCCGCCTGCGGCGCAGCTTGAGCCACATCACCGGCATCGCGGCGCCGATGGCACTGAACACGATGGCGAGGAACGTGGATCCGGTGATGAACAGACCGAGAAGCAGGCCGAGGACGAGGCCGATCCCCATCCCGGCGAAGACCTCGCCCACCGTCAGCTCCACCGCGGCCTCCGAGACCAGCGTCTCGATGCCCGCGACGAAGGGCGGGCCGCCACGACGGCCACCGGTGCGACGCACGCCGCGCACGCGGCGCCTGCCGCCGCGGTCCTCCACGAGGCCGCCGACTGACGTCGTCAGGAAGGATGACATGCGCCTCGACACCGCGCGGTGGCGCATGGCCGATGGCAGCCAGAGCCCGAGCGCGATCGACATCATCGCCGACCCGCCGAGGATCGCGATAAGGAGCGGGGACACTAGTTGCGCTCGTCCGCGGCGGTGTGTTCGTAACCGAACCACGAGGCCTGGAGCTGGAGACCACGCGCGAGGAGGCGATCGCCGAAGCCCGGGCGGATCCCCGTCGGCTTCAGCGCCCCCTGGATGTGCTGGCCGTCGTAGCCCTGGTTCTCGAAGGCGAAGATGTCCTGCATCGTGATGACGTCGCCCTCGAGGCCGCGCACCTCGCTCACCTGGGTGATGCGCCGGGAGCCGTCCTGGAGTCGCTCGATGTACACGACGAGGTCCACGGCGGCAGCCACCTGTTCGCGGATGGCGCGCAGCGGCAACTCGGCGCCGCTCATCATGACCATCGTCTCGATGCGGGAGAGCGCGTCGCGGGGGCCGTTGCTGTGGACGGTGGTCAGGGAGCCGTCGTGGCCAGTGTTCATGGCCTGAAGCATGTCCAGCGCCTCGGGGCCACGGCACTCACCGATGACCAGCCGGTCGGGGCGCATTCGCAGAGCGTTGCGAAGCAGGTCGCGGATGGTCACCTCGCCGAGACCCTCGACGTTGGCCGGGCGGGACTCGAGGGGAAGCACGTGGACCTGCTGCAGCCGCAGCTCGGCTGCGTCCTCGATCGTCACGACGCGCTCGCGAGACGAGATGTATGAGGAGAGCGTGTTCAGCAGCGTCGTCTTGCCGGCGCCGCTGCCTCCGGCGACGATGATGTTCATCCGGCCGCGTACGCAGGCGCGGAGGAACTCGAGCGCCTCCCCGGTGACCGTCTGGTTCTTGAGCAGCTCGACGGGCGCGAGCGGCACCCGCTTGAACTTTCGGATCGTCAGTACCGGACCCGCGAGCGAAAGCGGCGGGATGATCGCGTTCACCCGCGAGCCGTCGGGAAGGCGGGCGTCGACCATGGGCGAGGACTCGTCGCAGCGCCTGCCGAGCGGCGCGACGATGCGCTGGATGATGCGCACGACGTGCTCCGCGTTGGCGAAGGTCACGTCGGTGGAAAAGAGCTTTCCGGCGCGCTCGATCCAGACCTGGCGGGGGCCGTTCACCATGACCTCGGACACGCTCTCGTCCATCAGCAGATCCTGGATCGGCCCGAAGCCCACGATCTCCGAGAGCAGCGCGTCCTGTAGGCGGAGACGATCGAGCCGGCTGATGCTCAGCTTCTCCTCCTCGAGCGCGAGCGGGAACTGCTCGTTGACGAGCGACCTGACGACCTCGGGAGACGTCGCCTCCGCGGTGCGTCCGAGGATCGCGGTGAGCTTCGCGTGGATGCGGGCGATGAGCTCGACCTCGCGCTCGTCCCGGAGCCGGCTGACCTTGAGGACGTCGGGCGTCCAGTCCTCGTGCGGCATCAGGGCCGAGACGGGGACGGGCGCGGGCACTTCGACAGGACGCGCGTAGCGGGGCTTCGCCGGACGGAGCAGGGCCATTACGCGACCTCCCTATGGGCTGGGGCGGCGGTGCCGCGTGCGGCCGGCGCGCTCGGGGCTTTGGCAGCGCCCAGCTCGCCGACGACGGATTCCGCCAGCTGCTCGAAGAGCTTGCGGAAGCGAGGATGCGTCTCGACCAAGCTGCGGCCTTCGTTGATCGCGCCGGTCACGGCGATCCCGTCGCTGGGCACGGAGCCGACGATGGGCCGTCCGAGGCCGTGCTCGATCTCGGGCTTGGTGACGCCGGCCTTCGAGGGGAAGCGGTTCACGACAAGGACGGTGCGGCCATCGAGTCCGCGCGCGGCCATCGCGTCGAGCGCGCGGCGCAGGTCGCGCAGCGCGGGGAGCTCGGGCGTCGTCACGACGACGACCCGGTCGGCTGCGCTCAGCACCGCCATTGTG
>JBHEML010000064.1:609-7705 GCA_046262615.1 Candidatus Limnocylindria bacterium | reverse complement strand
GGTCTGTGCGGTCTGACGCGTAAGCGCGAGATGCTCGACGTCGACGAGGACGCGCGCGAGGCCGGCCGCTGATCCGCGCGGCATTCACCTCCCGATAGGCACGGCCCCGCGGGGCATCGTTCTGCTAGAGGCCGAAGAGGCCGCCCTTCTTGCGCTTGTTGTCCTCGGGATACAGCTCGTTCACGAGCGGAGTGTTCTCCGGATGCTCGACGACGGCGCGCTCGTGGCGCAGCGTGTCCTCGAAGATCCGCTTCTCGGTCCGGCTCACGCGCGTGATGCGAAGCCGCTCCTTGAGGATCAGCCGCTTGCTGACCACGAGCTGCTCTTCGTAGACGGGCACGATGTACGCGCCGTTCTCCTCGCGGGGCTCCTCGCGCGCGCGCACCTCTTCGCCCGCCGGCAGGTGTTCGATCTCGACCTCTTCGCGCAGTGCCTCGATCTCGAAGCGCTCGGGCCGCTCCTCGATCTCGGTCCGGATGGTGACCGTCCCGACCTCCTGCATCTCCTTGTGCGGCACGAGCTCTTCCTCGTGCAGCTGGAGCCGCTGCTCGGTCGTGTCCGGAGCGCTCGTTCGGTCCATGCGCCGTGTCTCGTCGTTCATCTCGACCTCCTCCAGTGCCGCCGGGGTGCCGAGCATCCGCGATGCCAGCAACGGCCACCGGACCGGCCCCGGGGATGTCGCCCTCCGGCGTTAGGCTACGGCGATGCCGCGGCTCGGCGCGATCGGGATCGTCTCGCGCGATATCGGCGCCTCGGTCCGCTTCTATCGGCTGCTTGGAGTGGGCTTTCCCGAGCCGAAGGGGGACCACGTCGAAGCCACGCTCCCGAGCGGCGTCCGCCTGATGCTCGACGACCTGAAGCTGATCAAGGAGCTGGACAAGGAATGGATCGAGCCGGCGGGTCACCGGATGGGACTCGCCTTCGAGTGCGCCAGCTCGGCGGAGGTGGACGCGGTCCACGGGACGATGACCGCGGCCGGCCACCCATCGAAGGCGGCGCCTTACGACGCGTTCTGGGGGCAGCGGTATGCGCAGGTGATCGATCCCGACGGCAACGTCGTCGACCTCTTCGCGGCTCTTCCCGGGCCAGCCGAAGGAGTCTGAGGCCGCCTCGGGCGAGCATCGCGATCAGGCGAGCGTGCACACGTCGATCGGCTCGACTTTGCCCTTCACGGTCGCCGTGCCGAGCGGCCGGACTGTCACCGACGTGCCGAGATGGGCCACGACTTCCGCGGACAACACTGAGTCGACGCCGAGATCCTTGCAGAGCTGCTCCATGCGCGAGGCCGTGTTGACCGTGTCCCCAATGGCGGTGTAGTCGGAGCGTTCCGCGAGCCCGACCGCGCCGAGGACGACCTCCCCGAGGTGCATACCCACTCCGTGCCGCAGGACAGGCGCGCCCGTGGCGGCCCGCTCCCTGTTCAGCGCGTTCATGCGCACGCGCATCTCGAGCGCCGCGGCCGCCGCCGCGTTGGCTCCTGTCCGCGGGTCGCTCAGCGCTCCGAAGATCGCCATGAGCCCGTCGCCCGTGAACTTGTCAACGATCCCTTCGTGAGCGATGACCGCGCGAGCCATCGTCCGCAGGTACGCGTTCATGACCGCCACGACCGTCTCGGGGTCCAGCGTCTCGGCGAGCGCGGTCGAACCGCGCAGGTCCGTGAAGAGCACGGTGACGACGCGCCGTTCGCCCTCGAGCCGCAGCCGGTCGCCCTGGATGACGCGCTCGACGACGATCGGCGGCAGGAATCGCTCGAGTCCGCGGCGCCGGTCGAGCTCGATCACCAGCGCGCTGAGCGCGATCGCAACGGCGGCGAGCATGAGTCCGTGGTATTCCCACCACGCCAGCGACCACAGCTGGCCCAGGATCATGGCGACCTGCGTCTGCGCGAGCAGCGCGTACGAGACGATGAGCGCGCCCTGCATCGGCAGGCGGCTCCGCAGGTACTCCCGGCCCTGCCGCGCGGCGCTGAACACGAAGAGGCCGACGGCGACGACGCCCGGCAGCAGGATCAGGACGTCCGAGGTGCCGAGGCCGTTGTTCGTCGCGAAGCCCGCGTAGCCGCCGAACGCACCCGCGGTCGACGGCAGCAGGGCGCGCATGACAGTTCCGACGGCCGCGGGCGCGACCAGGCCGTACATGGCATACAGGACGATGCCTCCGACGACGAGGGTCAGAAGCGCGCGCGCCGGCACCAAGCGCTCGAGCCGCTCGACCGCGGACGTGTAGCGGACGGCGAAGAGCACGGCGGGCACGAGCAGCGCGAGCTGCGCCGAGAGCGCCAGCACGGCGAGCGCGTCGCGAGGATCTCCGCGGAGGATGACTCCGGGCGTCGCGAGGCCATGCACTGCGAAGATGCCGCCGATGCTTCCGAACCCGAGCGCGACGAGAAGCGCGCGGTACTGGCGCAGCTCGAGCGCCGCCCGCGCCACGAGTAGGCCGGCGGCGAAGGCTAGGACTGCGACGTTGGTCGTGATGACCAGGTGCTGGACGGAGTCGTCGAGCCTCACGTTCGCCGACGGGTTCGCCAGCAGATAGACGAAGATGGCCGCAGGCCCGAGGATGGCGATGGCCCCGACGGCCGCTTTCACGGGCGCCATCGTACGGTCGGCCACCGGCATGCCGGGGGCGGCGCTCGGGGACCGACCTGATGACGCGCGGCCGGTCGTCATACAGTTCGCCACGACCTCGGTCGGATGACCGGGTCAGGAGGTGCGACCCGTGAAGCGCCCGTATACGGCACCAGGACTCGGCTGGATCCTCGCGGTCATCGTGCTGATCCTCGCGCTGCTGTCCGCGCTCGGTCTGTTCGCCGTCCCGGCCATCTGGCTGATCGTGGGGCTGGCCCTGGCGATCCTGCTCTAACCTCGCCCCGGGTCCGACGCGCGCGGCGCGCGCTCGGGACGTCCACCCGACGGCTTGACCATCCTCGCGCTGCGGCGCACGGCCGCGGCGAGGTCGCCGCGCGGCGCAACCTCGATGCGGTCGAGACCGAGCCACGCCTGCATCTGCCGTAGCTCGCCGACCAGCTCGGGCCCGATCCGTCGCGCGTCCTGGCCTGGCTCGAGGAAGGCGCTCTGCACCATGAGCACGCCGCGCTGGCGATCCGCCTTCAGGTCGCACCGCCCGACGAGCGTGTCGCCGAGCAGGAACGGGAAGACGTAGTAGCCGTAGACGCGTTTGAGGAGGGGCGTGTAGAGCTCGATCGTGTACTTCATCCCGAACAGCCGCTCGATCCGACCGCGGTCCCAGACGAGGGAGTCGAACGGCGTGACGAGCGCCCGCGCCCGCGTTGTGCGTGGCACGCGGACCGCCGCCGGCATGTACGCAGGTTCCTTCCATCCGTCCACGGCGGCCGCCTGGAGCCGGCCTTGCTCCACGAGCTCCGAGAACAGGCGCTTGGTGATCGGCGCCGTGCGCTCGCTCCCAGCGGCTGCGGACGTCCGCCACCGCCGAGCCGCCAGCCGGTCGCGCCATCCACCGACGCTGAAATATCCGGCGATGTCGCGCAGCGTGCCGACGCCGCATGCCCTGGCGGCAAGACAGATCAATTCCTTCATCGCGTCCTCGGGCGCCGGCGCCGGAGCTTCGAGCGCCGCTCGCGGGATGACCCTCTCCGCGAGGTCGTACAGGCGCTCGAAGCCGCGCCGACCAGAGATCGCCAGGAGTCCCGCGTCGTATAGATGCTCGAGCGCGGTCTTGCCTTCGGCCCAGCCCCACCAGTTCCCCGTCCGCTTGCCGGGGTCTCTGAGCTCGGCGGCGGCGAGCGGACCGCGCTCGGCGACCTCCGCGTAGGCCTTCGCCACGTTGGCGCCGCGCTCCGTGCGCATGTACTCGCGCGTGGCATCGGCGTGCATGCGGAAGCGCATGAGGGGAAAAAGCGAGACGGGCAGCAGACAGGCCGCGTGTCCCCAGTACTCGAAGAGCTCGCGCCTCCGGTATGCGAGCGAGTCGAGCGCTTCCATCGGGTACGGGCCGAGCCGCGCGAACGCTGGCACGTAGTGCGCGCGGACGAGGACGTTGACGGAGTCGATCTGGAACGCGCCCAGCCTCGCCGCCAGCCCGCGGACGTGCGCGATGGTCGGCTTCGGAGGTCGCGGACCGAATGCCTGGGCGGAGATCGCCAGACGGCGCGCCTCAGATAGCGAAAGCGTGATCGGCAAGCTGACCCCCGTGGAAGTGACTTGGCCCCTGAGAACCCAGCGGCAGGCCGCCGTTTCCGCGGAATGCTACGGGCGAACGCGGCCCACCGGTCCGGCCTACGATCGTCGAGCGGTGGGAAGCGATGGCGACGCGCTCCTAGTCCGCGCCGTCGAGAGCCTCGCTGGTATGGGCTTCTGCTCCACACCGTCGTTCTCCCCGGACGGCTCGCGGATCGCGTTCATCAGCGACCTGTCCGGCTCGCCGCAGGTGTGGACGGTCGCCACGACGGGAGGATGGCCGCGGCGTGTGACGGCGTTCCCGGACCAGGTCACACACGCGCTCTGGTCGCCGGTCGGCGACCGCATCGCCGTGCAGGTCGCGCCCGGTGGCGGGCTAGATCAGCAGGTCTACACCGTGCGCGCCGACGGCTCGGATGTGCGACGCCTGACGCCGGGCGGATCGGAGAACAACAGGCTCGCGCGCTGGTCTGCGGATGGCGCATCGCTGTTCATCGTATCGAGCCGCGACGACCCGTCGCACTTCGACCTGTTCGCGATCGACCTGCCTACCGGGACGTGGAGACCGGTGGCGCGGACCCGCGGGGTGAGCGATGTCACGGACCTCTCGCGCGACGGCCGCTTGGCTCTCCTTGTCCGCATGGTGGCTCGGGGAGACTCGAACGTGTACCTCGTGGATGTCGAGGATGCAGGCGAGATCCTCTTGACCCCGCACGAAGGCCAGGCCCTGTTCACCTCCGCGAAGTTCGGTGCAGACGGCGCGGTGTGGCTGGCAAGCGACGACGGGCGCGAGCGGTCGGCGCTCGCTCGCATCGCCCTGCGGGATGGCCGGCCCGATGCTCTCGAGTACGTCGCCGCGAGGGAGGACGCCGACCTCGACCGATTCGAGCTGACCGACGCGGGCACGCTCGGGGTGCTCGTATGGAACGTCGCTGGTACGAGCGAGATCGAGATCTTCGACGTCGCGACCCGGAGGCGCACGCATGGGCCGGTCCTTGCTCAGGACATCTGCGTCGAGGCGACGTGGTCACGCGATGGAGAGCGGATCGCCGTGGTGATGACCGGCGCCGCCGCGCCCGTCGACATCTGGACCGGTGACCCCCGCGCCCACCTGACGCAGCTGACCCACAGCCCGCACCCGGGCGTCGATCTCTCGGCCCTCGTCCGCCCACGGCTCGAGCGTTTCACGGCGCACGACGGGCTGGAACTCACCGGCTGGTCGTACGTGCCGCGGCGGTTCGACGCTCCTGGCCCGTGCGTCCTGTCGTTCCACGGCGGTCCCGAGGCGCAGGAGCGGCCGCTGCTGAACCGGACGTACCAGTGTCTGCTGGCGAACGGCATCGCCGTGTTCGCGCCGAACGTGCGCGGCTCCGCGGGATTCGGCAAGACGTTCGTCCACCTCGACGACCGCGAACGGCGCTTCGACGCTGTGCGCGACATCGAATCCGCGGCCCGGCACGTCGTGAGCATCGGCGTCGCGGATCGCGGGCGGCTCGGCATAACCGGTGGGTCATACGGCGGCTACATGACGATGGCCGGGATCGCCGACTATCCGGATCTGTTCCAGGGCGCGGTGTGCGTCTGCGGGATCGTGAATTTCCTGACATTCTTCGCCCACACCCAGCCGTGGATGGCGGCGGTCTCGACTTCCGAGTACGGCGATCCCGAGACGCAGCGCGAGCTGCTGGAGTCCCTCTCACCGATCAACCGGCTCGATCGCGTGAAGACGCCGCTCCTGGTTCTCCACGGGGCGAACGACACGAACGTCCCGCTCGTCGAGGCCGAGCAGATGGTCCGCGAGCTGCGCGATCGCAGAGTCGAGGTCGAGTCCGTGATCTTTCATGACGAGGGACACGGCTTCACGAAGACGGCGAACCGGACGCGCGCCGCGGTCGAGACGGTCCGGTGGTTCGCGCGACACCTCTGAAAGGCGAGAGGGCCTCGGCACACTGCCGGTCGGCGATCGGCCGACGCGCACGATCGGGTCTTCGCGTGCGTGCCGGGCCCCTCGACCGTTTGTGAGCTAGGCCTTCGTCTTCCGCTGAAGCGCCTCAAGCTGCTCCGCGAAGCGGTCCCACGTCTCGCGGGCTCCGGTCTCCGCGCCGGTCTCCCACATGCCGTCGCGATCCTCCTTGGTGTCGAACACGCTGGTCGCGGTCATGCGCGTCTTCCCGCTGACCTCCTCGAGCGTCAGCGTCTCGACTGAGATGTGACCAGGCAGTCCCTCCCACTCGAAGGTCTGCACGATCTTCTCGGGCGGAACGATCTCGCGGTATTCGCCCCTGAAGCCGTGCTCGCCGTCAGGCCCGCTGTTGATGAACCGCCACGCGCCGCCCGCACGCACGTCCATCTTGTCGACGGTGGTCGTGTATCGCCGAGGCCCCCACCAGTTCGGGATGAGGGCAGGGTCGGTGATCGCACTCAATACGAGGTCGCGCGGCGCGTCGAGCTCGCGCGTGATGACGATCTCGAGATCGCCGCGACGGGTGATCTGCATCTCGGAGCTGTTCGTAGTAGGCACGTGCGTCCTCCTCTTGTCGCCGACGCGTCGTCAGTCCTACGGGGCGCTCACCTCGAGAACGATCCGCTCAACGGATCTCGTTCGCAGCTGACTGGCCAAGCCTGCCGCGGGTCCCTCCTGGCGCCGCCGGCACGGGCTGCGGCTCGTGAGCGCGTACCTGAGCCGTCCCGCCGTCCGCGTCAGCGCCGAACCCGGAAACCTTGTCGGTCACGCGACCGCCGGTGTTCGGGCGCGGTCCGATCAGGTACCAGGTCTCCATATCGCCTTTGCCCTTGATCGAGACGGTCCCTCTTGACTCGCACACGAACTCGTCCTCGAGCAGCTCGAAGGTCGCTCGGGTGATCTGGATGCGTCCCGGCGCACCCTGCGACTCCATCCGGCTGGCGGTGTTGACCGCGTCTCCCCAGAGGTCGTAGAG
>JBHEML010000064.1:0-599 GCA_046262615.1 Candidatus Limnocylindria bacterium | reverse complement strand
CCCGCCACGACCGGCCCTGAATTGATGCCGACGCGCAACTCCATGCCGAGGTCGCCCACGGCGCCGTTCGTCCGCATGGCCTCGACCATGTCCAAGGCCATCAGCGCCATCGCGCGTGCGTGATCGGTCCGCGGAGATGGAATGCCGGCGGCGACCATGTAGCAGTCGCCGATCGTCTTGATCTTTTCGACGCCGTATCGCTCCGCCAGAGCGTCGAAGTGCGTGAAGAGCCGATCGAGCATGCCGACGACCTCGGCCGGCGGCAGGTGCTCCGAACGCGGGGTGAAGCCGACGACGTCGGCGAACAGGATGGATGCGGACGTGAATTGGTCGGCGATGGTCTGGGGCCGCGCCTTCAACTTCTCCGCGATGGAGCGGGGCAGGATGTTGAGGAGCAGATTCTCGGACCGCGCCTGCTCGCGCCGAAGCCCCGTCAGCGCGTCCTGCCGCTGTTTGGCGAACAGCGCCAGGAGCGTGAAGACGATCGTGCCGCCCACGGCCACGTTGAGCGCCAGCATCGTGCTAGTGAACCAACCCGGCGGTGCGGGAGACAGGCCTCCGAACGCCGCTCCAACAACGCCGGACGTGAGGAATACGAC
>JBHEML010000063.1:0-8732 GCA_046262615.1 Candidatus Limnocylindria bacterium | reverse complement strand
GCGTGGTACCCGGGCAGTCCGCTCGGCACCCGCGCGGGCGGTGGTGAACCCTCCGCGACGCTGGGGGTGCACGCGGCGACCGGGGACGGCGAAGGATCCAGGTCAGGATCGGCCGCGGTGGGCTCGGCGCCGAGGACCGCCAGGGGCACGGTCAGGGCAAGGGTGAACGCCAGCACGAGCGCCAGACGCGACATCGCCACCCCCTCGCGCCGCGGCACGTGCGTAGCGCGCCGACGGCGCGAGATGCTACGGGCCGTCCCGTCGATGGGTCAACGCGCCGCGCGGTCCGGCCGTGCCATGCCAGTGCGAGAAGCGGGCCAGCGGTGCCGGGACGACGTACGGGACCCCCTCGCTCGTGCCGACCCGCAGCCCGTCGCCGAACGCTGACGCCACGGTACGGTCCGTCAGGACGCCGGCCGGAGGGCCGTCGGCGACGACCCGGCCGCCGGACAGCACCACGACGCGACCGCAGAGCGCTCCGGCGAGGTTGAGATCGTGCAGCACCGTCAGGACGACGAGCCCGCGGCGGGCGGCGAGGGCGGCGATGTGCACGAGGGTCGCGCGCTGATGCGCGGGATCGAGATGCACTGTCGGCTCGTCGAGGAGCAGCACGTCGCCCTCCTGCGCCAGCGCCATGGCGATCACCGCGCGCTGCCGCTCGCCGCCGGAGAGCGTGTCGATGCGCCGGCGCGCGAGCGGCCCGAGGCCGAGCTCGTCGATCGCCTCGGCCACGGCGCGCCGGTCCTCCGGACCGCCCCGACCGAAGGCGCCGAGCCTGGCGACGCGGCCGAGGCCGACCACCTCCTCGACGGTGAAGGGAAAGAGCGTCTCGAATAGCTGCGGCACCACCGCGATGCGGCGCGCGATCCGGGGACGTCCCAGCCGGGCGAGATCCGCGCCGTCGAGGCGCACCGACCCCCCCGACGGTGGCAGCAGCCCGGCGAGGCAGCGTACAAGGGTGGTCTTCCCCGCGCCATTCGGTCCGATCAGGGCGGTCATGGAGCCCGGGCCCAGCGCCAGATCGACGCCGTGCAGGACCGCTCTCTCGGCGTACCCGGCGCGGAGGCCGAGCGCTTCGAGGCGCGTCATCGGGCACCCGAACGAACCAGCAGCGCGAGGAAGAATGGGCCGCCGATGAGCCCCGTGACCGCACCGACCGGGAGCTCGGCGGGGGCGAGCACGACGCGCGCGCCGAGGTCGGCGAGGCAGAGCGCGGCGGCTCCCGCGAGGAAGCTCGCCGCAACGAGGCGACGGTGCGTCGCACCGACGATGCCGCGCAGCGCGTGCGGTACGACGAGCCCGACGAAGCCGACGAGGCCCGCGAGCGCCACGGCCGCCCCCGCGAGCAGGGCCGTCGCCGCGAGGATCGCCGTCGTGGTGCGGATGGGGTCCACGCCCAGCGTCGCGGCGGTCTCCTCGCCAAAGGCGTACGCGTCGATCCGGGGAGCGAGCAGGAGCGCGAAGGCCACGCCGGCAGCGACGACTGCGGCGGCGAGCGCGAGCTCTGTCCGGTCGGTCACGCGGATCCCTCCGACGAGGAGGTTTACCAGGGTGCCGGCGCGCAGCGCGAGGCGGTCGTTCGCCACGAGGAGCAGCGTGATCGCCGCGCCGGCGAACGACGTGAGGACGATCCCGCCGAGCAGGACCGTCAGCACTGTCGTGCGCCCGCCGATCCGCGCGATTCGCCAGACCGCGGCCGCTGCTGCGAGCGCGCCGGCGAAAGCGACGAACGGGACGATCGGGGCGGCCGCGGGGCCGCCGATGGCGATGGCGCCCACCGCGCCGAGTGACGCTCCCGCCGACGTGCCCGTCACGTACGGATCCGCGAGCGGGTTCCGCAGCAGCCCCTGAAGCATCGCCCCCGCGACCGCGAGCGAGCCGCCGACAAGGGCGGCGGCGAGGACGCGGGGCAGCCGGAGGTCGCGCACGATCGTGGCCGAGGGGCCGTCGGCGCCACCGAGCGCCGCGAGCACGTCGGATGGCGAGATCGCGACGGCCCCCACCAGCACGCCCGCCGCGAGGCTCGCCACGAGCGCGGCCGCCAGGACCGCGAGAACGGTGGCGAAGCGCACGGTCAGTACAGCTCCGAGTGGAGCAGGCGCGCGGCCGCCCGGAGGGCGAGAACGGTGGGCACGGTCAGTACAGCTCCGGATGGATCAGGCGCGCGTACGCCTCGGCGGCCTCGCCGAGCCGCGGCCCGGGGCGGCTGACGAGGCTGCCCGCGATGCCCAACACGCGGTGCTCCTTGACCGCGCTGAGCGATGACCATCCCGGCCGCGCGGCTACCTGCGCCGCGGTCACGCCGTAGTCGGAATCGCCGAGGACGATGACCTGCGGATCGGAACGAACGATCTCCTCGAGCGACAGCTGCGGATATGGACTCGTGGTGCGGGCGGCAACGTTGGTCCCGCCGGCGATCTCGATCAGATCCGCGATGAATGAGCCAGGACCGACGGTGAAGAGCCGGGTGGGATCGGAGGCGTCCACCTCGTGGAAGACGCGGGGCCTTGGGGCGGCCGCCGTCTTCGCCCGCACAGCCGCGACCTGCGCGTCGATGCGCGCCGCGAGCGCGCTCCCGTCGATACCGAGCGCCCGCCCCAGGAGCGTCGCTGTGCGCCCCACGTCCGCGACGCCCTGCGGATCGACGACGATGACCGCTGGGGCGACGTTGGCGAGGCGCTCGATCGTTCCGTCGGTGAAGCGTGTCGCGACGACGAGGTCCGGATGAAGCGCCGTCACCGTCTCGAGGCTGACCTTCACGCCGCCGACCTTGTCCTTGACCTTCGCCTGCGCCGGCTCGTCGGAGAAGTCGTCGACGCCGACGACGCGGTCCCCCGCGCCCAGCGCGAAGAGGAACTCGGTGTTGGACGGGCCGATCGACACGATGCGCTCGGGCGCGCGCTCGAGCGTCACGCCGCGCCCCTGGAAGTCCACGACGGTGCGCGGGAACGCGTCGATCGAAGCGGCGACGCTCGGACCCGCGGCGGCGGGCGGCGTGGGGGCGCCGCACGAGAGCAGGAGGGTGACAGCGAGGGGACCGAGGGAGGCGAAGAGCGTGCGCCGCGACAGTCGCATGGCTCACCCCTTTCACGCGAAGGTGTGTAGGCCGTTGCAGCGACTGGAGGCGACCCGAGTTCGGACACGTCTGGTCCATCACGGTGGCGGGACCCTGCCGGAATCTCACCGGCTTCGCTCCAGAGACTGCGTCTTCAGTTGTGCGCGGGATCGGCGAGTGGCGCGGGGGTCAGGCGGGGACGTGCTCCTGCGTGTAGCGGAGGTTCTCGGGAAGATGCGCGGAGAACATGCGCTGAAGGGTCATGACGTGCGCGCAGAGGCGGTGCGACTGGAAGTGATCACACTGGCAATGCCATTCATCTCCCGAGAGGCCGACGGTGTGCGATCCGTTGTTTCCGCGGAAGCCCACCTCGAGGGATTCGAAGCGGATCCGTTCAGGCTCGGTGGAATACCGCTTCGCCTTCTCGACCATGGAGATGAGGCTCGAATGCATGTGGACCCTCCCCTGTTCCGACGCTGCCCCGTCGTCTGGAACGGCCGAAGTATACGGCGGGGCCGCTTCCTCAAAGGGCGTTCGAGAACTCGACCGTCCATCGCCAGGATGAGCCGTCGGGGGCGTTCCACCACGCCCTGAGGATGCCCGCCTCCCCGCCTGGAAGGACGACCACGCACCCCAGGTCCTGCTCGCCGGGCCAGCGGTCCTCCCGCTGCACCTTGTCGCCGATCCGGCGGAGGCGCGTCATTGGCATGTACGGCCCCGTCCTGCGCAGCCGCTCGCCGCGCGCGATCGCGCGGTCGTCGCCCTCGCGCACGGTGACCGCGAGGATCTCGGGCGCTGCGTGGGACCAGAGCACATCGCCGGGGTCGACGCGGCAGCGCGCCAGGGGGATGCCGTTCGCCGCTGCGTCCGGGTAGTAGAGCTCCCAGGTCCACACACCGCTCATGGCCGCGCGGGCTCGAAGGTCTTCCACGCGTCGAGCCCGGCGGCGGTCGACGGCCACGCGATCTCGGCGAGCGGCGGGAGCGACCCTTTCGGAAAGAAGGCGCCCTCAGACGCCTCGTCCGGCGCGACGTGCAGCTCGCCGCCGACGATGTGCGAGCGGTACGTGACCACGACGATGCCGAACGCCGGCCGCATCCATGTCGTGAGCAGGCCGTCGAGGCTCACGTCGAACCCGGTCTCCTCTCGCGTCTCGCGGACGGCCGCTGCCTCGATCGACTCGTCGTTCTCGACGAGTCCCCCCGGCAGTGCCCAATGACCGCTGCGCGGGCCGTAGTTGAGCCGCAGCAGCAGCACCCCGCCGTCCCGCTCGACGATCGCGTTCGAGCCGATCTGCACGTGGTGGAAATCGGCGAAGCCGCACAGCGGGCACGCCGGACGGTCGCGGCCGTCGATGCGAGTCGGTACGAGCCTCGTGCCGTCGCGCGGACAGTACGCGAACGCCGTCATTGTTGGCGCGCTCCGCCGCTACGCCTTGGCCAGGCGGTCCTTGAGATAGTCGATCGACTTCACCGGCGAGGGGTCCGCGCCGTTCAGCAGCGCGACGTAGAAGGAGACGTGGTCGGTGAACAGCACCATCTGGAGGACCTCGGAGAGCGCCGACGCGCCCGGGAACTCGAGGGTCTTGTGCGCGATCCCGGCCCGGTCGAGGAGCTCCGCCGTCACGTCGAAGCGCACCTTGTGCCGCGCGTTGTCGCGCGCGCTGCGCAGCAGCAGGACGGTCAGCGCCTCCTTGGCCACGGGAGGGTTCGGGAAGCCAACGACCGCGTTGTGGTTCAGCTCGCTCATGACGTCGAACGCTGCCCAGTTCTTCGCGTTCTCGTTCCACTGGTCCTTTACGCGGCGCGCCATCACGCCCATCACGCCGGCGCCGAAGGCCACCGGGACCCGTCCGGACAGTTCGACCGCGAGCGCCTTTGCCTCGTTCGTCGCGGCGTTCTCGTCGAGCCTGCCTTCGAGCTTGGAGAGGTCGCCCAGCGCGCCCTCGACGACCGTGGTCTGGTCGCTGGCGAAGCCGAGCTTGCCGACGATGCCCAGGACCAGCGTGAGGGAGTACCCGAGCGCGGCGCGCGGCTGCGCCTGGTACTGGAAGGAGACGACCGGGAAACCCGCGGCCTTCGCCGACGCCGCCAGCTTGCCCCCGGTCGTGATCGCCAGTACGCGGGCGCCGCGGCCGCGAGCCTCCTCGAATCCGGACAGCGTCTCCTCGGTGTTGCCGGAATATGACGACGCGATCACCAGCGATTCCTTTCCGACATAGGCGGGAAGGCCGTAGTCCCGGTGGACGCTCATCGGCACCGTGAGCTCGTCGGCGAGCAGCGCCGCCGCGAACTCGCCGCCGATGGCCGAGCCGCCCATCCCAAGGACCGTGATGTTCCTGGCTCCGCGGAATTCCGCCGGCACCTCGCTGCGCTGCGCGATCCGCCAGGCGTCCTTGACCTGCATCGGCAGATCCTTGATCCGCTGGAGCATCCCGCCCGGGTCGGCGGCCTTGATCTTCTCGATCGATGCGATCGTTCCCGCTTCCATCAACCCGCCTCTTTCACGATCTTCGTTCCCTCGTCGAGGAGCGGCGCGAGCTCGCCATCGGCCTTCGTCTCAGCGTAGACGCGGACCAGCGGCTCCGTTCCGGAGAGCCGGACCAGGAGCCACGATCCATCGTCGAGGAAGAATTTGGTGCCGTCCTTCGTGTCGAGCTGCACGACCTTCGCCACGGCGTGGCCGGCGAGCGTCTTCGGCGACTCCCCACCCAGCGTCGCCATGATCCGCTGCTTCTCCGCGGGGTAGGCGGAGGCATCGAAGCGCACGTCCCGGCGGAGGTAGAACGAGGGTCCCACCAGGTCCATCAGCTCCGCGATCAGCTGCGACGGACGCTTCTTCGTGCGGAGCATGAAGTCGAGGAAGAAGAGATCAGCCACGACGCCGTCGCGCTCGGTCATGTGCATCGCGAAACCGAATCCGCCTGACTCCTCGCCCCCCATCATGGCGCCGGTCTCCTGCATCTTCGGGGCGATGTACTTGAACCCCACCGGCACCTCATGCACGGGCACGCCGTACTTCTCGCCGAGGCGGTCGGCCATGGAAGTCATGTTCACGGTCTTCACGACGGGCTGCCGCAGCTTGCGGACCTCGAGCAGATACCACATCAAGAGGGCGTACATCGTGAGCGTCGTCACGAACTTCCCCCGCTCGTCGGCGAGACCCGCGCGGTCGGCGTCGCCGTCGACAGCAAGCCCGACGTCCGCGCCCTCGATCGGGATGCGAGCGAGGAATTCATCGATGTTCGGCGGGATCGGTTCCGGGTTCACGCCGCCGAAATAGGGGTTTCGCTCGCTGTGCAGCTCGATGACCTTCGTCTTTCCGCCGCCGATGAGACGCGGGAAGTAGCCCGACGCCGAGCCGTATATCGGCTCGCAGACGACCGTGTAGCCCGCCCCGCGAAAGGCCTCGAGATCGAACAGCTCGCCGACGTGCGCGAGGTAGTCCGGCGCCGGATCGAACACGTCGACGCGGCCGCGCCGCTTGGCTTCGTCGAGGGGGACGCGCGCGACCTTTTCCGGCGTGTTCTCGATCGGATGGATCAGCGCCTCGAGCTCGGCCACGAATTCGGGCGCCGCGGATGTGCCGGTCTCGGCCTTCACCTTGAATCCGTTATCGGGCCAGGGGTTGTGGCTCGCGGTGATCACGATCCCAGCCTTCGCGTTGCGCCGCATCGTCGCCCACGAGAACGTCTGCGTAGGCGCCGCAGCGGACGCCAGGTGCACGTTCACGTCGTGCGCCGCGACCACCTCCGCCGCGGCGGCGGCGAAGTGTTCCGACGCGAAACGCCGGTCGAAGCCGATGACGACGCCGCGCGACGGACCGTCGGGTTGCCGCGCGACCCACTCACCCACCGCGTTCGCGCATACGCGGACCGCGTCGAAGGTGTACTCCTCGGCGATCCTGGCTCGCCAGCCGTCGGTCCCAAAGACGATCTTCGGCATCCTCTCTAGCCGTCCATCCTTTCCGCTCGCGCGGCGCGTGGGCCCACCGCTCCAGCCGCTTCCCGCGCGGTCTGCGCCCGCCAGTATCCGAGCGTATCCGCCAGCGACTCTTCGAGGCTGATCGTCGGCCGCCAACCCGTTCGTTCGCGGAAGCGGCTCGCGTCGAGAGCCAACTCGGTCGGCTCGCCGCGGCGCACGCGCTGGGGGTCGAGCTCCGTGCGTATCTCGAGGCGCGCGATGCCGACGAGCACGGCGAGCACTTCGGAGATCGACACCGCACGCCCGGTGCCGACGTTGTATGTCTCGGTGACCTCGGGCGAGAGCGAAGCCGCCGCGGCGTAGGCCGCGGCCATGTCGCGCACGTCCACGAAGTCGCGGCGTCCGTCGAGACGGCCGTGGCGCAGCACCGGCGGACCGAGCCCCACTTCCGCGAGCGCGATCTGACGGGCGAAGCCGGAAGCAGCGAGCTCGGGACTCTGCCGCGGGCCATTCTGGTTGGCCGCGCGGAGGATGACTGTAGGGTTTCGGCCGCGGTCGCCGAACTCGCGCACGAGCGCCTCGGCCGCCGCCTTGGTCGCCGCATACACGTTCCGCGGACGCGGCGCGACGTCCTCGCCGACCGGGATGCTCTCGGGGGCGCCGTATACGTCGGCGCTCGATGCATAGACGAGGCGGGCGCCTGGCCGCGCGGCGAGCGACTCGAGCAGGACGGCCGTCCCGAGGACGTTCAGGCGGACGGTGCCGAGCGGGTCGGCGGCAGCGTGGGTCGGGACGGCCTGGGCGGCGAGGTGGACCACGACGTCAGGGCGCGCGGCCTCCAGGGCCTCGTCCAGCGCCGCCCGGTCCTCGAGGTCACCGGCGTGGATGCGGATGCGGGCAGCGACTGCGGCGAGATTGCGGTGCGGCGGACTCTCGTGGGCAAGGCCGTCGACCGAGTCGCCGTCGGCGAGAAAACGCTCGGCGAGGTGGCTGCCAGCGAAGCCCGTGATGCCCGTCAGGAAGACGCGCATGGGCACGAAGCGCATCCTACCGGCAGACCTGGGGCGGGGATGATCGCTGCAAGGGGCGCCGGGGCTTCTTTCAGCCTTCCAGCCGAGGCCACGGCGCCTCCCGAGCCGCCGCCGTGGCGGGTAGCGAGCCGATCGGAGCCCGAGGATCGCCTCGAGGACCGTCGTCAGGAGCGGACCGGGCGCGCGATCAGCAGCCCGTCCTCGCGGACGACCGGCAGCGCGAAATCGAAGCGGTCCACCTCGCACGCGAGCTCCGCGTCGCTTCGCGGGAACCAGTCAGGCCACAGGCGGTCCTCCCAGCCCGAACGCATGAGCAGCGCCGGCGGGCGGTCCACCGCGCGCCGCAGCAGGAGACCCTCGAGGTACGCGGCACAGGCCTCGTCCTCTTCGGCCGGACGGAGACCCTCGTCCCCCATGGCCACGATCGTCACGAGGTCCGCGCGCGCGGCGAGGTAGCGACATGTCGCGGACGCGGTGACGAAGCTCCCAAGGACGATCTCGTCGGCCTGCGTCGCGGCTACCACGCCCTGCGTGCCCGAACTGCTCCGCTGAATGACGCGCCGGCCGGACAAGTCGAGCGAACGGATCGCCGACGGCGAATTGCCGACGTCGAAGCCATCGACGGGGCGGCCGCCGACCTCGCCCGTCAGGAAGGGCGTCGGCATGGTGGAAACGGCCGCGTCCGGATCAACGGCGCGCAGCCGCATCGCCTCCGCCACCGTC
>JBHEML010000062.1:0-8764 GCA_046262615.1 Candidatus Limnocylindria bacterium | reverse complement strand
ATGTTGCGAGGGGCTACGTGATCGGGAGCGCCGCTGGATCACCCGCGCTACTTGACGACGACGATGCCCATCATGTTGTTGTGCCGCGCGCAGTAATACGCGAATTCGCCGGCTGTATCGAACGTGAAGCTGAACGACTTGCCTTGATCGTCCATGGTGCCGTTGAATTTGCCGTCAGGCGTGACGGTGTAGTGGCCGAGGTCATCGGCCTTGACCGATGTTCCCGACGTGGCGGTATGCAGGATGTTGTCTCCGTTGGTCCACGTGACGGTCGTGCCCTTGGAGACCTCGAGTCGCTGCGGCGAGAACGCGAAACCCTTCACTTCGATCGCTGCTGATCGCGATGCGGCCAGGCCGCCCACGCTCGAGCTCGCGCTGGGCATCGCCGCGCCCGTCTGCGCGGACGCGCCGCACGCCAGTGCGACGGCTGCGGTCGCGACGATCGCGACGGTGCGTGCTAGGGCGGCCGTGGAGATCATGGGTGCTCCCTTCCTGATGTGTATTCGTCAGACGGCACTACGCGCCCGACCGCGCCGCCGGACCACACCGATTGGGAGTACCTTTGCCGCATCCGCGGGCGTAACGAATCCGCTATCTCGTGAATGACGAAGACCCGGCCTCTGGGCCGCGGCCTTCTGGACGCTGAGGCTCGGGCGGGCTACGCCCTCGCGAGTTCCGCGCGCGTGCCGAAACCGATGTAGAGCGCGAGGGCGCCGGTGACAAGGTGGAGGACGTTGTCCGCCATCGGGTCGTGGCGGGCGGTGATGCGGTCCTTCACGATCTGCTGCGCGACGTCGACGAGCAGATAGACCGCACCGAAGACGAGCGCAAAGGTCTTTGCCATATTGTGGTCGCCTTCCTCGAACACTCGGTCGGCCGTCTCATGGACGAGCCACGCGCGCGCAGTGCACGAAGCGTGTCCAGCGACCGGATGACCCGTGGGTCCTTTGCTGTGCTGCCTTGACCCGGCCACTCATTCCTCGATCCTGTCCATCCGAGGGGGCGAAGAGAGGGGGGAAGTGTCGCACCGCGTGGGCGCGAAGCTCCCATCGCTTGGCGCCCGCGGTGCGTGCCGCGTGATGACGGCGGCGTAGAGTGGGCCGGCCCATGCCGGTGATCCCGTCCGCGACAGATCTCGTAGGGAACGACAGGCCCGCGGACGACGGCAGGCTCATCGCGAGGATCGCGAGCGGCGATCCCGACGCGCTGGGTGAGCTGTACGACCGCTACGGCCGGGTGGTGTTCGGCGTGTTGTACAGGATGCTGGCGAGCCCCGAGGCTGCTGAGGAGGTCGTCCAGGACGCCTTCCACTCGGTCTGGCGGCAGGCGGGGAGCTATCGCACCGAGCGCGGCTCGGTCAGGACATGGCTCCTCGCCATCTCCAGGAACGCCGCCATCGACTGGCGCAGGACCAAGGGCCGCCGCGTCGAACGCGAGACCGCCATCGACGAGGCGGCGAGCCTGACCGACGACTCCCGCGTCGAGGATCAGGTCCTCACGAGCCTGCGTGCGGAGCGCGTGCGCGTCGCGGTGAACGGTCTGCCGCCCGAGCAGCGGGAGGTCCTCGACCTCGCATTCTGGTCGGGCCTGTCGCAGACGGAGATCGCCGCGAGGACGGGCACCCCGCTCGGCACCGTGAAGAGCCGTGTACGCCTCGGCATGACGAAGCTTCGGGATCGCCTCACCGATGAAGGCCGGGACTCGCGATGACGATCCGGGACGGCGGACACCCTCGCGACGAGCTGGCGGCGTTCGCGCTCGGCATCCTTGAGGCAGAGGAGCGCGCGCGCGTCGACGCCCACCTCGACCGGTGCACCAGCTGTCGAGCCGAGACGCGCGCCTACCAGGAGACGATGTGGGACATCGCGGAGGCGTCCTCTCTGGCCCAGCCACCCGCGTACATCCGCGAGCGCATCATCGCCCGCGAACGTCGCCGCGCAGAGGCGCCGCCCGCTACCAGGCGGACGCTCGGCGCGACGCTTCTCGACTTTCTCCGGCGGCCGCTGCCTCTCGCGATCCCGCTGGCGCTCGCGGCGATCCTCGTGTTCTCCGTGGTCCAGGTCTCCGACCTGCGGGCGCGCTCCGACGCATACGCTCGGGCGCTCGATGGCGTCGTGGGCGCACGCGTTGTCGCGCTCGCCGAGACCGGGGAGGCGCAGGGCCGAGGCTCGCTCATCGTCCCTACCGCTGGCGATCCCTACCTGCTGCTGCGGCTACCGGCGCCGTCCGCCGGCCGTACCTGGCAGGCCTGGGTGTTGCGTGGAGATACCGCGCTGCCAGCCGGCCTCGTACAGAGGGAGGGCGGCGTTGACCTCATCCGCCTCACGACGCCGCTTACCCCGGGCGACAGCGTCGCCGTCACGCAGGAGGATGCCGCCGGCGCGCAGCAGCCGACCTCGAAACCCGTCCTCGTGGGGCGTGGCGGCTGAGCGACGGCGATCCGCCGTGGCTACCCGACCGACTCGGCGATCTCGCGGACGGTCTCCAGCGTGTCGATGTCGGCCACCGGCTTATCCGGTCGCAGCCGCACGATCCGCGGAAAACGCAGCGCGTAGCCCGACGGGTGACGAGTGCTGCGCTGCACCGAGTCGAACGCGACCTCCATGACCGTGTCCGGCTCGACCATCCGCAGCCGGCCGTGGTCCGCGGTGGTATTGGCGAGGAAATGCTCGGTGCGTTCGGCGATCTCCACGTCGGTGAGCCCCGAATACGCCTTACCCACCTCCAGCAGCCGGTCGCCGTCGCGGACCGCGAAGGTGTAGTCCGAGAGCACCCCGTGCCGCTTTCCGTGACCCCATTCCACCGCGGTCACGACGACGTCGAGGGTCCGCAGCGCGCGCTTCACCTTCAGCCACTCCATGCCGCGGCGCCCCGGCCGGTAGGGGGAGCGGGGATCCTTGACCATCAGGCCCTCGTTGCCGCGTTCCCGCGCGGCTGCGAACTCCGCGTCGAGGGCCGACGTGAGCGCATCGCCGGAGATATCGAACACACGCTGCCGCGCGAAGACGATCGGTTCCCGCAGCGGCAGCGACTTCAGGATCCCGTGCCGTTCGGACAGGGGCGCGTCGAGCAGCGCGCGGCCGTCGCGCTCCAGGATGTCGAAGGCCACGAGCGTGGCGGGGAGCTCGGCTCGCAGCGCCGCCGCCACCTCCTTGCGGCCGAGGCGTCGCTGGAACCGCACGAACGGGATCGCGCGGCCGTTCGCGAGCGAGAGCACCTCGGCGTCGAGGATGAACGCGCCGGGGATCGACCGCAGTCCGTCGAGGAGCTCCGGGAAACGGTCGGTCACCCGGTCGAATGTCCGCGAATAGAGCTCGACGCGGTCGCCGGACTTGTGCACCTGCGCGCGCACGCCGTCGTACTTGTCCTCGATCACGTACGGCGGCGAGAACCGCTTCGCCACCTCCTCGAGCTGTAGGACAGGGGTCGCGAGCATCATGCCGACGGGCGTGAATGGAACGAGGATCGCATCGGCCAGCGTCCCAGCGCGAGCGCGTTCCGCGACCTCGCCGATGTCGCCGCTCAGCATGTGCGCGCGCGCGACTGCCTCGCGCTTCGCCCCGAAGGCGCGCGCCACGGCGTCCTCCAGCAGGCCCTCACGGAGCCCGATGCGGGGCTCGCCGGCCATGAGCTTCACGAGGTAGCGCGCCTCCGACGCGTCCGTGCGGGCCAGGGTCTGCCGCAGCAGCGAACGCTTCGCGGCCGTGCCTCGCGCCGACGCGATCGCTGCGAAACCCGCCGCGATGTCGGCCAGCGCGAGCGGCTCACCATCGCGCCCCACGCCCTCCAGGAGTTCGGCCGCGACGTCCCCCAGGTCCGCGTGCCGCTGGTACGAGGCGCGAAGGTCGTCGCTCGTGCGGCGGGCGCGCTCGAGCATCGCCTCGACCAGGGCGCTCCAGCCGAGGGAGAGCACGCGCTCGTCCGCTCGCGCGAACGGCCGGCCGGCGAAGAGGCGTGTCGCCACGGCGAGATCGTCTCCCTCGAGGCTGGCGAGGTAGGCGGCGAGCACGTCCATCTTCACGAGCTTCTTCGTCGTCGCCCGCACGGCGTGGGCCGCTATCACCCAGTCGACGAAGGACGCGTTCCTGGCTGAGGGCGAGGCCGTACCCATGCGCACAATGATCACTCCCGCGCCCATTTCCTGGCCCAGGCGGTGAGACCGCAACGGACCAACGTGGACGGTCGATGGATGCTGGGGATGATCTCGCAGCGCCCGCAGGATGTGCGGCATCGGCGCCCGCAGCGCGTTACCGTGCCCTCATGCGCAACGCACCGCCCGGCGGCGCCCCGTTCCAGCACGTGCCCTACGGCCACGAGCAGATCGCGTTCATGGTGCAGCCGTGGTTCGACGTCGACGTCGTCGGGTCTGCCGACGCGGTCCCGGTGACCGATGTGGCCGATGCCGCCCGGCAAGCGGTCGCCGCGCCCGTCCACGGTCCACAGCTGCGCGACCTCGCCCGCGACGCGGTCGGGCGCGCCGGCGATCGCCCGGTGCGCGTCGTCATCGCGGTCACCGATCTGACCCGCGCCTGTCCCGACCTCTCACTCGTGCCGCCGCTGCTCGACGAGCTGAACGCGGGCGGTATCGCCGACGAGCGGATCGGTGTTTGCATTGCGGTGGGCCTCCACCGGGCGACGACGGATGACGAGAAGCGCAGCAAGCTCGGCCGCGTCGTCGAGCGCGTGCGCGTCTTCGATTCTGACGGCGGCGATCCGGCGAAGTGGTCCGATCTCGGAGCGATCCCGCCGTACGGGGTACCGGGGCTCACGCAGCGCGCGATCGCCGAAGCCGATCTCGTCGTCGCGACCGGCATCGTCGAGCCGCACCAGTACGCGGGATATTCCGGTGGCGCGAAGACCGTCGCGATCGGTTGCGCGGGTGAGCCGGTCATCACCGCGACGCACGGTATGCGCTTCCTCGAGGACCCCGGCGTCCGGCTCGCGAAGGTCGAGGGCAATCCGTTCCGGGCGACGGTCGAGGAGATCGGACGGCGCGCCGGGCTCCGCTTCTGCCTCAACGTCGTGACGGACGACCGCGAGCGCGTCGTCGCCGTTGCCGCGGGGGATCCCGCGGCGGTGTTCGCACACCTGGTGGAGCGCGCCGCGGCCATCTACACGCGGCCCATCAGCAAGCAGTACGACATCGTCATCGCCGGGGTCGGCGCGCCGAAGGACGTGAACCTGTACCAGGCCTCGCGCGCAGCGACCTACCTGCGCTTCGCTCCCACGCCGGTCGTCCGCGAAGGTGGGGCAATCATCGTGCCGGCGCGGCTCGACGAGGGCGCAGGGGAAGGCGCGGGCGAAAGGCGGTTCCTCGCGGCGCTGGAGTCCGCGGAGTCGCCAGCCGCGGTGGTCGAGGAGGCCAGGCGCCACTTCGCCGGCGGCGAGCAGCGGGCCGTGATGGTCGCGCTCACGCTTCAGCACTGCCTGGTCATCGTGGCCGCGTCTGAGGCACCGGAAGTCGTCCGCCTGGCCAAGCTCCGTGCCGCGGTGGACGTCGAGGAAGGGCTCGACATCGCCTACGAGCACATCGGCCGGCCGGCGCGGGCGAGCGTGCTCCTCGTACCCCGGGCGCTGCACACGCTGCCGGTCGTGCAGGCCGCGGTCTGAGCCGCCGACAGCACGCGGGCACGGAACTCGCTACGGTCTGAACGCGTATGGGGTGCTGCGTCGGCGGATGCTTCCGTCTCCTCTTCATGACGATCTGGCGGGCGCTCGCCGCTGCGCTGCTGGCGGTCCTGCTGTCCCGCATCGACTCGTACATCGAAGGCTCTCCGTTCGGCACGACCCCGGGCGGTAAGGCGTGGCGCATGTACCGCGACCGCACCCGCAAAAAGCCGCGCGTCGTGGACACGCAGGGCGGACCGACCCGGTAGGCGGACCGTCCGCGAAGCGCGGGATCAGTACAGTTCGGCCGTGACTCGCGTCGACGTCTTCCGCATCCCGACGCGCATCGCGTTCGGCCGCGGCGTGGCGCTGACGGTCGCCGAGCCGCTTCGGCAGGTCGGAGTGCGCAAGGTGCTGCTGGTCAGCGACCCCGGGGTCATCAAGGCGGGCCTCGTGGCGCCCATCGAGGAGCGGCTTCGCGACGCGGGGCTGCCCTACGCGATCTACGACGAGGTCGTCCCTGACCCGGGCGTCGCTGAGGTCCAGCGCTGCTTCGAACGGGCACGCGAAGAGGGCGCCGACGCATTCGTCGCAGTTGGCGGAGGATCGGCCATCGACACGGCAAAGATGGCCGCGGTGCTCGTGACGAACGGCGGTACCGTGCTCGACTACATCGGCACGGACAAGGTGCCGAGGCCGGCCGCCCCGGTGGTGGCCATCCCGACCACCGCGGGCACCGGCGCGGAGATAACCATCAACAGCGTCATCGCGGATCCGGAGCAGCACAAGAAGCTCGTGATCATCAGCCCCAACGCGACAGCCATGTTCGCCCTCGAAGATCCGGAAATGACGCGATCCCTTCCCGCTTTCCTCACCGCCATCACGGGGATGGACACGCTGGTCCACGCGATCGAGTCGTTCTGCTCGCGCAACGCGTACCGCACGACAGAGCTACTCGCGCTCGAGGCCATCCGCGACGCCGGCCGCGCGCTGCCAGCCGCGGTGAAGGACGGCGCCGACATCGACGCGCGAGAGGCCATGCTGCGCGCGGTCGTCAACGCAAGCCTGGCGTTCAGCAACACGCGGCTGGGGAATGTGCATGCCATGGCGCTTCCGCTCGGCGGGTGGTGCCACGTCGCGCACGGCACGGCCGTCGCCGTGCTGCTCCCGCACGTCATGGAGTACAACCTTGCGGAGGCCGAGGACCGGATCGCCGCGGTCGGCGAGGCGCTCGGCGCCGGAAAAGACGCGAGGCGGGCCGTCGCGCACGTGCGGCGGATGAACGAGGAGATCGGCATCCCGGCCGGCCTCGGGCCGCTCGGAGTAGCGGATGAAGCCGTCCCGCTCATGGCGGCTGACGCGATGCTGTCAGGGAACATCCTCGCGAACCCTCGGCCCTCGGCGCAGGCCGACATCGAAGCCCTATACCGCGCCGCGATATAGGTCCGCCATGCCCGTCGCGATCTTCGACATGGATGGGGTGCTGTACCGCGGATCGACGGTGCTACCGCACGCGCGCGAGACGCTCGATGGTCTGCGCGCCAGAGGCTGGCAGGTGTTCTTCGCGACGAACAACTCGAGCGCGACGCGGCAGGACTACGTGGATCGCCTGGCGACGCTCCGGCTCGGCGGCGACCTCGACCACGTCATGACGAGCGCGTTCGCCACCGCGCACTATCTCGAACGCCTGGACGTCCGGCCGCGCGACGTGCTGGTCATCGGCGCGAACGGGCTGCGTGAGGAGATCCGCGCCACCGGCATCGCGGTCCGCGACGCAGAGAGCCTTCCCGGCCAGGATCCTCCAGAAGACGCCTCGTCCGACGGCGAGGATCCCGGAGCGATGCGCGAGTATCTTTCGACGCTCGACCTGCCGGCGCCCGCCGACACTGTCGTCGTGGGGCTCGACCTCAATTTCACCTACGCGAAGCTCGCCGAGGCGCAGCGCGCCGTCCTGGCCGGCGCACGATTCATCGCCTCGAACAAGGACCGCGCGTACCCGGTCCACGGCCGGCTCCTCCCCGGCGCCGGGACGATCGTCGCCGCGCTCGAGGTGGCCACGAGTTCGACCGCGGTCTGCGTCGGCAAGCCGGAGCCATTCATGTTCGAGGAGCTCCTGCGTCGCGCCGGGGCCGACCACGGGCCGGTCGTCGTCGTGGGCGACGCGCCCGAATACGACATCGTCGCCGCTCATCGCGTCGGCGCCACGGGCGTATTGATCCTCACCGGGCTCACGGACGAGGAGGCGGGACGCGGGGCGAGCGGCGAGGCCACACCGGATCGAGTGATCCGCTCGCTCGACGAGCTGCTCGGTATCCCCGAGGTGGCGAAGGCGTAGAGCCGCTTCCGACGCGGCTGCGACCGGCTCGGCGACGCTTGCGGATCGGTGCGGATGGCGATCGCCAGTTCTCCCCCGAGGGACCGCAGCGGATCCACCGGCCTGATCGCGCCATCCTGGCGGATGTCTGCTCGACCAAGGCGCCACGCCGACGGGCCCGCCGCGTTGTCGCGCGCGACGGTCCCGTCAGGGCCGTTTCGGCGACGGAGACGAGCGCGATCGGCCGCTAGGGATGCACTCCGAGCGCGTGCAGCAGCAGCGCGATGGCGTAGCCGAGTACGAAACAGCCCGGGATCGTGAGGACCCACGCTGTCACGATGCGCCGCGCGATGCCCCAGCGCACCGCCGACAGGCGGCGGGTGGCGCCGACACCAAGGATCGAGCCCGAGATGGCGTGTGTCGTCGAGATCGGGATCCCCACGCGCGTCGCGACCTCGATCACCGTGCCGGCGGTCGTCTCCGCCGCGAAGCCGTTGATCGCCTTCAGCATCGTGATGCGCGTGCCCATCGTCTTGATGATCCGGTAGCCGCCGGTCGCGGTGCCGACGCCGATCGCGAGCGCGCAGAGGACCTTCACCCAGTCCGGTACGTAGAACTCGGGTCCCAGGAATCCACCGCTGAACAGCGCGAGCGCGATGATGCCCATGGTCTTCTGCCCGTCGTTGCCTCCGTGTGTGAACGCCATGTACGCGCTCGAGGCGATCTGCGCCCTGCCAAAAAAGCGGTTGACGATCGACCACGAGAGGTCCTTCAGCAGCCAGTACAGGCCCAGCATGACGAGGTAGCCGACCACCAGCGCGATCGTCGGCGACAGCACGATGC
>JBHEML010000061.1:8641-9087 GCA_046262615.1 Candidatus Limnocylindria bacterium | reverse complement strand
GCGAACGGATCGTTGTAGAAGCCGCGAGGAAGCACTACGGAGCGGTCCCAGTCTTCGAGGCACTCGACCTTGCCGTCCGCGATGGCGAGACCGTTTGCATCCTGGGCCCGTCGGGATGCGGGAAGACGACATTGCTCCGCACGATGCATGGACTCGTCCAGCTCGATGGTGGCCGCATCCTCGTCGACGGGACCGCCGTGACCGGCCCTCGCCGCAACGTCGCGATGGTCTTCCAGCACTTCGGGCTCATGCCGTGGAAGCGCACGCGCGAGAACGTCGCCTACGGTGTCGAGCTGGCCGGGTTGTCCCAGGCGACCGTCACGGAGCGCGTCGACCGGTACATCGCGCTCGTCGGTCTCCAAGGATTCGAGCGTCATTATCCCTACCAGCTCTCAGGTGGGATGCAGCAGCGCGTCGGCCTCGCACGTGCGCTCGCGCTCGAGCCG
>JBHEML010000061.1:0-8631 GCA_046262615.1 Candidatus Limnocylindria bacterium | reverse complement strand
GTTTGGAGCGCTCGACGCGCTCACGCGCGAGGTCCTCCAGGACGAGCTGCTGCGCATCTACCAGCGGGCCCACGTCGACCGTGACGGGCGGGCAGCACCGCCCGCGATGGTGTTCATCACGCACTCGATCGAGGAGTCGATCGCGCTCGGCGACCGGATCGTCGTCCTGAGCGAGCGACCGGCCCGGGTCCGCGAGATCCTTTCCGTGGACATCCCGCGCCCACGCACGGTCGCCTCGGTCGTAGCGCACCCCCGCTTCGTCGAGCTCCGTGACCGATGCTGGCGTCTCTTGCGGGAGCGCGTGGCGGCATGACCGTTCCGAGCGCGCACGCGCAGGCGCAGGCGCCGACGGCCACGAAAAGGAGAATGTTCGGGCCTCGCGGAGGCGACTGGGCCACGCGGCTCGGCGCGATCGCTGTCATTCTTCTGATCTGGGAGTTCCTCGCGCCCGGCTGGAACCCGCTCATCATCCGGCCGCCGTCGGCGATCGCGCGCGCATTCCTGGAGCTGGTCGAGAGCGGCGAGCTCCAGACCGCGCTCGTCGTCAGTCTTCGGGCGTTCGTGGCCGGCCTCGCGATCGCGACCGTGATCGGCGTGCTGCTGGGCATCGTCACTGGCCGCTGGCGGTTCGCGTACAACGCGCTCGATCCTGTCGTGAGCGCTCTCTACTCGGTGCCGTCGGTCGCTCTCATCCCGCTCATTGGTTTCATCTTCAAGTTTCAGGGCGATGCGCCACGGGTCGCGGCGGTCGCGCTGTTCTGCGTCTTCCCGGTGCTCATCAACACGCAGCAGGGAGTTCGCAACGTTGACCGCGGCCTGATGGAGGTCGCGCGAGCCTTCAACACCAGCGAGCGACGGCTGTGGACGGACGTGATCATCCCGTCGTCGCTTCCGTTCATGCTCGCGGGCATCCGGCTCTCCATCGGCCGCGGCCTCATCGGCATGATCGTCGCGGAGTTCTTCATCGGCCTGGTCGGCCTCGGCTACCTGATCATCCAGTACGGCAACGTGTTCCGGATCGACCGCATGTTCGTGCCGGTCATCGTGGTCGCCGCGCTGGGCATCGTCTTCATGGGTCTCGTGCAATGGCTCGAGGGCCGCGTCGCTCCGTGGCTGCGACGCGAGCATTAGGAGGATGGCAATGGAGCGTCGGATCCTCGCGTTCATGCTCGTCGCCGCGATGGTGGCCACCGCATGTAGCGGGGGCGGCAGCGGCGGCGGAGCCGCCACAGCATCCTCGGCCGCTGCGGGTGGCGCGAGCCCGTCGGCCGCGCCGAAGGCCGTATGCGACGCGAAGAAGATCACGATCGCCGTGCCCGTGACCCCGCCGAACGTCGTGCATCTGACCCCCTACGTCGCGGACGCGTTCGGCTACTTCAAGGACGAGAACCTCACGGTCGAGCTCGTTCGATTCGAAGGCGGCGTTGGCTCGCTCCGTGCCTCCGCGTCGGGCGGCATCACCCTCGCCGGCACCTCCAGCGAGCCGGTCGTCGACGGCATCGCCAACGGCGCGGAGGTCAAGGTCGTCTACTCGTACGCGCCGGCGGTGGACGTGTCGTTCGTCGTCGGTCCGGGCATCAAGACCATGGCCGACCTCAAGGGCAAGAAGATGGGGGTCCAGGAGCCCGGCGGCTTCGCGGATGTCATGACGCGCATCGTCCTTAAGAAGGCGGGCATCGACCCGAAGGACGTCACGTTCGTCCAGACGACCACGGCCGGCCGCGTCCAGCAGCTTGTTGCGGGCGCGACGGACACCGCGGTGCTGCATATCGACCAGACGAAGACCGTCCAGAAGGCGAACCCGGGCATCTCGATCCTGGCCAACATGTGGGAGATCCTCTCGGATTACCAGTACTCGGTGTACGTCGCTCCGACACAGGCAATCAAGGAGGACGCCGCGACGCTCGAATGCACGATCCGCGCGCTGATGCGGGCGAACCGCGCGATGTACGACGCGGCGAACAAGTCGAAGATCGTCGACATCGCGGTCAAAGAAGGCAAGATCGACCCGGCCATCGCGAGTGACACCTTCGATCTCCTCGTGAAGGCCAAGGCATGGCCGCAGAACGAGGGGGTCCCTAAGAGCTTCATCGAAGGGACGGTCAAGAGCGAGAAGGATTTCGCGAAGATCACGAAGGACCTCACGTTCGATCAGATCGCCGATCTGTCGATCGCCAAGAAGGTGGTCGATCAGCTCGGGCGGAAGACAGACTTCCCCTATTGATGAGGAAAACCCTCGTCGATCTCACGCAGCCGTGGGGTGACCGGATGCCGACCTGGCCGCAGTTCGAGGCGATCCAGGTCACCGACATCACCACGCACCATCGCGACGGGAAGTCGACCGTGCTCGTCCGGACGAACATGCACACGGGGACGCATATCGATGCGCCGAGCCACTACTGGCCGACGGGCAAGAGCCTTGGCGACATCCCCATACAGGATCTCTACGGCACGGGCCTGGTGATCGACCTTCGGCCGGTCACCAGGCCGTGGGCTTACTACTCGATCGACGACGTCAAGAAGTGCATTCCGAAGGGGGAGGATGTCCGGGCGGGCGATGTCGTCATCCTCTACACGGGCTGGGACCGGTACAACTGGTCAAAGCCCACGCGCGACGACGTCATGTACTTCGACCGCCATCCCGGACCGATGCCCGAGGTGTGCGACTGGCTCGTGGACACGGGCATCAAATGGATCGGTGCCGACCTCGCGTCGATGGATCACTCGTTGCACGTGCGCGTCCGGTATTTCCGGCCGGACCTGGTGAAGGAGTACGAAGCGCAGACGGGAAGGCCGATCGAAGAGACGCTCCCGCTGGCGGACTTCGAGCACGTCCATTACCACATGGCGAAAGCCAACATCCCGATGCTGGAGAATCTCGGCGGAGAGCTCGCTGAGATCGCTGGGACGCGGGTCGAGCTGGGCGCGTTCCCTTGGCGTTGGGTGAACGGCGAAGGCTGCATCTGCCGCGTCGTGGCTTTCCTCGAGGGATAGGGATGCAGGCGCTCGTGCTCACCGCTCCGCACGCGTTCGAGATCGGCGACATCCCGAAGCCCGAGCCGGGCGAAAACGAGGTCCTTTGCCGTGTGCGCGCGATCGCGATCTGCGGCACCGACGCCGAGATCATCGAGGGATCGTTCAGAGGCCGCTGGCCGAAGTCCTACCCGTTCACGCCGGGGCACGAGTGGGCCGGCGAGGTGGTCACCGCCGGCCGCGTCGCTCTCGAGTACGGTTTCGCTCCCGGCACGCGCGTCGCCGGCACGTCGCATTCGGGCTGCGGGTACTGCCGGCTGTGCCGGACCGGCCGGTACAACCTGTGCCTCAACTATGGGCGCGAGGACCTGGGGCACCGGCAGTACGGTCACTACACCCAGGGCGCGTACGCGGAGTACGTGGTACAGACGATCAAGAGCGTTTTCAAGATCCCCGACGACATGCCTTTCGACGTCGCAGCGCTATGCGATACAGCGTCGATCGCGTTGCATTCCGCCAAGCGCGCGGGGATCGAGCCCGGCGACATCGTCGCGTCCGTCGGCTCGGGCGGGATGGGGTTGCTCGTCGCGATGTGCGCGAAGGCGCTGGGTGCGGCCCGGGTCATCGTCGTCGGTGGCGGAAAGCGGCTCGACCGGGCGCGCGAGCTGGGATTCGAGACCGTCGACTACCACTCCGGCGACCCGGTGACCGCGGTCCGTGACCTCACGGGCGGGCGCGGCGCCGATGCCGCGGTCGACTCGGCCGGGACGAGCGACTCCATCCGCCAGTCCATCGGCGTCCTGCGCAAGGGCGGCCGCGTGGCGTTCACCGGTATCCCGAAGGACCCGGTGCCGATCGACATGCAGAAGATCGTCCTCGAGGAACTCGACCTCCATGGTGTCCGGGCGAATCGCAACACCATGGAGGAGGTGCTCCCTCTGATAGCCGACGGCCGGATCGCCGCGGCGAAGCTGATCACGCACCACTTCAAGCTCGCCGACTTCGCAGCCGCCCTCCGCACGTTCAACGAACGCGTCGATGGCGCGCTCAAGGTCATCGTCGAGCCGTGAGCCTGCCGCTCGAGATGATCGCGGTCGTGTTCGACCGCCCCAACAACTTCGCCGTTCAGACGGTGCCGACGCCTCGCCCGGCCGCGGGCCACGCGCTCGTACGGGTCGCGGCCTCGATGGTCTGCGCGACCGACCGGAAGATCCTCGCCGGCGCTTTCGCCGGCACGACCTTTCCGCACGTGCCGGGACATGAGTTCGCCGGCGAGATCGTGGCGCTCGGTCCAGGGCTCGAGGAGCCTCACATCGGCACGCGCGTCGGCGTGGAGGTGCACGTCGGTTGCGGCAACTGCGACCGGTGCCGCGAGGGCCTCTACAACCTGTGTCTCAATTACGGAAAGCCAGACACCGGCCACGCGCACGTCGGCTTCACGACTCCGGGTGGCCTCGCGCAGTACGCGAGCGTGCCGGCGGCGGCGATCCACGTTCTTCCCCCGAGCGTCACGCTCGAGGACGGCGCGTGGACGGACAACCTCGGCGTCTCGCTATGGGCGCTCGAACGCGGCCGCATCGCGGCTGGCGAGCGTGTGGCCGTCGTCGGCGCAGGCGCGATCGGCATCTGCACAGCCCAGCTTGCGCGTGCTCTGGGCGCATCCGAGGTGATCCTCGTTGGCCGCGGCGAAAGAGCCGCGCGGGCGAAGGCGTTCGCCGACACCGTCGTCGACGACGCGACGCCGTTGTTCGGCACGATGGACCTCGTCGTCGAGTTCGCCGGCACGGCGGATGGGGCGACCGACGCGATCCGGCTGGCTCGGCGCGGCGGCCGGGTGGTCCTCGGCGGCGCGACGGGGCAGGGCGTCGAACTCTCCGGGCTGGATCTCTCGACGATCGTGCGCGGACATCTCGACGTGCTCGGTTCCGTTGCGAACCCGAAGCGTGTATCCGGACGCGCTCTCGCGCTCCTCGCGGAGGGCAAGATCGACGTCCGCTCTCTCACCACGCACTGTTTTCCGCTCACGCGCTTCGCTGACGCCTGGGCCACGTTCGCCGAGCGCCGGGATGGCGCCATCCGCGTGATGCTTCGACCGCAGGAGAGATGATGGACACGTCGACCGCGATGGAGCTGTATCGCGTCATGCGGACGATCCGGCGCTTCGAGCATCGCAGCACGACACTGTTCGGCGAGAACAAGATCTGGGGAACGATCCACAGCTACGCGGGTGAGGAAGCCATCGCCGCCGGGGTCTGCGAGCACCTGCGCGACGACGACTGGATCACCTCGACGCATCGAGGACACGGCCACTGCATAGCGAAGCGGGCCGATCTCGGGAAGATGTTCGCCGAGCTGCTCGGCCGGGAGACCGGCTACTGTCGCGGCAGGGGCGGTTCGATGCACATCGCGGACACCTCGAAGGGCAACCTCGGCGCGAATGGCATCGTCGGAGGTGGCATCCCGATCGCCACCGGTGCGGCGCTCACCGCCAAACACCTGGGCACCGACCAGGTCGCCGTGTCGTTCTTCGGCGATGGCGCGGCGAATCAAGGAACATTCCACGAGTCACTCAACATCGCGGCGATCTGGAAGCTCCCGGTGGTCTACGTGTGCGAGAACAACCAGTACGCCGAAAGCTTCCCCGCGAAGAAGGCATTCGCCATCGACGACATTTCCCAGCGCGCCGCGGGCTACGGCATGCCTGGCGTCCGCGTTGACGGCCGCGACGTGGCCGCGGTCCATGCCGCCGCGGGCGAGGCCGTCGGGCGCGCGCGCCGCGGTGATGGCCCGACGTTCCTGGTCTGCGAGTCGTACCGGCACGAGGGGCACTACTACGGCGATCCGCGGAAATACCAGACCAAGGAGGAGATCGAGGGCTGGAAGACGACCTTCGATCCCCTCCTAGATGCCCGCGCCTGGATCGTCCGGGACGGACTCGGGACAGAGGCGCAGCTTGACGCCGTCGATCGCGAGATCGACGACGAGATGGAGCGCGCCGTCGCGTGGGCCGAGGCCGGGCCACCGGCTTCTGCCCTCAGGATCCCGGAGGACATCTATGCCTCGTACTAGCGGCAATGCCCTGTCGGCGGACGTGATGAGCGACGGCGAGACGCGGGAGATGTTCTACGCGGAGGCGCTCGGCGACGCCCTCCGAATGGAGATGCAGCGTGACCCGCGCGTCATCGTCCTCGGCGAGGATATCGCGGAGCATGGCGGCGCGTTCCAGGTGACCGCCGGACTCCTCGCGGAATTCGGCCCGTCGCGCATCCGCCAGACGCCCATCAGCGAGATCGGGCTCGTCGGTACGGCGGTCGGTGCCGCTCTCACCGGCCTCCGGCCCGTGGCCGAGCTCATGTACATCGACTTCTCCGGCCTCGCCATGGACCAGATCGTCAACCAGGCGGCCCAGAACCGGTTCATGTTCGGTGGACAGGCCCGAGTACCGCTCGTCGTGCGCACCCAGGGCGGCTCGGGGCGGGGGAATGCGGCCCAGCATTCGAAGTCCCTGGAGGCGTGGTTCACGCACGTCGCGGGGCTGAAGGTCGTGATGCCGTCGACGCCGGCCGACGCGAAGGGCCTCCTCGCGGCCGCGATCCGGGACGACGACACGGTCATGTTCATCGAGCACAAGCTCCTCTACCGGACCAAGGGCCAAGTTCCAACAGGCGAGCACCTCGTGCCCCTCGGAAGGGCCGACATCAAGCGCTCGGGCGATGACCTCACGATCGTCACCTGGTCCCGCGAGGTGCTGTTCGCCCTCGAGGCCGCGCAGACGCTCGCCGAGGACGGGATCGGTGCCGAGGTCGTCGACCTGCGCTCGCTCGTGCCGCTGGATAAGGACACGATCCTCGCGTCCGTCCGCCGCACGCGCCACTGCCTGGTGGTGCACGAGGCGATCAAGCGCGGGGGCTACGGCGGAGAGATCGCGGCTCTCGTCGCCGAGGAGGCCTTCGACGATCTCGACGCCCCGCCCCGACGGCTCGCCGGCCTCGAGACGCCGATCCCGTACGCGCAGCCGCTCGAACTCGGGGTCGTGCCACAGGTCGCCGACATCGTGAAGGCCGCGCGGGAGCTCGTGGGCGGGTGACCACGTTCGATGTCGTCGTCGCCGGAGCGGGGCACAACAGCCTCGTGTGCGCCGCCTTCCTCGCGCGAGCGGGAATGAGGGTGCTCGTGCTCGAGCGCGCGCAGCGGATCGGGGGCGACACCTCGACCGAGGAGGTGACGCTTCCGGGATTTCGTCATGACCTCTGCGCGAGCGCGCACACCGTCTTCCAGTCGAGCCCGATCGTGCGCAACGACGAGTTGGAACTTGGGAGCCACGGCCTGCGCTACCTGTTCCCGGAGCCGGCCGCGGTCATGCCCTTCCTCGACGGCCGCAGCATCACGATGTTCCGGGACCGCGAAGCCACGGTCCGCGAGATCGGGCGGTTCAGCGAGATCGATGCGCGCGCCTATGGCCAGCTGCTCGCGGACTGGGATGCGATAAAGGCCGCGCACGGGCGGATGCGCTACACCGCTGCCGAGTCTCCGAGCGCCGCGATCGCCGCGCTCGAGGCGACGGGGCCCGGGCTCGAGGCGGTCCGTTGGCGCTACGCGAGCGCCCTGGACATCGTGCGAGAGCGATTCAGGGACGAGCACGTGCGCGCGTTCTTCCTGTGGCTCTCGCTCATGACGATGGTCAGCGTCGATCAGCCGGGGACGGGCCTGAACGCGCTGTCGCTCCCCGCGGGGCGTCAGGCGTTCAGCTGGACCACCGCCGAGGGGGGTTCGGTCGCCCTTCCGGATGCCCTCGCGCGCATCGTCGTCGAGCACGGCGGCGAGGTCCGCACCGGCGAGGAGGTCATGCGCGTCCTGTTAGAGGATGGACGGGCCGCGGGCGTCGTGACCGCCGACGGCACCGAGCACCGGGCGCGGCGCGCGGTCGTGTCGACGATCCACGTCATGCAGCTCCCCGAGGTCGTCGGGCCCGAGCGTCTCGGCGACGAGTTCATCGCAGGCCTGGCCCGGTGGCGCACCGGCATCACGATGTTCGTGACGCACTACGCTCTCGATGCCGCCCCCCGCTACCGCACCGAGCATGGGCCGGTGCTTTCGGTCGGCGCGGGCATCTGCGGCTCGACTGACGAGCTGCTCGATGCGCTGGCGGCGCTCCGGCGCGGGGAGGTTCGCACCGACCGCCCACCGCTGCTCGCGATCAACGCGACCGCTGTCGACCCAAGCCGCGCGCCTTCAGGCAAGCACACCCTGAAATTGGTGGGATTTCTGCCGTACGACCTGCGCGACGGCGGCCCGGCGCGGTGGGACGCCATCAAGACCGACGTTTCGGACGCGCTCTTCGATCACTACCTTCACCACGTCGACGGGCTGACCCCGGCGAACGTCCTCGCCACGCACGTCGAGAGTCCGCTCGATCTGGAGCGGCGCAACCCGCACAACTACCGGGGCTCATGCCACGGAGGCGACCAGGACCTCTCCCAGGATGGCGCCCTGCGGCCGGTGCCCGGATACGCCAACTACCGCCTGCCCGTCCCCGGGCTGTACCAGACCGGCGCGACGACGCATCCTGGCGGATCTGTGACCGGTGCTCCCGGACGCAACTGCGCCCAGGTCGTGATGCAGGACCTCGGGCTCAGCTTCAGTTCGGCGGTCGCCCAC
>JBHEML010000060.1:0-9116 GCA_046262615.1 Candidatus Limnocylindria bacterium | reverse complement strand
GCCTACCGCTCCGGCCACACGCGCTATGGCGCAACGGTGGTGGTCGCGTTTGGCGTCCAAGGCCCAGCTCGTGATTTCGTAGGCGTCTGACGCTTTTGTGGCGCGCAAGTCTCGGCAGCCGATTCGCTCCCGTAGGCGCGGAGAACAGCCGGATTCGTTAGGCTTTTCGCATGCTGTTTAACATCGTCGAGCGCAAGTGGTGGTACTTCGCCCTCTCGGCGCTCCTCATCGTCCCCGGCGTGATCTTCCTCGCCCTCGGCGGACTGAAGCTCGGTATCGAGTTCAAGGGCGGCTCGCTGCTCGACGCCCGATTCGCGACCGCCCCAGCCGCGAGCGAGGTGCACGACGTCTTCACCTCGCTCGGCCACCCGGAGGTCCAGGTGCAGGGCGTCGAGGGCGAGCGCCTCCAGATCCGCACGGTCGAGATGCAGCCCGAAGAGCTCGCGAAGGCGCAGAAGGCGATGGAGGACAAGTACGGCGCGAACTTCAAGGGACTCGACTCGTCCGTCGTCAGTCCCTCGTTCAGCGCCGAGCTCGTCCAGAACGCCGTGCGCTCGATCGCGCTCGCCTCGATCCTGATCGTGCTGCTGATCGCCTTCGCGTTCCGCAGCTTCGGTTGGAGCGCGTTCCGCTACGGCATCTCGGCGATCATCGCGCTGCTGCACGACGCGCTGCTCGTGCTCGGCGTCTTTGCGATGCTCGGCTACTTCTTCAACATCGAGATCGACAGCCTGTTCGTGACCGCCGTCCTGACGATCATCGGCTTCTCGGTCCACGACACGATCGTCGTCTTCGACCGCATCAGGGAGAACCTGCGGCTGAACCCCGGCGAGGCGCTGAACCCGGTCATCAACTTCTCGATCATGCAGACACTCGCGCGGTCGGTCATTACGTCGCTGACCGTGCTGCTGACCCTGCTCGCACTCTATCTCTTCGGCGGGTTCTCGATCCGCAACTTCGCGCTCGCTCTTCTGGTCGGCATCATCTCGGGCACGTACTCGTCGATCTTCAACGCGAGCCAGATCGTCTCGCTGTGGCAGGAGATCGAGGACCGCATCAGACGCAGGGGAGCGCGACCCGCCGCGGCCTGACCGATCAGGCGGCTTCGCCCGTGACAGCTCAGGCTGGCGGTTCTCGCTCGTCGCGGGAGACCCGCGCCTCGCTCAGCGCGCCGCTATGTTGGCGCGATGCGCCGGAACGCGTTCCTCCTCCTCGCCGTCGCGGTCGGGCTCGCGTGGGGGCCGCTGCTGCGCCCTGCGGGGCAGGCGACGATCATCGTCGGCGGCATCTACTCGGGCGCGCTATGGCAGCGCGACATCACGGCGCTGTTCACCCCCGAGCCGCGCATGCGGGAGACGCGCGAGGCCTTCGCCGGCTCCGCCGTGCGGGTCTCGTGGTGGCGCCCCGGCTGGGGTGATAGCCACCCCGCGGTCATGCTGGTAAATGGCGCGACGCGGGCCGGGAACGATGACCGGGAAACGCGCCGCCTCGCGGAGGCGCTCGCGCGCGCGGGATATCTCGTGATGCTCCCGGAGTTCGCGTTCCTCAAGGATGGGCGACTGGAGCGCGACGCGACGCGCGCCGTCGCCGACGCGTTCGCGCTCATGCGCGCCCTGCCTGAGACGGCGGGCCGCGCAGCCGGCGCGTTCGGCTTCTCGGTCGGCGGCGGGATCCTGCTAGCCGCCGCGGGTACGTTCAGCTCGCTCGGGCGAGCAGACTACCTGGCGGCGCTCGGCGCGTACTTCGACATGGACACCTACCTCGCGAGCGTGGTCAGTGGCGAACAGCCGCGGGGCGCGGGGCTCGAGGCATGGTTCGAGGATCCGGAGGTACGCGAGCGCCTGCCCGCGGCGGCGGTCGCGACGATCGGTGACTCCTCCGGCAGGGCGCGCCTACTCGCGGCGCTGGATGCGACCGGGCGACCGACCACGCACGACCCGCCGCCCGATATCGATCCTTCCGCGGCGGCGATGTGGCGCGCCCTGGCCGCGATCAACTACGGCGACGTGCTTTCGCGGCTGCGCGCTCTGCCTCCGGACGTGCGGGCATCGTTCGACGCGCTGTCGCCGCGCGCGTCGTGGTCGCACCTCACCGTGCCCGTCCTGTGGCTGCACGACGCAGGCGACCGCTTCGAGCCGATCAGCGAGGCGGAGTCCGCGGCCGCGGCGGCGCGCCCCGGCGGCACGGAGCTGTATGTCTCGCACCTGATCTCGCACGCCGCCCCGCTCGGAGAGCCGAAGGGCGACGCGGGCCTCGGCTTCTGGGCCACCGAGCTGCGCACGCTTCTCGCGTTCGCCATGGCCGTCCTGCGCGCGGCGGGCTGACCACCTGAACGATCGGAGCGCCTGTCGACGAGACCGCGCGTCGTCGCTCCCGAGAAGTTGCGCCCTCACCATCTTGCGTAATGCATCGCGATGAGGGAGGTTTCGCCTAGGCCGATACATGTCCCTCTCATGGCGCGTACGCCGCAGCGAGCTGGCGCAGCGTGACGAACCGCAGGGGCCCGAGGTCCTGGTCGTAGCGCAGGGGATCGAACGCGTGCAGCAGCGTCTCGATCGCTGCCCGCTCGGTCGGGTCGATGGTGCCCGGGTGGCTCACGATCGTTAGTGCCCGCCGCGCGGTCGCGAGACTCCCCGCCGGCGCGAGTATGGCGAGGTCGGCGCGCACGAACGCCTGGATCGACGCTTTTGTGTGGCCGTAGGTGTTCCCACCGGTCGTCGGGGCTTCGACCAGCGGCAGGTCGCCGGCGGCGTTCGCGTCGTTCGCCGCGGGGCGGTACGGCTGCGCGTCGTTCCCGAGCGTCCACGGCCACGGGAGCCGCCCAAAGACGCCCGCGGGGACCGCGGTGCAGTCGGCCGTGAACCCGCTCGCCGCTGCCGCGCGCAGCGTCGCGGCGTTGCCGAAGTTGCCGGGCGCGCGGAACGAGGTGGGGCGGGGAAGGCCACGCTCGGCCATCAGTTTCGTCGCGTATTCGATCAGCCCCCGCTGCTCGTCCTCGCCGTACGCCGTCATCGGGACGTCATACCCGTCGCCGCGTCCCGCCCACGCTGGCACGGTGCGCGGCACCACGCCGGCGGCGCGGACGTAGTCGGTCCACATGTGCAGGTGGAGCGCGACCTCATCCCCTTTGGCCGCGCGTTCGAGCGTCCAGCGGCGCATCGCCTCGGCGCGCTCTAGCGAGACCGGCGGCGCCGACGTCGCCGTCCAGGCGCGCGGGTTCCACATGACGACCATCGGCACGCCGACTCCGTCGGCGATCGCGGCGGTGTTCGCCATCTCCGCGTCTCCCGCGGCGTCGCCCTCGAAGTCGAGCGTCCACACCGCGTACTCCGGCTGCGACACGAGGAACCCAGCGCGTGCGACAACAACGTCCGCCACCGCGCCGCCGGATGCGACGCGCTCGATCACCTCGATGGTCTTCTCCCCTGGCGCGATGCCAGACAGCGGCAGCAGCGCCGTCCACTCGCGGTCCGAGACGCGCGACAGTGGGAAACGCTGGCCGGTACCGGCGATCCTGGCGTCGGGAAGCGACGCCGCGGGATCGGCGGCGAAGGTCACGCGGACCGCGACGACTGGCTGAAACAGCCCGTCGGGCACCGTGTACCAGCGGCGATCGGTGCGGACCTCGGCCGCGATCGGCGCGCTGACCGCCGTCGGGACGGGGGATGCGGCGCTGGACGCAACAGGTGAAGCGTTGGGCGACGCTGTCGAAGCCGACCGCGAGGCGGAAGGCGTCGCGGCGCCCGGCGCGACGCATCCCCCGAGCACTAGAGCGAGAGAGGCGACGCATGCGAGATACTGGTGCCTCAAGTGGCGCTCGCTCCTCAACGTCGCTGGGTCCTACCGCCACCGTCCGTCGGGGGCGCTCCGGATGGTATCCCCGCGCTCGTCGCGAGGATCCTCTGGGCACGGGGCATCGCGGCGCCGGACATGAGCGCGTTCCTCGACGCTCGGGTGCTCGACGAGGGCCCGCCGATGCTCGACCAGGAACGCGCGGTCGAGAGGCTCAAGCGTGCGCTCGCAGGTCGCGAGCGCATCGTCGTATACGGGGACTACGACGTCGACGGCATCGCGGGGTCCGCCGTGCTCGTGCGCGCCTTCCGCGCGCTCGGAGCGCAGGCCGACGCGTACATCCCGAACCGCTACGAGGAGGGCTACGGCCTGAACTCGGCGGCGATCGAGCAGCTGGCCGCCGACGGCGCGCGCGTCATCGTGTCGGTGGACTGCGGCGTGACCGCCATCGGCGAAGCGGCGCTCGCGCGCAGGCTCGGCGTCGACCTCGTCATCACCGACCATCACCATCCGCCGGAGTCGCTTCCCGACGCGTACGCGCTGATGAACCCGCGCCGCCCAGGCGACGCCTCTCCCGACAAGGAGCTTGCGGGGGCCGGCGTCGCGCTGATGCTGGCGAAGGCGCTCCTCGGTCCGGAGCGGTACGCGGCGCACGAACAGGAGCTCGCGCAGCTCGTCGCGCTCGCGACGGTCGCCGACGTCGTCCCGCTCCGCGGCGCGAACCGAGCGCTCGTGCGGGCCGGCCTCGCGGCGCTGAACCGCGCGCCCATTCCGGGCGTGCGCGCGCTCGTCGAGCGGTCCGCGCTGAAGCTCGGCGGCGTGACGGCATCGGACATCGGCTTCGGCCTCGGGCCGCGCCTCAACGCGGCCGGGCGCATCTCCGACGCGCGGGACGCGCTCGACCTGCTGCTGACCGAGGATCCCGCCGCGGCGAAGGCGCTCGCCGATCGCCTCGAGGAGCGCAACCTCGAGCGCCAGCGCCTCACGAACGAGGTGGTGCGCGGCGCGCGGGAGCGCGCGGCGGAGCAGAGCGAGCGATGGATCACGCTCGTCGCGGACGCGGCGTGGCCCGCCGGCATCGTCGGTCTGGCGGCGTCGCGCCTGGTCGAGGACCACGGCCGCCCCGCAGCGGTCATTGCGATCGACGGCCCCGAGGGCAAGGGCTCGTGTCGCTCGATCGCGAGCGTCCACATCGCCGAGGCGCTCGAGGAGTGCGGCGACCTCCTGCCGCGGCACGGCGGTCACGCCATGGCCGCGGGGTTCTCGGTCCCCGTCGAGCGCATCCCCGAGTTGCACGAGCGGCTCGACGGCATCGTCCGTGCGCGGCTCCGCGGCGTGCGACCGGTCCCCACGATCGCCGTCGACGCCGAGATGACCGCGGAGGGCCTCACCCCGCGCCTCGCCCTGGAGCTCGCGATGCTCGAGCCGTGCGGGGCGGGAAATCCCCGGCCGCACCTGTTGTTACGTGATGTGAAGGTGTATGGGATCCGCCAGGTCGGCGTCGACAGCGATCACCTCCGGTGCAAGGTGACCGTAGGCAGATACACGTTCGACGCGATGGCGTTCCGGCGGGGCGATCGCGCGGAGGACGTGACCGCCGAGGGGCGCGTCGACGCTGTCGTGACCGTTGGCACCGGCCGTAGCGGATTCCTCGAGCTCGAGCTACGCGACCTCGCCGCTGTGGGGACGGCCGCGCAGTTCGCCTCCGCCGGTGCCGCGTAGTGGCCGCCATTCCGATCGCTTCGCGTGGGAGCCGCGTGATCGCCGTCGTGGCCCAGGTCACCGACCGGGTCGCGGGATCACCGTAGTGGCCGCGCTCGTCCGCATCCCCGACCGCCTTCGCGCGGTCGTCCGCCATCCGCGGATCGACGCGGACACGCTGGTGGCGGAGCTGGTCCGCCACTCGCCCAACGCCGACACCGAGCTCGTCCGGCGGGCCTACACGTACGCGGCCGAGGCGCACGAGGGCCAGCGCCGCGTTAGCGGTGGCCCGTACATCGAGCACCCGGCCGCGGCGGCGCTGCTCGTCGCGGAGCTCGGGCTCGACGCCGCGACGGTGGCCGCCGCGCTGCTGCACGACGTGCCCGAGGACACACCGCGGACGAGCGACGACCTGCGGCGAGCGTTCGGCGACGAGATCGCGCGCCTGGTCGAAGGGGTGACGAAGCTCTCGCGCTTCAGCGGACAGACCAGCGACCAGCAGCAGGCCGAGAACATCCGCAAGATGTTCCTCGCGATGGCGGACGACCTCCGCGTCGTCGTCATCAAGCTGTGCGACCGCCTGCACAACATGCGCACGCTCGGCGCGCTGCCCTCGGCCAAACAGCAGCGCATCGCGCGGCAGACGATGGAGATCTATGCGCCGCTCGCGCACCGCCTAGGCATCTGGCAGATCAAGTGGGAGCTCGAGGACCTCGCCTTCAAGTACCTCGAGCCGGAGCACTACCGAGACCTCGCCGAGCAGCTCGCGTCGCGCCGCAACGAGCGCGAAAAGTACATCGATTCGGCGATGAAGCTGCTCGGGAAGGAGCTCGAGCGCGCCGGCATCCGCGCCGACCTCGCCGGGCGCGCCAAGCATCTGTGGTCGATCGCGCAGAAGATGCGGCGCAAGGGCGTGTCGTTCGGCGAGGTCTATGACCTGCTCGCGGTGCGCGTCGTCGTCGCCGACGTCCCCTCGTGCTACGCCGCGCTCGGCGTCGTCCACACACTATGGCCGCCCATCCCCGGGCAGTTCGACGACTACATCGCGATGCCGAAGAACAACCTCTACCAGTCGCTGCACACCGCGGTCATCGGGCCCGACGGGCAGCCGCTCGAGATCCAGCTCCGCACGCAGGAGATGCACACGCTCGCCGAGCACGGGATAGCGGCGCACTGGCGGTACAAGGAAGGCGGCAAAGGCGACCCGAAATATGAATCGAAGCTCGCGTGGGTCCGCCAGTTGGTCGAGTGGCAGCACGACGTCGCGGACGCGACGGAGTTCGTCGAATCGCTCAAGGTCGACGTGTTCCAGGACCAGGTGTTCGTCTTCACGCCGAAGGGCGAGGTCAAGGACCTCGCCGCGGGCTCGACGCCGATCGACTTCGCGTATCGCATCCACACCGACATCGGCCACCGCTGCATCGGCGCGAAGGTGAACGGGCGGATCGTGCCGCTCGACCACAAGCTGACCTCGGGCGACATCGTCGAGATCATCACGAGCAAGGCCGCGCGCGGACCGTCGCGCGACTGGCTGACGATGGTGCGGACGCCTGGTGCGCGCGAGAAGATCCGCCAATGGTTCAAGCGCCAGCAGCGCGAGGAGAACGTCGCCCACGGCAGGGAGCTCCTCGACAAGGAGATGCGACGCATCGCCCAGCGTTCGCTCAGCGATATCAGCGAGGACGACCTGCGGCGCGTCACCGAGGCGATGAACCTCCACGACGTCGACACGCTCTTCGCGTCCCTCGGCTACGGCGCGATCACGCCGGCCCAGGTCGTCACGCGCCTCGGCATCGTCGATGACCAGGAGCTGGCGATCCCGGAGGTCGCCCCGCCGCAGCCGCCGGCGGCCTCACCTGGCGGCGTGCGCGTGAAGGGCGTCGGTGATCTGCTGGTGCGCTTCGCGGTCTGCTGCAACCCCGTGCCCGGCGATCCGATAGTCGGCTACATCACGCGGGGGCGCGGCGTAACGGTGCATCGCGCCGACTGCACGAACGTCCGCGGCAGCGGCGAGCGGGAGCGGCTCGTCGAGGTCGACTGGGAGCACCGCCTCGCACGCACATACCCGGTCGCCATTCGCATCGAGGGCTGGGATCGCGACGGCTTCCTGCGTGATGTGGCCGCTGTCATCAGCGAGAACCAGGTGCAGCTCGTCTCGCTCTCCGCCAACGCGAACGCCGACCGGAGCGCGACGGTGAACGCCACGCTCCAGGTCACGAGCATCGAGCAGCTCTCGCGCGTGCTCGCCAAGCTCGAGAGCGTCCGCGACGTCTTCACCGTCAGCCGCGACGGCCGCTAGCGAGGCGATGGCCGAGCCAGCCTGGCGCAGGCGCTTCCGCGCGACCCGTGTGGGTTTCCCGATATGGGCACGCGAGCGTCCCGACCGGCTCATCCACCTGTCGAACGAGAGCGGGAAGTACGAGGTCCACGCGTGGGACCTGGAGCGCGGCGAGCGGCGGCAGGTCACCGACCGCCCGGAGGGGACGGGCTACCGCGTGGCGAGCCGCATCGACCCCACGGCCGACGAGATCTGGTGGTGGAACGACGCCAAGGGCGACGAGTTCGGCAACTGGACCGTGGAGCCGTTCACCGGCGGACAGCGCCACGACCCCGCGCCGCTCAAGCCGTCGTACTCCGCGGGCCTGGCGCTCGGCCGCACCGTCGCGGTGATCGGACGCTCCGACGACGCCGGCACCACGGTGCACGTTCTGCCGCGCGGCGACCGGCCGCTCCAGATCTACCAGCACCGCGAGCACGCGACGGTGCGCGAGCTTTCGGCCGACGAGACGCTCTTCGCGCTCGACCACTCGGAGCACGGCGACGCGCGCAACCGGGCGGTGCGGATCGTCGACCTCGCTGGGCGGACCGTGGCCGAGGCATGGGACGGCCCGGGCCGTGGCCTCTCGAGCGGCGAGTGGTCGCCCATCGCTGGCGACGCTAGAGTCATCGTCGGGCACGAGCGGCGCGGCCGGCGCGAGCCGCTGCTTTTCTCGCCGCTGACCGGCGAGCAGCGCGAGCTCGGCATCGACCTTTCCGGAGAGGTCTTCGCGCGTTGGTATCCGGACGCGTCTGCGCTCCTGCTCATCCACCAGCATCGCGGCCGGACGGAGCTGCACCGGCTCGACCTCGCCAGCGGGGCGCTCTCCCGGCTCCCGCACCCGCCCGGCAGCATCGACGACGCCCGCGTACGGCCGGACGGAGCCGTCTGGTCGCGCATGGGTTCCTCCGCCGAGCCGCCAGCGATCCATGACGGCCGCGCCGTCGTGCTGGCGCCGCCCGGTGAACCAGCGCCGGGCAGCGTGCGGTACACCGATGCGGACGTCGCAGGCGTGCACGTCTTCGTCGCTGCACCGCCCGGACAGCGGCCCCATCCGGCGATCTTCATCGTGCACGGCGGACCCGAGGCGCATGACGCCGACGAGTTCTCCCCCTCGGTCCAGGCATGGGTCGACCACGGTTTCGCGGTCCTCCTCGCCAACTACCGCGGCTCGAGCGGTTATGGCAAGGAATGGCGCGACGCCCTGCGCGGCGATCCCGGCTTCACCGAGCTCGCGGACCTCGCGAAGGTGCGGGCGTGGGGCGTGATGAGCGGCCTCATCGATCCCGGCCGCTGCGTAATGAGC